>JBIKWU010000152.1:0-9160 GCA_044356115.1 Burkholderiaceae bacterium
CGTCGACGGCCTTGGCGCACGCAACGGCTCGGCGCCGCGCTATCTGCCGGGCCAGAACGGCCAGGCCCTCGACCGCTTGCTCGGCAATGGCATGCCGACGCTTCGCGAGAGCGCTCACAGTGGCGGCTGGCGCGCCGACACGACGGACTGCGCCTGGGGCGGCGGCACCCGAGTGAGCATGCCCGATTGCGCGAGCGGCCCATCGCTGCCCGATCTGCGCCGCCAGCTGCAGTCGCTTTACTGCGGGGGCTGCGAGCCGGCGGGTTCGGTCCATGGCAAGCATGGCTATGGCAAGCATGGCTATGGCAAGCACGGTTACGGCAAGCACGGCTGCGATCTCGGCGCACCTGCCACGGGCAAGCACGGCTACGGCAAACATGGGTACGGCAAACACGGCTGCGAGAGCGTGTCGCGGTATTCAGGCTGCGACCCGACCACGGTGTCGCACGGCAAGCACGCCACTGGCGTTTGTGTCGAACAGGGCAAGCACGGCGCCTACGGCAAGCATGGCGCCTACGGCAAGCACGGCTCGCACGGCAAGCATCAGGTGGGTTGCTGAGAGCGACCGACTGCGCCGAGCTTGACGAGCACCGGCCCCCAGTGGGCCGTGAAGTCCGCCAGAAAGCCCGCCGCCCAGTCGTCATCGGCGCGGTAGGCGAGCAGATCGGGCCATGCCTCGTTGAGCAGCCTGGCCAGTTGCGCGGCGGCCGCGGCATGCGACGCGGCATCGTCCAGGCAGAGCACGGCCAGGGACCCGAGCACATCCAGGCGGATGGCCGACCCCAGGCGCGGCGCGGCCAGGTGGCCGAAGCCGTTCTCGCGCAGCCGCGCCTCCAGCAGCACCCGCGCGCCACGACAGCCGATTCGCCAGCCACGGGTGTCCGGGACACCGGTGGCGCCATCACCGTCGGCCACGAACGCATAGTGCCGGGAGAGCTCCAGCAGTTGCGCGGTCTCGAGCACCAGCCGTGGCGAGTGGCGACGCAGGCGCGGCTGCGCCGCGATCTCGCGCAGCGTGAGCGCGCCCGGCTCAGCGGCCTCGGTGATGGCGTCGACCAGATCGCTGGCGCGCGCGAGGCTGCGTGAGCCGCAGGCCAGATCCGCCGGCAGGTCGCGCAGCGGCGTGACGGTGGTGAACGCCATGTCCCACAGCGGGTTGTGCTCGAGGTCGACCGCGGCCGGCCACTGACGCGCGTAGAGATCGGTGCGAAAGCCGTCGTTGCGCAAGAGGCTGCTGACCACCTCGCGCTCCTCGAAGTCGGCGATGGCGGCGAGGTAGTTCAGGCAGGCCGCGGGCACCCGCTCGAAGGGCAGGTTGGGTTGCGTCTCGGCCTGCGCCACAAAGACAAGACCGTGCTGGCGCGCGTGCGCGAAGAGCTCGGAGCAGTAGAGCGGCGCGAAGTGCCGGTTGCAGAACTCGTGCGCCACGTAGCGCGGGTCTTCAGCACGCAGCAGGGCGAGATGCTCGCCCGCCGCGGGGTTCTGCGCGAAATAAGGCACCTCGGCGCCGCGCAGGAACTCCAGAAAGCGCAGCCCCTCGCTGACGCGCGTCACCGAACTGCCCGGCAGGTCCGCGATGTGCCGATCGAGGAGCCGCCAGAGCGGCTCCCTGGCCGACCAGCCCGGCAGGGCGTTGTACGACACATAGGCGATGCCCTGCGGCGCGAGATGGCGGCCGACGAACTGCATCAGGCCCTCGCGCACCCCGGCATCCACCCAGGCGTACACCCCGTGGGCGCTGATGTAGTCGAAGGCGCCCCAGGGCATCGCGCAGGCCTGCGCGATGTCGGCCTCCAGGAACACCAGGTTGTCCAGGCCGGCCGAGCGGGCCAGTTCGGTGGCCGCGGCGATGTGCCGGGGATTGAAGTCGATGCCCAGGAAGCTGCTGCCCGGGTGGAGCGCCGCCAGCATCGCCAGCGTGGCCCCGTTGCCGCAGCCGAGCTCGGCGTAGCGAAAGCCCTCGGCGGGCGCGACCGGATCGAAGCCCGCGCAGCGCATCGAGTGGCGCATGCGGGCCGGGCTCTGCAGGTCGAAGTAGCGCGCGGTGTAGGGTTCGTCCAGCACATAGCCGCGGCCATCGGGCTCGGCGGCATCGGCTGGCGTGGCGTCGGGCAAGGATGCGCTCATGCCGATGGGCTCTCAGTCATGGGTGAGGTGGGCCAGCCGGAACAGGCCCGACAGGTTCCCAGGCACACGCTTGAGCTCGGGCAAGGACATCTGCAGCGGCGCGAAGCGGGTGAAGTTGACGGCATCCCGGAACCAGCTGCGCTGGTACACGATGCTCAGCACCGGACGATCGCGCGATGACCGATTGGCCAGCCCCCGGTGCAGCAGGCGGTAATCGAAGAGCAGACCACTGCCCAGGCTCAGCGGGCGGGTCTGGCCGGCGCCGACCGCGCCGGGGTCGACCGAACGCCGGTGACTGCCCTTGAACACCTCGGTACCCCCCACCTCGTCGTCGGTATCCACCAGCGGAATCAGCAGCGTGAACGCATGGGCCGGCAAGCCGGCGCCGCCAGCGTCCTGGGCGAACAGCGGGGGATGATCGGCATGCAGGTGCTGCGCGCCCGCGCCAGGGCGCGCGACCACCAGCGTGATGCTGCCGATGAGGAAATCCGGGCCGAGCAGCGCCGACATCAGCGTCAGGATCAGCGGCTGCGCGTAGAGCTCGGGCGCGTTGAAGGGTCCGCCCAGCGACAGCGGATGCATCACCCGCTGATCGCCCACCGGCAGCCCGTCGGCCACCGCCCGCGACTGCGCGAGGTGATGGCTCAGGCACGCCGAGAGCCGGCTGGCCGCAAACGCCTGCTCCAGCGCCAGGCAGCCATGCTCGGCCAGCATGGCAGCACCCACATCGCCACTGAGCGCCAACAGCGCGGGATCACACCGAACGCTCATGCCCGCCGCGATCGCCGGCACGGCGCCGGGCTCGCGGGCAAGGGCCTCGGCCTGGGCCAGGCGGGCCACGGCCAGCGCAGCCACCGGCAGGGTCTCACCGTCGGCATGATCGGCCGCATGGTCGCCAACGTCGGGCGCGGCCCCGAGCAGGGCATCGGCACCGCGCGACCGCGCGATCTCGAGCAGCAGGTCCTCCCGCGGATGGGTACCCAGCAGGTGCACGATGCGACCAAGCGCCGCTGATCGATCAGGAGCCAGCCGGGCGCACCACGCCAGGATGCCCTCGCCGATGGCCGCGAGATCCGGCAGGCAGACCTCACGCGTGGCCTCGTCATGAGGGGGGTAGTGCGCATAGGCGACCAGGCGCACCAGCAGGCCGGCCAGCAACGATGCCGGCAGTGCATGGCGCAGCGTCGCGAGCGGCGCATACCCTTGCGCGGCAAGACACTCGGCATAGCCGGCGATATGGCGTGCCGGGTCATCGTCGCCGCCCATGCCCGAGGCCAGCGAGGACCCGGGACCGATCAGGCTGCTCAGCGACAGTCCGGCGGGCGCCAGCAGGGCGTTGTCCCAGTCATGGAAGATCCGGCTGCCATCGGCGAGCATCGCCACGTTGCCGGGATTCAGGTCGCCATGCTCCAGGGTGATCGGCAGCCCTGCGCAGCCCGTCAGGAACCCGCGCAGCGGAGCGCGCACGGCCGCCAGGGCGTCCCCGATCAGTGCCGCCGTGCGCAGGCCCTGGAAATCAGCCAGCCGCGCGCGGTCGGACCCGTCGTGCTGCGCCGATCGGGCCGCCACGAAGCGATCGACCTGCGTCAGGAGGGTCTCGAGCGACCAGCGCGGCACCGGGCCGAGCCGCTCGAGCGCCCCGGCAGCCCTCGCCTGCAGCCGGGCATAGTCGTGCAGCAGCGATCCGATCTGACCGGGCAACGCGGCCGGCGGGATCGGCTGACCGCCGTGATCGACGCTCAGCAGGAAGCCCCGTCCGGCATCGAAGGCCACCACCGGCGGAACCGCGTCCCCCAGCAGCGCCGAAATCGCGGCGCTGCCTTCAACCGCCGTGGCCTGGGCAGGCGGCAGGCACTTCAGGAAGAGCGCTCCGTCCGGCGCCTCGAGCCTGAACGTGGTCCCCCAGGGCGAGCGCCGGATGAGCACCGCCTGGTCGAATCGCCGGTAAGCCGAGGCCCAGGTCAGCGCCGACTCGCCCCCGTCCATGTCAGGCGGCCTCCCCAGGAAGCAAAAGGGCGCCCGCGGGCGCCCTCGGTTGCCGGCCTGTCACGATCACCGTGCCGCCACCGGTCCGCGCGGTTTCTTGGAGCGCTGGGCCGCGGGCGGGCCGTCGCGCGCGGTAAGGCTGCGCTTGCCGCCCGGCTTGGTCGAGCGCAGCGTGAGCATGACCCCGGTGAGCACGACCATCGCGGCCAGCAGCCCCGCCGCGGCCTGGACTCGCCAGTCGGCCAGCAGGCTGCCGTAATCGTCATCGGCGGGTTCGGGCGCCTTCGCGGCCACGGGCGTGGGCGCCGGGACCGGCGCAGCCGTCACCGCAGGCGCAGCCGCGGGCGGCGCGGCGGGTTCGCCGCCGGCACTCGGCGACGGCGGGTTGGCCGCGGGGCCGCCAGCGGGCGCCACAGCCCCGACCACGGCCGAGCCGGGCGCCGGGATCACGGCACTGCCCGGCCCCGCACCGCCGGCGGACACCGGGGTCATGCCGTTGCCCCCCGGCGAGGAAGCCGACTCACCCGGGCGGCGCTGCGCGTTCTCCTGCAGCCGGGCCAGTTGCCGGTCGCGGATCTCCAGCAACCGGTTCAGGTCATCGACGTTCTTCTGGAGTTCGCGCACACGCGAGTCAGCCTCGGCCCTGGCGGCTTCGAGAGCGGCCGCTTTCGCTGCCTTGTCGCTGCCCAGGCGGCCAGGCCCTGCAGCCTTGCCGCCATCGCCCGAGAGCACCAGCCGATCCGCAGGCGGCGTACCCGCGGCCCGCACCGGCGTCGACGGCTTGACCGCGACGGTGGCCTCGTGACGCGGCGCCGCGCGCAATTCGGCATCATCAGGGACCTGCAACAGCACCCCGGCCGCCAGGCGATCCGGGCTGCCGCCGAACACCGCCTGGTTGCGCCGGTAAAGGGCCATCACGGCCTGCCGATCGGACACATCGGCCGGCTTGAACTGGCGCGCGAGGGTGGAGGCCGTGTCGCCGGGACGGACCCGCAGCGTGCGACCCGACGGCGCCGCTGAAGCCGACCGGGCATCAGGCTGGGTGGGCGCCGTGGCAGCGGCAGCGGGCGTCACCGGACTGATCGGCGGGAGCGACGCGGGCGCGGCCGGCGTCTGGCTGCTCGAGGGTTCAGCCGAGGGAGCGGGTTCAGGCTCGGCGGCCCGGCCCGGCAAGGGAGTGAGGTCGAGTCGGCGCGGGTTCGCATCGGCGGCGGCATCGGCACCGGGCGATCCGCCGGACGCGGACGCGGACACGGCCGGCACGGCGGGTGCGGGCACGGGCGACACCGCCACCGGCGCGCTGGCCGGAGCCGAGAGCTGGTAGTTGCGCAGGTAGCGGCCGAAGCGCCCTGACAGCACCAGCACCATGTTCAGTTCGGCATCGGCCACCGGTCCGCGGGTGGCAATGCGAACCGTGACCACCCCACCGGGCCGTCGCTGGATGCGCACCAGCGCACCCTCGAGCGCCGCGGGATAGGGCAGCCCGAGCCGGGCGTAATCCTCGCGCGAGCCGATGGCGGCATCGATGCTGTCCGCATCGGCTGCCGGTACGTCACGGATCTCGATCTCGGCTCGCAGGGGCTCGCCGAACTCCGAGAGCACGGACATGCCACCCAGGGTTGGCTCGGCGCGCAGATCGGCAACGCCGACACCCAGCGCGACCGCAAGCACGAGGGCCAGGCCCGCACCGACAACGCGGCGTGGTCCATGCTCGGCGGCGGAAAATCGGGTCTGGCGGATCACCGTTCGGATGGCTGAGAGCAGCAGGCAGAAGGGAGAACGGATGCTACACACGGGTGGTTTCAAGCCCAAAGGCCGCATGAGGAGAGGAGGATTCGGGCAGACTGCCGGCGCACCGCTATAGTGCCGGACAGCGGCCGCGCGCCCCGGCTCGCTACCGACTACCGCCCGGAAGTTTCCCATGTCCGCTGCCTTGCCTGCCCGAGTCCTGCGGCTCGTGGCTCTCCCGATCCTGTTCGCGGTGGCCACAGCGGCCCACGGCCAGACGGGGCCCGCCGAAGCCTCCCAGTCCGCCGAGCGGCGAGGCGATGACGCCGGGACGCGATGGGTCGTGAGCACCAGTCTCTACACCCGTCATTTTCATCCCAGCCCCGATCACAACAACCACCAGCGACTGATCGGTCTGGAGCGCATCCGCGATGACGGCCGCCTGATCGGCCTGGCCTTCTTCCGGAATTCCTTCGACCAGCCCAGCACCATGGCCTTCATCGGCCAGCGCTGGGACTCGACCGAGCGGCTGCCGGGCGCCTACCTGAAGCTGATCGGCGGATTGCTCCATGGCTACAAGGACGAGTACCGCGACAAGATCCCCTTCAACCGGTTCGGCATCGCCCCGGTGGTGATCCCGTCGGTGGGCTGGCAATTCGGTCGCGGGGCCCTCGAGATGGTGCTCTTCGGCAATTCCGGCGTGATGTGGACCGTCGGCTACACCTTCCGCTGACCCGGTCCCGCCCCCTCGGGGCCCGCCGCCGCGCGCTCGCGCTGCTGACCGTCGGGCTGCTCGAGGGCTGCAGCGCGATCGACGAGCGCCTGCGGCAGGGGGTCTACCGCCCCACCCGGACGCTGCCCGACCCCCTGCCCCCGGTGCGGGCGCCCGACGAACGCTGGTTCGTGGCCCTCGATGCCGCGCCGGCGGCCGGCCAGCGCATCCAGCTCTGGTGGCTGCCCGCCGCCAGGGCCGACGCTCCCGTCGTGCTCTACCTGCACGGCACGTTCCGCACCCTGTATCGCAACGAGCCCAAGATGCAGGCGCTGCGCGAGGCCGGGCTCTCGGTGCTGGGCGTGGAGTACCGCGGCTGGGGCGAGAGCAGCCCGGCGGTGCCCGACGAGGCCAGCCTGCTCGCCGATGCGACAAGAGCCTGGCGCGAACTGATGCGCCGCCAGCCCGACCCGACGCGGCGCCTGATCTTCGGGCATTCGCTGGGTGGCGCGGTGGCGCTGGCGCTGGCGGCCGAACTGCCGCCGGGCGAGTGCGCCGGGCTGATCCTGGAATCCACCTTCAGCAGCCTGCCCGACCTGGCCGGGCAGCGGACCCGACCGGCGGCATGGCTCGCCAAGGTGCTCGGGTTCCGGTTCGACTCGCGCGCACGGCTGGCTGGCCTGAAGCTGCCTCTGCTGATGATGCACGGCGACGCCGACCCGACGGTGCCGATCGCCCTCGGCCGCCGCCTGTTCGAGGCGGCGCCCCCCGGGGCACGCTTCGTGACCTTCCCGCAGGGCGCCCACAGCGACCTGCACGAACGGCAGCCCGAGCGCTATCGCGACTCGGTACAGGCCTTCGTGGCCGGATTGCCGCGCTGAAGCGGCCCGGTTCAGACCGGGTCGGCGAAGCTCGGCAGCCGCTTCTCCAGGTTGGCGCGCACCGCCTCGGCCTGATTGGGACTGCCGATCAGGCGGGCCTGCTCCACGGACTCGGCCAGCAGGATCGCCGCCGGATCGCCCTGATCAGCCACGGTGAGCAGCCGCTTGGCAGCGCGCAGGGCATGGGGATTCTTCTGGCTCATCTCGCGGGCGGTCTGCAGCGCGGTCTGATAGGGGTCGTCGCAGACCCGGGTTGCCAGGCCCAGCGACTGCGCCTCGCGGCCATCGACGATGCGCCCGGTGTAGGTGAGTTCGCGGATGACGTCCGAGCGCATGAGGGTGCGCATCAGCAGCGCGCCGCCCATGTCGGGCACCAGGCCCCACTTGATCTCCATGACGCACATGCGAGCGTCGGGCGTGATGTAGCGCAGGTCTGCACCGAGGGCGACCTGCAGCCCGCCGCCGAAGGCCACCCCATGCACCGCGGCGATCACCGGCACCGGCACCTGGGTCCAGATCATGGCGGCCTGCTGCGCGGCGTTGGCCAGACCGTGACTGCGCCAGGTGATGTCGCGCCCGGTGGTGCCGGCCACCGGCCCGGTGCCCTGGCCCCCCTGGGCCATCTGGCCGAAGCGCGAGGTGTCGAGGCCCGCGCAGAAGGCGCGGCCCTCGCCGGAGAGCACCACCGCGCGCACCGAGGGCAGACGCGAGAGCCGCTCGCCGGTCTCGATGAGGGCCGCGAACATGGCCGCATCGAGCGCGTTCATCTTGTCGGCGCGCCACAGGCGGACATCGGCCACCCCGTCGGCATCGACGCGCAGCCTTATCCGTTCTCCCACCATCTCGTCAATCAGCATCTGGATTCTCCCGGTTCAGTGTGAGTCAGGCACGGCGCAGTCGAAGCACCGACAGCCCGGTGGCCAGCAGCAGGCAGACCGCCGCCGCGATGAGCAGTGTGGCTGCACCGAGCGGCAGCAGCGGCCCGGCCGGCGTGGCCAGCAGCACGCCCCCGACCATGAGCAGCACGCGCACAGGCCATTCGAGCGCAGCCAGCCCCGACAGGTTGCCGACCAGGAGCAGGTAGCCCTGGATGCCGCCGCAGATGAAGCAGATGCCGATGCCGCACTTGGCGGTGAGCCACAGGGCCTGGGCCCAGGAACCCTGGAGCACCAGCGCCGGATCGAGCACGAAGAAGAAGGGCAGGAAGTAGATGATGGAGCCCACGCGCATGGACTCCCAGCCGGTCTTCATGGCCGGCGCGCCCGCGATGCCGGCCGCCGCGAAGGAGGCGATCGCCACCGGGGGCGTGATCGACGAGAGCATGCCCCAGTAGAAGACGAACATGTGGACCGCCATCTTGTTCAGGCCGGCCTTCTCGAGCGCCGGACCGACCAGGATGGCCAGGAAGATGTAGCAGGCGGTGGTGGTCAGGCCCAGGCCCAGCACCAGACTGGTGACCGCGGTCATGGCCAGGAGCAGCAGCGCATCGCTGCCCGCGATACGCAGCAGGTCGCCGGCCAGGCTGGAGATGACCCCGGTCATGGAGAACGCGCCGATCAGCAGGCCGCAGCCGGCCAGAATGCCGACCAGTTCCACGAAGGTTCGGCCGTTCACCTCCAGGAACTTGAGCACCGTGGACCATGTCCACTTCTCGCGGTTGAGGACCTGATTGAGGACGAGCAGCAGCAGCGTGGCCCAGAACGGCGCGTGGCTTTCACGCTTCATG
>JBIKWU010000222.1:0-6647 GCA_044356115.1 Burkholderiaceae bacterium
CTCGCGGCCGGCCCCGCGGCAAGAGCCTACTGCCCCTTTCGCAGCAGCCGACCCGGCAGCGGCTTGTGAACCGCACCGCGCTCGTCGGCCACCCGCTGCCCGTTCACCCAGACCCCGTGCACGCCACGCGGGCGGGTGACCACCCGGGTGGCATTGGCCGGCAGATCGTTGGCGCGCGAGCGCGCCCCGCGACCCACCGTGGCCGGATCGAAGAGCAGCAGGTCGGCGGCCCAGCCCTCGCGCAGGGTGCCGCGCTCGCGGATGCCGAAGAACTCGGCCTGCGCGCTGGTGAGCCGGCGCACCGCCTCGGGCAGGGGCATCACGCCCTTGTCGCGCACCCAATGACCCATCAGGTGCAGGCCGAAGCCGGAGTCATCGAGAAAGGACAGATGCGCGCCGGCATCGGACAGCGACAGCAGGCTGTCCTCGTGGGTGAGCAGGCGAGCTACCGCCTGCTCGTCATGGTTGAGCGCGGTCAGCGAGAACAGCGTGCCGAGGTTCTCGGCGATGGCCAGGTCGAAAAGGCAGTCGAGCGGATCGACGCCGCGCTCGGCGGCGATGTCGGCGATGCTGCGATCGACCAGATGCCGGTTCTCGGGCAGCACGGTCTCGAGCACCTGGATCAGGCGCCAGTTGCCCGAGAAGATGCGCCGGGCCGGCACGCTGAGCTCCGCGCGCAGGGCCGCGCGCAGCGCCGGATCGCGCATGCGCGCGATGAGCGCGTCGCCCTTCAGGCCGAAGATGGGCTTCCAGGCGAGCAGCGGCTCGAGCGGGTAGGGCGACTCGAAGGAGAAGTCGAACACCAGCGGCGTGGCCGCGACCGCGCCGCGCATGCGGTTGCCGCGCGCGTTGGCGGCATGGATGCCCTCGAGGTCCTGGAACACGCTGTCGGGGGTGAGGCTGGAGTGCAGCAGCGCGGCCACCAGCACCGGCCGCCCCGAGGCCGCCGCGAATTCCTCGAGCATCGGCACCGGCGTGGGCGGCCCCTTGGTGATCATGAACACCCCCTGATCGCGCTGGCGCATCGGCTCGGCCAGCGCGATGAACTCCGACCATTCGGCCAGCCGCGAGGGCATGGGCCGGCCGTCGTAGGCGCTGTGCGAGGTGGTGGTGGTGGACGCCAGGCCGATCGCGCCGGCCGCCAGGGCCTCGTCGATCAGGGCCTTCATGCGCGCGACTTCCTCGGGCGTGGCGGCGCGATCGGAGGCGGCCGAGCCCATCACGTAGGTGCGCACCGTGGAGTGACCCACGAAGGCGGCCAGGTTCATGGCGCAACCGCCGCGCTCGATCTGGTCCATGTACTGCGCGAAGCTCTCGAATTCCCAGCGGATGCCGGCCTGGAGGCTGGCCAGCGACATGCCCTCCACCTGGGTGAGGTTCTTGGTGACCAGATCGCGAGAGGCGGCATCGGGCCGGCAGGGCGCGATGGTGAAGCCGCAGTTGCCGATGATGGCGGTGGTCACGCCCATGCCGATCGACTGGTCGAGGTACGGATCCCAGGTGATCTGCGCGTCGTAGTGGGTGTGGTTGTCGATGATGCCGGGCATCAGCGACAGGCCCTTGGCATCGAGCTGCTCGCGCGCCTCGCTGGCCGCGATGGGCTTGTCGGCGCGGCGCAGTGCCGAGATGCGCCCGCCGGTGACGGCGAGCTGGCCGGTGAAGGGCGGATTGCCCAGGCCGTCATGGATGACGGCGTTCGAGATCAGCAGATCGTGCATGGTTTCCTCCTGCGGCGAGTATAGGCGTCGGCCCGGGCTGCCCGGCCGGCGGGCGCGGCGATAATGGGCCGGTGAGCGCCCCTGCCGATCCGTTGCCGCCAGCACCGCCCGCGCCGTCCGTGCGGCCCGCACCAGACGCACCAGCCGCACCAGCCGCGACGTCCGTCCCGCCGGACGCGGGCGCGATCACGCCCTGGCCGGCCGTGGTCGCGGTCATTCTCGCCGGCATGGTGGCTGCCACCCACATCGGCAAGCTGCCGCCCTCGTTGCCGGCGCTGCGCGAGGCCTTCGGCCTGAGCCTGGTGCAGGCGAGCTGGCTCGTGTCGGCCTTTCAGCTGGCAGGCATGGTGCTGGGCCTGTTCGGCGGGCTGCTGGCCGATCGTTTCGGGCCGCGCCGCACCATGGCCCTGGGGCTTCTCATCCTCGCGCTGGCCAGCGCGGCGGGCGCGCTCGCCAGTCAGGCCACGGCGCTGCTGGTGTTGCGGGCCCTGGAGAGCGCGGGCTTTCTGCTCACCGTGCTGCCCGGGCCGGCGCTGCTGCGCCGGATGGTGGCGCCACACGGGCTCTCGCGGGTGATGGGCGCCTGGTCGTGCTACATGCCCGCGGGGATGGCGGCCATGATGGTGAGCACGCCATGGCTCATCGCGCTGGGCGGCTGGTCGCTCGCGTGGTGGCTGTGCGCCGGCCTGTCCCTGCTCGCGCTGGCCCTGCTGCATGGGCGCATTCCGGCTGACGCGGCGCGTGCTGCCGACGCGCAGGGCATGGCCGCGCTGGCGCGCGCCACCCTGGCCACGCCCGGCGCATGGTGGCTGTCGCTCTGCTTCGGCCTCTATGCCGGCCAGTTCATCACGGTGTTCAGTTTCCTGCCCAGCGTGTACCAGGCGGCCGGGCTCGGGGCCGGGCTGGCGGCGAGCCTGTCGGCGCTCGGGGTCGCCGCCAACGTGACCGGCAACCTGCTGGCCGGCGTGATGCTGGGCCGGGGCGCTGCGCGCCAGTGGCTGCTCGGCTCGGCCTCGGTGGTGATGGCGCTCTCGGCCATCATGGCCTTCGCGCCCGAGTTGCCCTTCGCGCTGCGCTATGGCGCCGCGCTCGCGCTCTCGGCCGCGGGCGGCATGATCCCCGGCACCCTGTTCGCCACGGCGCCCCGGGTGGCGCCGCATCCCGGCGCGGTGGCAACCACCACCGGGCTGATGCAGCAGGGCTCGGCGCTCGGTCAGTTCATCCTGCCGCCGCTCGCGGCCAGCGCAGCCAGCGCCGCCGGCGGCTGGGGCGCTGCCGGCTGGCTGCTGGCCGCGGTGGCGGTGGTCAACCTCGGGGTGGCCCGGCAACTCGGGCGGGTGCGGGTGTCGCGCTGAGTGTCGCCGGCCATGCCGGTGGTATCTTTGGCTGATGAAACGCGTGGTCTTCAATCAGAAAGGCGGGGTCGGCAAGTCCACCATCGCCGTCAATCTCGCGGCGATTGCCGCGTCTCGGGGCCGGCGCACCTTGCTGGTTGACCTCGACACCCAGGGCAACGCCTCGCGCTACCTCCTGGGGGAGGCTGCCGCCAAGGCCGCGCCCACCGTGGCCGACTTCTTCGAGCAGAGCCTGGCGCTGCGGCTCTCGTCCATGGCCATCGACGAGTTCGTGCACGACACGCCGGTGGCCGGGCTGTCGCTCATGCCCTCGGGCCCGGCGCTGGCCGATCTGCATTCGCGGCTGGAGTCCCGCTCCAAGATCCTGAAGCTGCGCAAGGCGCTCGACGATCTCGAGGGCTTCGATGAGATCGTGATCGACACCCCGCCGGCGCTCAACTTCTACACCCGCTCGGCGCTGATCGCGGCTGACGGCTGCCTGATCCCCTTCGACTGCGACGACTTCTCGCGCCAGGCGCTTTACGGCCTGCTCGAGTCGGTGGACGAGATCCGCGACGACCACAACCCGAAGCTGCGGGTGGAGGGCATCGTGGTCAACCAGTTCCAGGCCCGTGCCAGCCAGCCGCAGCGCATCGTGCAGGCGCTCATCGACGAGAAGCTGCCGGTGCTGCCCACCCGGCTCTCGGCCTCGGTGAAGGTGCGCGAGTCGCATGACGCCGGGGTGCCGCTCATCAGCTTTGCGCCCTCGCACAAGCTCACCGCGGAGTTCGTGGCGCTTTACGACGAACTGGAGCGTCGGCGCAAGTCGCGGCGGCGCTGAGGTCCCGGGCTGGAGCTGCGCGCCGCGGCTTCGGCCGGGGGCAGTGTTCAGGGCGGCGCTGACGCCTCGCCGTCAGGGCTCGTCGAGCAGCCGCCGCCCGCGCTCGCTGGGTGTGGCAGCCACCGCGGCGGCCGCGGCCATGCGGCTGCGCCGCTGCACCAGCGCCCACACCACACCGCCCACCGCCAGCAGGGCGAAGGGCCCGCCCCAGAGCAGCGCGGTATTGCCCTGCACCGGCGGCTTGTAGAGCACGAAGTCGCCGTAGCGTTCGACCATGTACTGGCGGATCTGCGCGTCGCTGCGGCCGGCGGCGATGAGTTCGTGCACCTGGTTGCGCAGGTCGATGGCGAGGTCGGCGTTCGAATCGGCCAGGGTCTGGTTCTGGCAGACCAGACAGCGCAGTTCTTCCGACAGCGCCTTCAGTCGGGCCTGACCGGCGGGATCGAGGGGCGCGAGTTCAGCCTCGCGCCGCAAGGGGCCCGACTGGCTCATGGTGCCTTCAGGCGCGCGATCAGCGGCACCAGTCGCTGCTCGATCACCTCGGCGGTGAGCGCGCCGACATGCTTGTCGCGCACGATGCCCGCCTTGTCGATCACGAAGGTCTCGGGCGCGCCATACACCCCCCAGTCGATGGCAGCGCGGCCATCGCGGTCGGACACGCTCAGGGTGTAGGGATTGCCCAGCCTGGCGAGCCAGGCCTGCGAGGCCTCGGGCGCGTCCTTCCAGGCCAGCCCGACCACCGGCGCGAGTTGCCGCGCGGCAAGCTGGTTGAGCAACGGGTGCTCCACCTGGCAGGCCGCGCACCAGGAGCCCCAGACATTGAGCAGCCACACCTGGCCGCGCATCTGCTCGGGTGACCAGGTCTGCGTGGCATTGCCCAGCACCGGCACGGCCACGGCCGGTGCCGGCTTGCCGATCAGGGGCGAGGGCACATGGCGGGGGTCGCGATCGAGGCCCTTGAGCAGGAAGAAGGCAATGGCCGCGAAGACCGCCAGCGGCAGCAGGAAGCGCAGGGCCTTCATGGCGTGAGCGGTCCGGGCGGCATGGGCATGGGGTTCATGCGCGCGCGCTCAGGCGACGCCGGCCTGCGTGGCGGCGCTGCGGCGGGTGCTGGCCCGCCGGTAGCGGGCATCGAGCACCGCGGTGAATCCGCCCAGGGCCATCAGCACGCAGCCGAGCCAGATCCAGTTCACGAAGGGCTTGAGCTGGGCGCGGATGGCCCAGGCGCCGTCGGGCAGGGGCTCGCCCATGGAGAGGTAGACATCACGGGTGAGGCTGCGATGGATGGCAGCCTCGGTCATGGGCTGGCGCGAGGCGCGATAGACCCGCTTCTCGGGGCTGAGCACCGCCACCGTGCGTTCATCGCGCAGCAGGGTGAAGCTGCCGCGCAGCGCGTCGTAGTTGGGCCCGGTCACCGGCTCGACGCGGTCGAAGCGCAGGCGGTAGTCGCCCATGATCAGCTCGGCCCCGATCGCCAGCTTGTGCTCCTTCTCGGTCTCGTAGCCCTTGACCAGCGTCACCCCGACCACGAACACCGCGATGCCCAGGTGTGCGAGATGCATGCCCCACTGGCTGCCCGAGAGCAGGCGCAGCCGCTGCCAGCGCAGCTGCCCGCCAGCGCGCGCGGTCTCGAGCAGGCCGGCCACCACGCTGGCCGCGATCCAGAGGGCCAGCAGCAGACCCAGGCTCACCATGGGTCGCCAGCTGCCCAGGGTGAAGGGCAGCAGCAGCGCGGCCGCCACCGACACGCCCAGCGCCCAGCGCAGACGCCGGGCGAGATCGGGCACCTCGGCCTGGCGCCAGCGCGCGAACGGCCCCACGCCCATGAGGAAGAGCGCGGGCGCCATGAGGGGGTAGAACACCGTGTCGAAGTAGGGCGGACCCACCGAGATCTTGCCCATGCCGAGGGTATCAAGGGCCAGTGGATAGAGCGTGCCGAGCAGCACCGCCGCCATGGCCACCACCAGCAGGATGTTGTTGGCCAGCAGGAAGGACTCGCGCGAGACCGCGCCGAAGCCCGGGCCCGCGCCGATCGCGGGCGCCCGCCAGGCGAACAGCGCGAGCGAGCCGCCGATCACCAGGGCCAGGAAGATCAGGATGAACACCCCGCGGGTGGGGTCGGTGGCGAAGGCATGCACCGAGGTGAGCACACCCGAGCGCACGAGGAAGGTGCCGAGCAGCGACAGGCTGAAGGCGAGGATGGCGAGCAGCACGGTCCAGCTGCGGAAGCTGCCGCGCTTTTCGGTGACCGCCAGGGAATGGATGAGCGCGGTACCGACCAGCCAGGGCATGAAGGAGGCGTTCTCGACCGGGTCCCAGAACCACCAGCCGCCCCAGCCCAGCTCGTAGTAGGCCCAGAACGAACCCAGGCAGATGCCCAGGGTGAGGAAGCACCAGGCCACGGTGGTCCAGGGCCGCGCCCAGCGCGCCCAGGCCGCATCGAACCGGCCCTCGAGCAGGCCGGCCACCGCGAACGCGAAGGCCACCGAGAAGCCCACGTAGCCCATGTACAGCAGCGGCGGGTGGAACACCATGCCCGGGTCTTGCAGCAGGGGGTTGAGGTCACGGCCGTCGCGCGGGGCCGGCACCATACGGTCGAAGGGGTTGGAGGTGAAGATCAGGAACAGCAGCAGCCCGACCGAGATCAGGCCGAGCACCCCGAGCACCCGCGCCCGCAGGCTGCGCGGCAGCGAGCCCGAGAACAGCGCCACCGCCGCGCTCCAGCCGGTGAGCATGAGCAGCCACAGCAGCATA
>JBIKWU010000153.1:0-9133 GCA_044356115.1 Burkholderiaceae bacterium
ACCGGTGTTTCGCGCCATGCCCGAGGTCACCGAGGTGATCGAGTCGGCCAACCGCCACGGTCGGCCGCAGTGGGGCGAGCGCTGGCGGCTCTCACGCCATCTGCGCGCGCGCGGCTACGGGCGCTGATACGTGCTGCCCAACTCCGCCAAGTCGGCGCTCGCGCCCTGGCTGGCGGGCATCCCGCTGCGCATCGGCCACCACGGCGAATCACGCTACCTGCTGCTGAACCGGCGCAAGCCGGCCCGCGAAGGCGAGGAGCGCCGGCCCATGGTCGAGTTCTACGCCGAGTTGGCCGACCATGCCGGGCCGGTGCCCGACCCGGTGCTCAGCCCGCGGCCCGGCCTCGCCGACGCGACCCGGGCCCGGCTCGGCCTGCGCCCCGACGAGCCGCTGATCGTGCTGTGCCCCGGCGCCGAGTACGGGCCGGCCAAGCGCTGGCCCAGCCGCCACTTCGCCGCGCTGGCCAGCCTGAGCGCTGCCGAGTGGCCCGAGGCCTCGATCGCGCTGCTGGGCTCGGCGCGCGAACGCCCCATGGCCACCGAGATCGCGGCGCTCTCCGGGCAAGACCTTCGCAACCTCTGCGGCGACACTTCGCTCGATGAGGCGATCGCGCTCATCGCCAGCGCCAGCGCGGTGGTGTCCAATGATTCCGGCCTCATGCACGTGGCCGCGGCCTGCCGACGCCCGCAGGTGGCGGTCTTCGGCTCGAGCGATCCGCGCCACACGCCGCCGCGCTCGCCGCAGGCGCAGGTGCAATGGCTGCAACTGGCCTGCAGCCCCTGCTTCCAGCGGGAGTGCCCGCTGGGCCATACACGCTGCCTGAACGATCTCTCGCCCACCGCGGTCTTCGCGTCGCTGCGCCAGGCCCTGCAACCCCACGCCGAGCGTCCCTCCCGATGAGCACCGCCCCCGAATTCGTGCTGACCCTGTCCTGCCCGGACACCACCGGCATCGTCTACCACGTCACCGGCTTCCTGTTCGAGCGGGGCTGCAACATCATCGACTCGGCGCAGTTCGGCGATGCCAGCACCGGGCTGTTCTTCATGCGGGTGCATTTCTCGGCAGCCGCGCCGCTCGACCGCGATGCCCTTGAAGAGGCTTTCCGCCCGATCGCCGCGCGCTTCGCCATGGACGCGCGCCTTCACGCGCTGGCAGTGCGCCCGCGGGTGCTGCTGATGGTCTCCAAGTTCGGCCACTGCCTGAACGACCTGCTGTTCCGGTGGTCCTCGGGCCAGCTCGCCATGGAGATCCCGGCCATCGTCTCCAACCACGCCGACTTCCAGCCGCTGGCCCACGGCTATCGCATCCCGTTCTTCTACCTGCCGGTCACCGCCGCCACCCGCGCGCAGCAGGAAGAGCGGCTGCTCGAACTGGTCGAGCGCGAGCGCATCGACCTGGTGGTGCTCGCCCGCTACATGCAGATCCTGTCGCAGCCCGCCTGCGCACGGCTCAAGGGCCGGGCGATCAACATCCATCACAGCTTCCTGCCCAGTTTCAAGGGCGCCAAGCCCTACCTCCAGGCTCACGACCGCGGGGTCAAGCTGATCGGCGCCACCGCGCACTACGTGACCGCCGATCTCGACGAGGGTCCGATCATCGAGCAGGACGTCGAGCGGGTGGACCACGCCATGGGCCCCGAGGCGCTCGCGGCCATCGGCCGGGACGTCGAGTCGGTGGTGCTCGCCCGCGCAGTGCGCTGGCATGTCGAGCACCGCGTGCTGCTCAACGGCCACCGCACGGTGGTCTTCCGCTGAGCCCGGGCTCCATGCGACGCGCCCCGGTCCATGCCTCGGCCGACGCCGCCGAGGAAGCCTTCTACGACGCGATGCGCCGCGGCGACACCGACGCCATGATGGCCCTGTGGGCCGATGACGAGGAGGTGGCCTGCACCCATCCCAATGGCGCGCGCCTGGTCGGTCTGGTGGCCATCCGGGCATCCTTCGAGCGGATCTTCAGCGGCGGCGGCGTGGCCGTGCAGGCGGTCGACCGCCGGGCGCATGAGGGCGGACTGCTCTCGGTGCACCACCTCATCGAACAGCTCGCGGTCACCGGTCGCGACGGTTCGGAGCTGGTCGAGTGCGTGGCCACCAACGTCTTCGTCAAGACCAGCGCCGGCTGGCGGATGGTGCTGCACCATGCCTCGCCCCTGGGCGAGCAGGCTGCGCCCGCGCAGTCCGGGCCGGCACGCACCGTGCTTCACTAGCCGCCGAGGCGGCGTACCGCGCCGCCCCCCTCGGAGTCCTCGCTTGGAGTATCACCCGCCCCGCTGGCTACCCGGCGGCCACCTCCAGACCCTCTGGCCCGCCATGCTCGCGCCGCGTGCCGCCGTGCGCCTGCGGCGCGAGCGCTGGGACACGCCCGATGGCGACTTCATCGATGTCGACCGTGTGGATGCCCCCGCCGGCCAGGCCGCTCCGCTGGTCGTGCTCTTCCACGGGCTCGAGGGTGACTCCGACAGCCCCTATGCCCGCGCCCTGATGGCCGCGGCAGCGGCACGTGGCTGGCGCGGCGCGGTGGCGCATTTCCGCGGCTGCAGTGGCGAACTGAACCGGGCGCCGCGCGCCTATCACTCGGGCGACTCCGACGAGATCGACTGGGTGCTGCGCCGCTTCGCGGCCGAGCCCGACAGCCGGTCGCAGCCGGTCTTCGCCGCTGGCGTGTCGCTGGGCGGCAATGCGCTCCTCAAGTGGCTGGGCGAGCGCGGCAGCGCCGCCGGCTTCGTGCGTGCAGCGGCGGCGGTATGCCCGCCGCAAGACCTGCACGCCGGGGCGGTCGCGCTCTCGCGCGGCTTCAGCCGGGTCTACACCCGGCACTTCCTGGGCACCCTCAAGCGCAAGAGCCTGGCCAAGCTTGCCCAGCATCCCGGCCTCTTCGACCGCCAGCGCATGCTCGCCGCCCGCGACTTCTTCGACTTCGACGAGACCGTGACCGCGCCGCTGCACGGCTTTGCCGGCTGCCACGACTACTGGCGGCGGTCCTCGTGCCGGCAGTTCCTGGGGGGTATCGAGGTGCCCACGCGGGTGCTCAACGCCCTCAATGACCCCTTCCTGCCGGCCTCGGCCCTGGCCAGCCCCGCACAGGTCTCGGCCCTGGTGAGCCTGCACTACACCCGCCGTGGCGGCCATGTCGGCTTTCATGCCGGCACGGCGGCGCGCCCCTCGGCCTGGCTGGCCGACTACCTCACCGGATGGTTCGATGCCCATCGATGAACTCGTCGAACGCGCCATGCAGCGCTGGCCCGATGTGCCGGCCATGTACGGCTGGCTGCGCCTGGACCGGCGCGGCCGTTGGCTGCTGGTCGACCGGGGTCGCCCCGGTTTCGACGAGGCGCGCGACGGTGCCGGCAGCGAGATCACCAGCCCGCCGATCGTCGACTTCATCGGTCGCAACTATCTCGCCGACGCGCAAGGCCGCTGGTACTGGCAGAACGGCCCGCAGCGCGTGTTCGTCGATCTCGACCTGGCGCCGCTGGTGCTGCGCGTGCTCGGCGAGGGCGAGCGCACCCGGCTGGTCACCCACACCGGCTACCCGGTGGGCGAGGTGAGCGGTGTCTGGCTCGACCGGGACGGCAACCTGTTCGCCCAGACCGAAGTCGGGCCGGGCGTGATCCATGACCTTGATCTGGCAACCCTCGAGATGGCCGACAGCAGCCCGGCGGGTGGTGACAGCGAGGGTCTGCGGCTGCGATTGGGCCGTACCTGGCATGCACTGCGGCCGCTGGCCAGCGCGCCCGAGATGCTGGGCTACGACCCGCGGCCGCGGGCGCCCGCGCCCCGGGTCAGCGACTCCTGACCCGGTCGGCCTGCTCGCGCTGGAACTCCTGCTCGAACTCCTTCAGGCGGGCATCGACCAGCGAACCGGTGTAGAAGTCGAGTGGCGGGCCTGCCCGCCGCGACAGCCGCAACTGCTCCACCGCCGCGCGCCAGTTGCCACCGAGGGCGTACTCCTCGGCGGTGGCCACGTGCGCGAGCGCGGCATGACCGGCGGCGTGATGGGCCTGGGCCAGCAGCCGCCACAGCACCGGATCGCTGCGCAGGGTGGCGAGTTGCTCCTGCAGCAGTCGCTCGGCCCGCACCGCCTGCCCGCTGGCCAGCAGCGCCTCGGCCTGCAGCCGCACCAGCCCCCGCGCCCCCGGGAATCGCGCCGCGCCAGCCTCGGCCAGCGCGAGCGCGCCGGCCGGATCGCCCGCGCGCAGACGCGCCTCGGCGGCCAGCCGCTCGACCATGGCATGGCCCTGCGGCAGCCGCTGGCGCACCTGTGCAAGGGCGCGATCAGCGGCGGGGAAGTCGCGCTGCGCGACCAGCGCCGTGGCGAGCCCGAACCAGGTGGCCAGTTCGTCGTTCGTGGTGCGCTCGCGCAACTGCCGCTCGAACTGGGTGCGGATATCACGCAGGGCATCGGGACCGGTCTGCGCGAGCGCCCTCAGGCGGGCGCGGACCAGCCGGAACTCGAGGCTGTCGGGACGCTGCCGATAACGCTCGTCCTGCACCCTGAGCATCATGTCGGCGATGCGCTCGGCGGTGAGCGGGTGGCTGCGGGTGTAGCCGGGCGCGTTGCTTTCGTAGACCCGGGTGGCCTGCTGCAGGCGACCGAAGAAGCTCACCATGCCCGACGGCTCGAACCCGGCGGCGCGCAGGGTGTCGATGCCCACCCGGTCGGCCTCGCGCTCGGCATCGCGCGAGAAGGCCAGCATCTGCTGCTGCTGGGCACCGCTGGCCATGGTGATCGCGCCGGCGGCGGCCTGCGGGTTGGAACGGGCAGCCAGCGCGCCGAGAATGGCCGCGGCCAGGGTCATCATCGAGGTCTGGCGTTGCTGCGCCAGCATGCGTGCGATATGGCGCTGGGTGACGTGGCCGATCTCGTGGGCCATCACCGAGGCGAGCTCGGATTCGGTCTGCGCGGCGGTGATCAGGCCGGTGTGCACGCCGATGAAGCCGCCCGGCAGCGCGAACGCGTTCATGGTGCCATCGCGCACCAGGAAGAACTCCAGACTGAACCCGCTGGCCGAGGGCGTGGCGGCGAGCTGCGCGCCCAGGCGGTTGAGATAGTCGGTGGCGTCGACATCATCGGCCAGATCGGGGTCGCGGCGCAGGTCGCGCATGATGGTCTCGCCCAGCCGGCGCTCGGCGCTGGCCGAGAGCTCCTCGCCGCCGGCATCACCCAGGCGCGGCAGGTTGTCGGCCTGGGCTCTCGCCGCCGGCGGCAGGGCGGCCAGGGACAGCGCCAGCAGGGCGGCACCGGCACGGCGGGCAGCAGACCCGAGGGAGAAGGAACGCGCCATCGGCAAGGCCTGAGGGCCGGCAGGACCGCCCGGCGGGGTTGCTATCATAGCCCCGCACCATGACCTCGCCCCTACCCCCCTCCCCGCTCACCCACTTCGACGCCGCCGGCAGCGCCCACATGGTCGATGTCGGCGACAAGCCGGCCACCCGCCGGGTGGCGCTCGCCATCGGCAGCATCCGCATGCGGCCCGAAACCCTCGCCCTCATCCGGGCCGGCAACGCCCGCAAGGGCGATGTGCTGGGGGTGGCGCGCATCGCGGCCATCCAGGCCGCCAAGCGCACCTCGGACCTGATCCCGCTCTGTCACCCGATCGCGCTCACCCGGGTCACCATCGACTTCGACATGAGCGACGACCACGCGCGCATCGACTGCCGCGCGCGGGTCGAGTGCACCGGCCAGACCGGCGTCGAGATGGAGGCGCTCACCGCGGTCCAGGTCGGCCTGCTCACCATCTACGACATGTGCAAGGCCGCCGACCGCGGCATGGTGATCACCGACGTGAAGCTGCTGGAGAAGCATGGCGGCAAGAGCGGCGACTGGGTGGCGCAGGGCTAGGCGCCCGCGCCGCGCCAGCCTCCGGCGCACCCGCATCCCCGCGCCGGCGCTCGGCGCGCGCCGGCGCGCCGCCGCTCAGTTCCAGCCGCCGCCCAGCGTCTTGTAGAGCGTGACCAGGCTCTGCCCGGTCTGGCCGCGCACCAGCACCAGCGACTGGCGGGCCGCGTAGAGCGAGCGCTGGGCATCGAGCAGGTCGAGGTAGCTGGCCGCGCCGTGGCGATGACGCACCTCGGCCAGGGCGAGCCGCTCGGTCTCGGCCTGCACCTGCGCCTGCAGCGCCTGCAGCTGATCGGCGAGCGTGCTGCGCGCCACCAGCGCGTCGGCCACCTCGCGGAAGGCCTGTTGCACCGCGCGCTCGTACTGCACCACCGCCTGATCGCGGGTCACGCCGGCAGACTTGAGGGCAGCCTGGTTGCGGCCGGCGTCGAACAGCGGCTGCAGCAGTTGCCCGGCCAGACCGGCGGCGAAGGTGCCGCTGCTGAACAGGCCGGTGAGCGAGCGGCTCGCGCTGCCGGCGCTGGCCGTGAGCGTGATCCGCGGGAAGAAGCTGGCGCGCGCCGACTCGATGCTCGCCTCGGCAGCCGCGAGAGAAAGCTCGGCGGCACGCAGGTCGGGGCGCCGCGTCAGCACCTCGGCCGGCAGGCCGGGCGCGATTTCGGGGAACGCGGCCAGCGCGCGCAGCGGCGTGACCACGACCCCGGTCGAGGCGAAGGGCACGCCCAGCAGCAGCGAGAGCGCGTTCTCGTCCTGCGCGCGCTGACGCTGCAGCTGCGCGAGGCTTGCCCGGGTGGACTCGAGCAGCGACTGGGCGGCCCGCACCTCCAGCAGCGAGGCCGCACCAAGCCGGTGGCGGGTACTGACGAGCTGCAGGGTTTCGTCACGCGAGCGCAGCGTGTCGCGCGCGACCTCGAGCAGCGCCTCGTCGGTCTGCAGGTTGAGCCAGCCCTGGGCAACCGCGGCCACCAGGCTGATGCGCGCGGCCAGCAACTGCGCCTCGGTGGCCTGGAACTGCGCCGCCGCGGCGGCGCTCAGCCCGCGCAGCCGGCCGAAGAAATCGAGCTCGTAGGCGGTCATCTGCAGGCCACCCAGGTACAGGGTGTTGAAGCCCCCGGCGCCATTGGGCGTGCGCGAGCCCGACAGACCGACACCCACCGAGGGCAGCAGGTCGGCCTCGCGCAGCTGCATCTGGGAGCGGGCCTGCTCGATCGCCAGCGCGGCCAGGCGAAGATCGCGGTTGCCGGCGAGCGCGGTCTCGATCAGCCGTCGCAGGGCGTCATCCTGGAAGAACGCCTTCCAGGGCAGGGCATCAGCGCTCACGGCCGCGGCCCCGGGTACTGCCGGGGCGGACGGAAACACCGCTGGCAGGTCGGCCGAGGGACGCCGCGTCGTCGAGGCGGGCGGCAGACCCGAGCAGCCGGCCAGCAGGGCCAGGGCTGTCAGGGCGAGGGTGACGCGCCGGCTCATGTCCGCTCCTGGGTATCGCCGGCATCGGACCGTGGCGTCGCGCCGCGTCCGAACAGCCGACGCACCACCACGAAGAACACCGGCACGAAAAACACCGCCAGCACCGTGGCGGTGATCATCCCGCCAAGCACCCCGGTGCCGATGGAGCGCTGGCTGGCCGAACCGGCGCCGGTGGCCAGCACCAGCGGCAGCACGCCCAGGATGAAGGCGAGCGATGTCATCAGGATGGGACGCAGCCTCAGGTGCGCGGCATGCAGCACCGCCTCGACCACCCCCATGCCACGGGACTGCAGGTCACGCGCGAACTCGATGATCAGCACCGCGTTCTTGGCCGACAGGCCGATGATGGTGATGAGACCGACCTTGAAGAAGACATCGTTCTCGAGCCCGCGCAGCGAAGCCGCACCCACCACGCCGAGCACGCCCAGAGGTACCACGAGGATCACCGCCAGCGGAATCGTCCAGCTCTCGTAGAGCGCCGCCAGGCACAGGAACACCGCCAGCAGCGAGAATGCGAACAGCAGCAGGGCGGTGGAACCCGAGCGCTTCTCCTCGCGCGCCAGGCCGGTCCACTCATAGCCCAGGCCCGGCGGCAGCGAAGCGGCGATGCGCTCCATCTCGGCAATCGCCGCCCCCGAGCTGACGCCAGGTGCCGGCTCGCCGGCGATCCGCATGGCCGGATAGCCGTTGTAGCGGATGGCCTGCATCGCGCCGCTCACCCACTCGGTGCTGGCGAACGCCGACAGGGGGACCGACTGCCCGGTGGCGTTGATCACCGGCAGGCGCAGCAGCGCGTCAGGCTGCATGCGGGCCCGGGCATCGGCCTGCACCACCACCCGCTGCACCCTGCCCTGATTGGGGAAGTCATTGACGTAGGCCGACCCGAGCGCGCTGGCAAGCGTGCTGCTGATCGCGCCGAAGCCGACCCCCAGGGCCGCAGCCCGATCGCGGTCGATGCGCAGCTCGAGCTGGGCTGCATCCTCCAGGCCGTCGGGGCGCATGGCCGCGAGCAGCGGACTCTTGGTGGCCTCGGCCAGGATCTGGTTGCGGGCCGCGAGCAGCGCCTCGCGGCCGACGCCGGTGCGATCCTGCAGCCGGAACGCGAAGCCATTGGCGCGCCCGAGATCGCGGATCGGCGGCGGGCTCAGCGGGAAGATGAAGGCATCGCGGACCCGGGACAGCGCCGGCAGGGCCCGCTTGACCAGGGCCTGCGCCGAGCGCTCCTCGCCGGGGCGCTCGCTCCAGTCCTTGAGCGTGACGAAGGCCAGGGCGGCATTCTGGCCGGTGCCCGAGAAGTTGAAGCCCAGCACCGTGACCACGCTCTGGACGTCGGCCTGCTTGAGCATGAAGCCCTCGACCTGCTGCATGACGTCGAGCGTGCGCGGCTGGGTGGCGCCCGGGGGCAGCAGCACGTTGACCAGGATATTGCCCTGGTCCTCGTTGGGCACGAAGGCGGTGGGCAGACGCTGGAACATCACCACCACCGCGCCGATGATCGCGATGTAGATGATCAGGTAGCGCCAGGCGCGGCGCAGGATACGGGCCACCAGCCCCTGATAGGCCGAGGCGGTGCGCGTGTAGCCGCGGTTGAACCAGCCGAAGAAGCCCCGGCGGGCGTGATGATGGCCCGCCGCCACCGGCTTGAGCAGGGTGGCGCACAGCGCCGGCGAGAACGACAGCGCGAGGAAGGCCGAGAACAGGATGGCCACCACCATCACCGCCGCGAACTGCCGGTAGATGTTGCCGATCGAGCCGCTGAAGAAGGCCAGCGGCACGAACACCGAGACCAGCACCACCGTGACGCCCACGATGGCGCCCGAGATCTGGCCG
>JBIKWU010000275.1:0-5303 GCA_044356115.1 Burkholderiaceae bacterium
CCGCGCGTTCGTGGAGCGCGAGCGCACCTGGGCGCGCAGCGTGGACGGCTATCGCGAGGCCTATGCCGGGGCGATGCGCCGGGCGCAGGCGCGCGGGCGGAATCGGAACTGAGCGCCGCATCACCGCGCGCTGGCTGCGTCGCCTATCATCGCGTCATGGCCACCACCCCACCCTTGGCAGACCCGGAGTCCGATCCGCGCGTGAAGGCGGTCTTCGACGACATCCGCGCCACCCGCAAGACCGACTTCATCAACAACCTCTGGCAGGCGCTCGCCTTCGATCCGGCGCTGCTCGAGAGCACCTGGGCCGAGGTCAAGGCCGTGATGGCCACGCCGGGCAGCCTCGATCCGCTCACCAAGGAGATGATCTACATCGCCGTCTCGGTAGCCAACGCCTGCAGCTACTGCATCCACTCGCACACCGCGGCCGCGCGCGCCCGGGGCATGACCGACGCCCAGCACGCCGAGCTGCTCGCGATCATCGCGCTCGCGGCGCGCACCAACCACCTGGCCAGCGCGCTGCAGGTGCCGGTCGATCCGGTCTTCGATGCCGGCGCGGGCCGGCCAGCGCCCGCCTGAGTTCGCGCACGCCACCCCGCTCCCGCGCGCCCCGAGGCGCGCGCGCTTGAGGCCGCGCAGCGTGATGCCTCGCTGAAGACGGCCTACTGGCTGCCCCACCCCAAGGGTAGCCAGCATGGTCTCCAGCACCCGCGATCCCAACCCCTCGCCGCGCGCGCGCCGCGGCTCGCGCGCCCGATGAGCGCGCTGCATCTCGTGGTCGACCCCGACCCGGTGCGCCGCGAGCAGGCCAGCCGGCGCATGGCGGCCAGCCTGATTCGCCAGGGCCTGCCGCCGCCGCGCTGGCAGGCATGGGCCGGCATCCGCCTGGGCTGGCACCCCACGCCCGACAGCCCGGACCCCGACGCGCAGTGGCGGCTCTTCGAGGGCGGCATGGTGGCCTGCGTGGGCACGCTGTTCTATCGGGGCCGCAGCGGCGCCGAGGCGCTCGATCTGCTCTGGCACGACTTCGAGGGCGCGCGCTGCGCGGCCAGCGCCGATCTGGCGGGCGAGTACCAGCTGGTGATCGCGCGCGCCGGTCGCATCTGGAGCTTCGGGGACCCGCTGGGCATGATCAAGCTCTACCAGTCGGTCGATGGCCGGCTGATGTCCACCTCCTGGCTGGCCTGCGCCGACGCCCAGGACCGTCGCAGCATCGACCCGATCGGCGCCCTCGACTATCTCTTCAACGGCGCCAACCACGGCAGCCGCACCGCCTGCGAACAGGTGCGGATCGCCGACCCGGCGCTGGTGCGCGAACTCGCCCGCGGGCTTCGGGTGCCGCTGTTCGGGCCCACCTTCTGGCGGCCCGGCGACCTCTTCTCCGATCGCCGCGAGGCGCTGGAGCGCATCAGCGCGCGGCTCCGACATCTCGCCGAGGGCTGGGCGCAGGGCTTCCCGGCGCGGGTGCGGGCCGCGCTCTCCGGGGGCTTCGACTCGCGCCTGCTGCTGGCGGCGGCACGGGCCACCGGGCAGGCCCCGGCGCTGCATGTGTATGGCGGGCCGGACAGCCCCGATGTGCGCACCGCGCAGGCCATCGACCGCGCGCTCGGGCTGGGCCTGGCCACGGTCGACAAGCAGGCCCTGGAGCGACAGCTGCGACAGGACGGCGGGCCCGATCTGCGCGCCAATGTCGACTTCTTCGACGGACTGCCGATCGACGGCATCGACGACGCCGGCGCTGATCGCCAGACGCGCCTGGCCCAGTCGGCCGACGGCGCGCTCGCGCTCAATGGCGGCGGCGGCGAGGTGCTGCGCAATTTCTTCTATCTGCCCGACCGGTCCTATCGTCCAGCCGACCTGGTGAAGGTGTTCTACAGCGGTTTCGATCCGGCCGCCGTGCGCCAGCCCGAGGCTCTGGCCGGGCTGCGCGAGCACCTGGCGGACACGATCGCCGACGAGACCGGCTGCCGCGGCAGCCTCGATCGGCGGCAGGTGGAGCTGGTCTATCCGCTGGTGCGCGGCCGCTACTGGACCAGCCGCAACAACTCGATGGCGGCGCGCTGCGGCCATTTCCTCACGCCCCTGCTCGACCCGGTCATCGTCAAGGCGGCCGCGCGGCTGCCCCTGACCTGGAAGGAACACGGCCGCTTCGAGGCCAGCCTGATCGCCGAGCTCGCCCCCGATCTCGCCCGCCTGCCGCTGGCTGGCGGCTTCAGTCCGGTCGAAGGCCCGCCGGCCGCCTACCGCATGAGCCTGTGGCTGCAGCAGCGGCGCCCGCCCTGGCTGCGCGCGGCCTGCGCCCGCTGGCGGGCCGCGCATCGCTCCTCAGCGCCCGATCCGGTCGGCCAGCGGCAGCGCTTCGAGGCAACAGGGTCACTGGTGGATGCCGCCGCGCTGCGCCACCCCGAGCAGCGCGCCCGGCTGATCACGCTGGAGCAGGTGTTCGACGGCCACTGAACGCGGGCACACCAGCCGCCGCCGGATGCGCGCCGGCGGCCAGTTCGCGGGCCAGCGCCTGCACCGCGGTGCGGATGAGACCGAAGCAGGTGTCGAAGAAGGCGTCATCGAGCGTGTGCGGATCGTGCAGGTGCAGCCGCGCGGGCTGAGACCATGCGCCCAGCAGGATGATCGACTGCGGCGGCAGGCCGCGCTCGAGCAGCCAGGTGAGGTGGCGCCACTCCATGACCGCGTAGAGATCGCCCGCGCGGGGCACGAGCTCGGCGATGGGCGTGGCGCGGTGGGCATGCAGCGACAGCCCGAGCCGGCCGGCAGCCGCGCAGGCGGCCGGGGTGGCCGGTGCGCCGGCGGTGGTGGCCAGGCCCACCGACACCGCCTGCAGCCCTTCATGCCGCGCCACCGTCTGCGCGAACGCGCTGCGGTTGATGTTGCCCAGGCACACGAACACCACCCGGTCGACCCGTCCGGGCCCGAGCGCCACATGGGTGCGCAACAGGCCCAGCGACCCGGCCGCCTGGGTGAGGCGCGTGCGCACCCAGCCGCGGTGGGTACCGTGCAGGGCACGCAGCCGGCTGGCCACGGCCAGGCTCATGCCGGGCGCCGCCGCAGCGCCGAGACCACCGCCCGCGCCAGACGCCCGGCATGCACGTTGGCGTGATAGATGTCGCGGGTCTGGCTGCTCCATCGGGTGTGCCACTCCTTGAGCGGGCCGTAGAACTCCACCCTGTCGACGCGGCCTTCCTCGAAGAGCCCCTCGAACATCGGCTGGCGCAGCAGCGAGGCCGGCGACAGGGGCGCGGTGCTCTCGTCGTAGGTGGTCTTCAGGATGACGAACTCGCCGCGATCGAGCAGGCAGAGTTCGCTCGCCACCAGCTGCTCGCCGAAGAAGCACCGGTAGACCCGCGCCACGCCCTGCCGGGCGAAGGCCTCGAGCATGCCGCGATAGAAGCCGAACTGCGGATGCGAGGGGCTCACCGCCGTGCCCTCCCCGGCCTTCCAGCCGCGCGACTCCAGGGCCGCGTAATCGGCCACCGCGCGGGCCATGTCGGCCGGCTCGGTCAGCACTTCGGTGCGCAGCGCCACGCCCTGCGCCGCCAGACGATCGCGCTGCTTGCGCAGGTTGGCGCGCAGATTCTTGCCGCGCGCCGCCCAGTAGTCGGCAAACCCGCCCGACACCGCGAGCCAGGGCGTGCGGATGTAGGGCAGCGTGCCCACCTGCGGATCGTCGGGCACCGGCACGAAGCGCGGATCGAGCTGGCTCACGCCCAGCCGCAGACCCAGCGGCAGGCGCGCGAGCAGGCTGCGCGCGAGGGCGGTAAGGTCTTCGCCGGGTGCCTGCAGCCACGCGCCCAGCGGCATCTGGCTCTCGACGAACACCTCGGGCAGGCCCGGCCGCGCGCGCACCAGCGCCATCGCCCGCGGCTCGTCCTGCCGGCGCAGCACCGCCAGCGTGAGCGGCACCGCCGACATCGCGGCGGCGGCAAAGACCAGCTCGGCGCGCTGCACCACGCTGCCGCCGGCCAGGGCCTGCAGCGCGTTCCAGTCGCGCGCGGCAGCGGCGTCGGCCGGATCGAATCGACCGAGCTGCCAGACACCGGTGGCGGCACGCGTCATGGCGGGCTCAGGCCAGCGCCTGGGTGAACTCACTGACCAGCCGCTCGAAGGCCTGATCGCTCAGGCTGTGCTGGCAGGGCAGCTGGATCAGCGAGACCGCCAGCTCGGCGCTGATCGCGCAAGGACTCTGCGCGAGGTGATCCCAGCGCCAGACCGCGATGCCGCGGTACTTCAGCGCCCGGAACTGCTCCCGCGGCCGCGCCAGGCGCACCGGAAACACGTACGGCACCTGATCGTCGCCGAGCGCCGGCGCGAAAGGCGCGATGCCGGACACGCCGCGCAGCGCCTGCGCCCAGCGGGCGAAGCGGTGCCGGCGCACCGCCGCGACCCGGTCGTGATCGGCGCGACACAGCAGCCGTTGCACCGAGCGCAGCCCCAGTCGCTGGCAGGCCGAGGCGTCGATCTCGTCGGCGGGCGCGGGCGCCGGCAGCGCCTCGCGGCAGGCCGCCTGCTCGTCGGGCGGGCCGATGAGGCCGGCGGCCGACGCGGCCGGCCAGCCGATCGCGCCCGCGGCGCCCGCGTCACCCAGCAGCCGCCACAGGCCGCGCAGTTCGTCACCCCAGGAGGCGGGCCGGCGGGGATGTTCGAGCCGCCGGCGATTGGCCACCAGCGCGCCGCCTTCGCTGCCCGGCACGAACTTGCGCGTGGACGCGATCGCGTAGTCGCCCCAGGAGCCCGGGAGCGCCGACTCGCGACGCGCGTACAGCGCGTGAGCGCAGTCTTCGACCAGCACCACCCCGGCGGCCTGGCAGGCTGCCAGGATGGCCTCGGTGTCGGGCTGCATGAAGCCGAAGTAGTGCGGCAGCACCACGGCCTTCACCGGTTCGCGCAGGGCCTGCGCCACCACGGCCGCGGTGATCTCCAGGCCCGCGCCCACCGGCATGAACAGCGGCCGGGCGCGCAGCGCCACGATCGGGTAGATCATGGTCGGGCAGTGGTAGGCAGGCACGGCCACCCGGTCGCCCGCGCCCACGCCCGCGCCCCGCAGCGCCCAGTAGGTAGCCACCTTGCCCGAGGGCACGACCAGCGCATCGTCATCGAGGAATCGGCTGGCCACCGGGAATGGCGCGTCGGCACTGCCGCTGCGGCCGATGACCGGCAGCGTCGGGAACCAGGGACGCGGATGCGCGGGGGGAATCGGCTGCAGCCGTTCGAACAGGACCGCGGGCTCCGGCATCGGGCTCAGGCGGGCAGCAGCCGCGCCAGGTGATCGACGATGCGCCGGGCGGCCT
>JBIKWU010000027.1:0-23178 GCA_044356115.1 Burkholderiaceae bacterium
CGCGAGGATGGCGGGCGGCCGGGTGCGTGCCAGCAGGTTGCTGCCCTGCGCCACCGTGATCGGCCGCTCGGTGTTCTCGCGCAGGGTGACGCAGGGCACCCCCAGCGCCGTGGTCTCTTCCTGCAGGCCGCCGCTGTCGGTCAGGACCAGCGCCGCGTCCTTCCAGAGCGAGAGGAAATCCATGAACGACAGCGGCGTGGTGTCGATCACGCCGGCCGGCAGCGCGATGCCGGCGCGCTGCAGGCTGGCCCGCGTGCGCGGATGCACCGGGAACACCAGCGGCAGCTCGGTGGCGATCTGCCCCAGGGCCCCGACGATGCCGGCGAGCACCTCGGGATCATCGACATTGGACGGCCGATGCAGCGTGACCACGCCGTAGCGGTCCAGGCCGGCGCGCAGCGCGGGGCTGCGAAAGCCGCTGGCATCGGTCTGCGCCAGCCGCTCGAGCTGGTGCATGAGGTTGTCGATCATCACGTGACCGACGAAGAAGATGCGCTCCTCGGGCCGTCCTTCGCGCCGCAGGTTGTCGCAACCGGAGGGCTCGGTGACGAACAGCCAGTCGCTGATCGCGTCGGTGGCGAGGCGGTTGATCTCCTCGGGCATGGCGGTGTCGCCGCTGCGCAGTCCGGCCTCGACGTGCGCCACCGGAATCTGCAGCTTGCGCGCGGTGAGCGCGCAGGCCAGGGTGGAGTCGACATCGCCCACCACCAGCGTGCAGTGGGGCCGCTCGCGCAGCAGCACGTCCTCGTAGGCGATCATGATGCGGGCGGTCTGGCGGGCATGGCTGCCGCCGCCGGCGCCCATGTGGACATCGGGCGCCGGGATGCCCAGCTCCTCGAAGAACACCGCGCTCATGTCGTGATCGTGGTGCTGGCCGGTGTGCACGATGCGCCACGCGAATCGATCGGCGCGCGCCTGCAGCGCCCGCACGATCGGGGCGATCTTCATGAAGTTGGGCCGGGCGCCGGCCACCAGATGGATCAGGGTTCGCATTGCCGAGACCGCCATGCTGGCATGAAGGACACCCGCACGGATTGCGTTCGGTCAGCCGCCGGCCACCGGTCGGCCGATCGAGTGGTACTCGAAGCCGTGACGCGCCACGCTGGCCGGGTCGTAGAGGTTGCGGCCGTCGAAGATCACCGGGTGGCGCAGCCGCGCGTGGATCTCGTCGAACGAGGGCGAGCGGAACTCCTTCCATTCGGTGACGATGACCAGCGCGTCGGCGCCGCGCACCGCCTCCAGCGGCGAGGCCGCCAGCGTGAGGTCGGCGCGCTCGCCGTACAGGCGCCGGCACTCGTCGGCGGCGATCGGGTCGTAGGCGGTCACGCTCGCCCCCTCGTCCCAGAGCGCCTGCATCACCGCGCGCGAGGGCGCCTCGCGCATGTCGTCGGTGTTGGGCTTGAAGGCCAGCCCCCACAGGGCGAAGCGCCGTCCGGCCAGGCTGCCGAACCGGGCCCGCGCCTTGCGCACCAGCACGCTCTTCTGATCGTCGTTCACCGCCTCGACCGCCTGCAGCAGCCGCAGCGGCGCGCCATGCTCCTGCGCGGTGCGGATCAGCGCCTGCACGTCCTTGGGGAAACACGAGCCGCCGTAACCCGTGCCGGCGTACAGGAAGGACCAGCCGATGCGCGGATCGGAGCCGATGCCCTGGCGCACGTCCTCGATGTCCACGCCCACCGCCTCGGACAGGCGGGAGAGGTCGTTCATGAACGAGATGCGGGTGGCCAGCATCGCGTTGGCCGCGTACTTGGTGAGTTCGGCCGCGCGCCGGCTCATCACCAGGGTGCGCTCGTGGTTGCGCTGGAAGGGCTGGTAGAGCTCGCGCATCACCGCCTCGGCCTGCGGATCGGACACGCCGAGCACGATGCGGTCGGGCTTCATGCAGTCGTCGACTGCCGCGCCCTCCTTGAGGAACTCGGGGTTGGAGACCACCGCGAAGCCGTGCGCCACGCCACGCGCGGCGAGCTCCTCGGCCACTGCCTGCTCGACCTTGTCGCCGGTGCCCACCGGCACGGTGCTCTTGTCGACGATCACGCGATAGCCGGGCATGTGCCGGCCGATGCTGCGCGCCGCCGCCAGCACGTGGCGCAGATCGGCCGAGCCGTCCTCGTCGGGCGGCGTGCCCACCGCGATCATCTGGATCAGGCCGAACTCGGCGGCCTGCTTCGGGTCGGTGGTGAAGCTCAGGCGGGCGGCCTCGACATTGCGCCGGACCACCGGCTCGAGGCCGGGCTCGTGGATGGGGATGACGCCCTGGCGCAGCCGGTCGATCTTGCCCTGGTCGATGTCCAGGCAGAGCACCTCGTTGCCCATGTCCGCCAGGCAGGCGCCGGTGACCAGGCCGACATAGCCGGTGCCGATGATGGTGACTTTCATTGCAGGGTCCTCGGGGCGAAATTCAGACAGGGGGCGGCCGGGCCGACAGCCGCGTGAACAGGTGCACCAGCTGGGCCACGCGCGCATCCCAGCCGTGAGCCGCGGCGTGCGCCAGGATGGGCTCGCGCGGCGGCGGGCTGGCCAGCGCATCGGCCAGCGCCGCCTCGAAGGCGGCTTCGTCCCAGAACGGCACGAGGTGCCCGAGTTGCGGGCTGCTGACCACCTCGGCATTGCCGCCGACGGCGGTGCTGATCACCGGCAGGCCGCAAGCCATCGCCTCCAGGAACACATTGGCCCAGCCCTCGTAGGCGGTCGCCAGCGCGAAGACGTCGGCGGCACCGTAGTGCCAGCGCAGCGCCTCGGGCGGCTGACGGCCGCACAGCCGCACCGCGTCGGCCACGCCGAGCGCCGCCGCCTGCGCGGCCAGCGCGGGGCCGAGGTCGCCCTGATCGGCGCCCCCGCCCACGATCAGGCACACCAGCCCCGGAAAGCGCGCGCGCAGCCGGGCCACCACCGGCAGCAGCCGCTGGAAGCCCTTGACCGGCACCCGGTTGCCCACCGAGATGATCACCGGCGCGTCGGGCGCGATGCCCAGGCGCGCCCGGGCCTCGGCGCGCGGCACCGGTGAAAAGCGGACGAGATCGACCCCGTTGCCGACCACCTCGAAGCGATCGGGCGGCTGACCGAGCGCCACGCCGACATCGCGCACCAGCGAGTCGCTGACCGCCACCAGCTGCGCGGCGCCGGCAAGCGCCTCGCGCAGCGCCGGCTCGCAGGCCGTGCCCAGCAGGCGCTGATCCTTGCTGCCCCGCAGGCTGAGCACCACCGGCAGCCCCAGGCGGCGCCCGATGCGTACCGCGGCAAAGCCGTCGGGGTACCCGAAGTGGGCGTCGATGACCGTGGCGCGCAGGCTGCCGGCCACCCGCCGCACCGTGGCCTCGGTGCAGCGCGCCATCAGCCAGCCGTCGGCGCGCTTGAGCAGCCCCGGCAGGCTGAAGAAGCGCGGCCGGTGCACCTCGATGCCATCCATGCGCTCGAAGCGCGGCGCCGGCGCCCGGAAGCCGGGCCGCCAGCGCCGGATGAGCGCATCGAATGGCGACCAGGCCTGCGGCGCCACCACCGCCAGGGGCAGGTGGGCGGCCACGCGGAACATGCGCTCGCGGATGAAGCTGCCGGCGCCGGGAGCGGCCGGGCTCGGGAACAGGCTGGCATAGACCAGCACCCGCGCCGGGGCCGGGGAATCTGCGTGACTCAACGCAGGCCGAAGTAGATGTTGGCGGTGAGAAAGCCCTGCTTGTTGCCGCAGTCGAAGCGCTTGCCGCTGAAGCGGCAGCCGTGCAGGCCCGGGCTGTCGATCTGGCCGGCGAGCGCGTCGGTGAGCTGGATCTCGCCGCCGGCGCCGGGCGCCTGGGTTTCAAGAGTGGCCAGCACGCCGGGGTGCAGGATGTAGCGGCCGACCACCGCGAAGGTGGAGGGCGCGGCCTCGACGGCCGGCTTCTCGACGATCGCCCGCACCTTCATGCTGGTGCCGCTGCCCGACTCGGGATCGATGATGCCGTACTTGCTGACATCGGCGCGCGGCACCTGCTCGATGGCGATCACGCTGCCGCCGGTGGACTGCGCCACCGGCAGCATCTGGCTGAGCACGCCCTGGGGATGGCCGTCGATCAGGTCATCGGGCAGCAGCACCGCGAAGTGCTCGTCCTCGCCGATCATGGGCCGGGCGCAAAGCACCGCGTGGCCCAGGCCGAGCGGGGCGGGCTGGCGCACGAACAGCACCTTCACGTGCGGCGGGATGATGTTGCGCACCGCATCGAGCGCCTCGAGCTTGCCCTTGGCCTCGAGCTCGGCCTCGAGCTCCGGGGCGCGATCGAAATAGTCTTCCACCGCGCGCTTGCTGCGGCCGGTGACGAAGATGAGGGTGTCGCAACCAGCCTCGATGGCCTCGTCGACCGCGTACTGGATGATCGGCCGGTCGACGATCGGCAGCATCTCCTTGGGGATGGACTTGGTGGCGGGCAGAAAGCGCGTGCCCATCCCTGCCACCGGAAACACCGCCTTGCGCAGCCGCATGCCGACCCTTCCGAAAAACGTCTTCAATCCCCCATTATCGCCCGAGCAGGCGGCGCCGCGGACTGCCCGGCCGCAATCCCGAGCGCGCCGCCGCGGCTTAATCTGGCGGTCACGCGCCCGGGGGGCGCGCGCCGACCGCTAGAATCGCCACACACCCACCGGAACCCAGCGACCATGCCACCCGATCGCGTCGACACCCTGTTGCGGGCCATCCTCGAATCGGCGGTCGGCCAGCGCGCCCTGCCGGCGCGGTTGCAGGCCGACACCGCGCTGCTCGGTGCCATCCCCGAGCTCGACTCCATGGCGGTGCTGGCCGTGCTCACCCAGATCGAGGAGGACTTCGGCCTGAGCATCCCCGATGACGAGGTCAGCGCCGATCACTTCCTCACCTACGGCGACCTCGCCGCGTTCGTGCGCGCCAGACTGGGGTGAGCGCGTCCGCCCGCCTGCGCGCCGAGCGTCTGCCGGGCTTCGCCGGCGGAGCGCGCTGGGGGCAGTGGGCCCTGCCCCCTCAAGGGCAGCCTGAGCGGGGCGGGCTGCTGATGGTGCAGCCCTTCCTCGACGAGCAGCCGATCGGCCGCCGGGTGCTCTCGACCATGGCGAGCCGACTGGCCACCGAGGGATGGACGGTGCTGCTGGTGGACCTCTTCGGCACCGGCGATTCCCCCGGCGAGCACGGCGACGCCACGCTGGCGCAATGGCGCGACGACCTCGACCGCGCCTGGGCGCTGCTGCGCGACCGCACGAACGACCCCGCGCCCGCGCTCCTGGGCGCGCGCATGGGCGCACTGCTGGCCTGCGACCTCGCCGCTCGCCTGACCACGCCGCCTCGGGCGATGGTGCTCTGGAACCCGCCGGCCAGCGGCGCCGCGCTGATCGATCCGCTGCGACGACTGGCGCGGCTGGGCAGTGCCTCGCGCTCGGGCGGAGGTGGTGCCGCGGGGACGGCCGACGGCGGCGGGGCAGCCGACGGTGCCGCGTCGCTGGCCGGCTACCCGGTGTCGCCCGACCTGATCACGGCGCTGCGCGCGCTTCGACTCGACACCGCGTCAGCCAGACCGCCCGGCGAGCCGGCCGTCTGGCTGTCGGTGCAGGGGCAGCGGGTGGTTGACGCGGATCAGGCCGTGCCGCCCGCGCTGCAGGCCGCGGCGCAAGCCTGGCAGGCGGCCGGCTGGCAGGCGGGAGCCACCCTGCTCTCGCAGGAGCCCTGGTGGAATGCGATGCAGGCGGTGGACAGCACCGCCTTGCAGGACATCACCCTCACGACCTTGCGCGCCGCGGCGCCTGCCACGCCGGCACCTGCGCGCGCGCCCCTGATCACCGCGCCAGCCGCGGCTGACTCGGCCGCGGATGCCGCTGCCGAGGCGGAAGCATCAGAGCACAGGCACTCCGCCGAACCGAGCGCGCTGTGCCTCGATGGGCCGCAGGGCCCGCTGTTCGCCGCGCTCACCCTGCCCGCCAGCGCGCCGCTCGCGCGGGTGCTGGTGGTGCCCGGGCAACCGCAGACCCGCGTGGGCTCGCACCGCATGTTCGTGACCCTGGCCCGCGGCCTGGCGCGCGCCGGCATTGCCAGCCTGCGGGTCGACATCGGCGGCTGGGGTGACAGCCCCGGGCCTGCGAGGCCCTTCGAGGCGGCGGCACCCGACATCGTGGCCACGGCCCGCGCGCTGGCCGCACAGGCGAGCGCGCGCGCCGCGCCCGATCCGATCTGGCTGTGCGGACTGTGCGACGGCGCGAGCGCCGCGGTGCTGGCGCTGCCCGCGCTGCGGCGCGCCGGCGTGCCGGTGGCCGGTCTCGCCCTGATCAATCCCTGGGTGCGCAGCGAGGCCGGCCTGGGCGCGGCCATGGTGCGCGGCTACTACGCGCGGCGCCTTTTCTCGGCCGACTTCTGGACGCGCCTGGCCCGCGGTCAGGTGCCGCTGCGACACCTGCTGCGCGATCCGCTGCGCCACCTGGCCGCTGGCCTGGGGCTGGCGAGCACTGCCACGCGGCAACCCGCGAACACGCCCGAGCGCCCGGCCGAGACCGCGCATCAGCGCATGGCCGAGACCGCAGCCGGGCGCCACCCTCAGACCCTGGCCGAGGTCGGCCCGGCGACCATCCCCGACCTGCCCGCGGCGCTGCTCACCGCGCTGCGTGACTGCCACGCGCCGCTGCTCACCGTGCTGAGCGGCGCCGACCTCACCGCAGACGAGACCGAGGCCCTGATCCGTGGCCAGCGGCCCTGGCGGCAGCGACTTGAACGGCAGGGCCGCGTGCTGCGGGTGCCCGGCGCCGATCACAGCCTGAGCGACCCGGCCCACTGGGCGCAGGCGATCGACTGGCTCGGCACGCAGATCGCGGAATGCGCGGACCGGCCGCGCCGATAATCCCGCGCCGATCGCCCTCCCCGCGCGGCCATAATGGCCGCCGACCCTCCCTGCCTGTCAACCTCCCTACCGCGAGGCGTGCCCATGTCCGTGAAGGCGCAGATCACCGAACTGAAGACCCTGTCGTGCAGCGCCGCGTGGCGCAACTACTACTTCGTGAAGCTCACCACCGCCGATGGCGTGGTGGGCTGGAGCGAATTCGACGAAGGCTTCGGCTCGCCGGGCGTGGGCGCGGTGATCGAGACCCTGGCCCGCCGGGTGGTGGGCCAGTCGGCCATGGATCACGAGCGCATCCGCGAGGAACTCATGGCGGTCACCCGGCCCGGCGCGGGCGGCGTGGTCGGCCAGGCGCTGGGCGCGATCGAGAACGCGCTGCTCGACGCCAAGGCCAAGACCCTGGGGGTGCCCTGCTACGAACTGCTCGGCGGCAAGATGCGCGACCGCCTGCGGGTGTACTGGTCGCACTGCGTGACCTGGCGGGCCTCGCGCCGGCCGCACTATCAGCCCGAGATCAGCGATGTGGAAGGCGTGCGCGCCCTGGCCCGCGAGGTGCGCGAGCGCGGCTTCACCGGCCTGAAAACCAACATCTATCGCTACGAGAACGGCCAGATCAAGGGCTGGGCGCCGGGCTTCGGCAACCCCAACCTGCCGGCCCTGAACATGGAGCGCAACATCGCCCAGGGCGTGCGCGAGCACCTGCAGATCATGCGCGAGGCCGCCGGCCCCGACATGGACATCCTGCTCGACCTCAACTTCAACGCCAAGACCGAGGGCTATCTGAAGGTGCTGCGCGCGATCGAGGACCTGGACATGTTCTGGGTGGAGATCGACACCCGCGATCCTCGCGCCCTGGCCTACATCCGCTCGCAGAGCCGCCACCCGATCGCCTCGTGCGAGACCCTGATCGGGGTGCAGCAGTTCCTGCCCTACTTCCGCGAACAGGCCATCGACGTGGCGATCGTGGATACGCCCTGGAACGGGGTCTGGCAGTCGATGAAGATCGCGGCGGCGGCCGAGGCCCACGAGATCAACGTGGCCTGCCACAACTTCTACGGGCATCTGTGCACGATGATGAACGCGCACTTCTGCGCGGCCGTGCCCAACCTGCGCATCATGGAAGTGGACATCGACCGCATCGCCTGGGACCACGAGATCTTCACGCACGTGCCGCAGTACGAGGCCGGCCATCTGGTGATGCCCGATCGGCCGGGCTGGGGCACCGAGCCCAACGAGGCGGCCATGGCCGCGTATCCGCCGATCGCGGTGCACGGGCTGATGCACCGGCGCACCTCCTGAGACGGGGTCGGCCATGACCGAGCCCGTGGATGTGCTGATCATCGGCGCCGGCGCCTCGGGCGCGGCGGTGGCCTGGAGCCTGGCCGACACCCGCATGCGCATCCTGTGCCTGGAGCAGGGCGACTGGGTCAAGCCCACCGACTACCCCAGCAATGGCCGCGACTGGGAAGCGCGCCAGCTCGGTGACTTCCACATCAGCCCCAATGTCCGGGCGCGGCCGACCGACTATCCCGTCAACGACGAGGGTTCGCCGATCAAGGTGGTGAACTTCAACGGGGTGGGCGGCGGCACCATCCTGTACGCGGGCCACTTCCCGCGTCTGCATCCCTCGGATTTCCGGGTGCGCAGCCTGGACGGCGTGGCCGAGGACTGGCCGGTGGACTACGCCCGCCTGGAGCCCTTCTTCGAGATCAATGACCGCATGATGGGCATCTCGGGGCTGGCGGGCGATCCGGCCTACCCGCCCAAGCCGGCGGTGATGCCGCCGATCCCGCTGGGCAAGACCGCCACCCGCATGGGGCGCGGCATGAACAACCTGGGCTGGCACTGGTGGCCGGCAGACACCGCCATGGCCACCCGTGAGTACGACGGGCGGGCACCCTGCATCAACCTGGGCCACTGCATCGGCGGCTGCGCCCAGGGCGCCAAGGCCAGCACCGACATCACCTACTGGCCGCAGGCGCTGCGCAACCGGGTGATGCTGCGCACCCACGCGCGGGTGCGCGAGATCACGGTCAACGAGCATGGCATGGCCAACGGCGCCATCTACTACGACGCCGAGGGCAAGGAGCACTTCCAGCCCGCCGAGATGGTGATCATGGCCTGCAACGGCGTGGGCACGCCGCGCATCCTGCTCAATTCGCGATCGGCGCAGTTCCCCGAGGGCCTGGCCAACCGCAGCGGCCTGGTCGGCCGCAACCTGATGTTCCACCCCTACGCGCTGATCCGGGGCTACTTCGATGAGCCCCTTGACGGCTTTCACGGTCCGGGCATCTCCATCTGGAGCCAGGAGTTCTACGAGACCGACCGCAATCGCGGCTTCGTGCGTGGCTACACCTTCCAGTTCAACCGCGGCCAGGCGCCGGTGATGGCCGGGGTGACCGGGATGGCCAATGGCCTCGTGCCCTGGGGCGCGGATCACCATCGCGCCTTCCGCGCGCATTTCGGCAACAGCGCCAGCATGATGGGCATCTGCGAGGACCTGCCCGAGGAGCACAACACCGTCACGCTCGACCCGGTGCTCACCGATGGCCACGGCATTCCGGCGCCACGCATCAGCTACACGCTGAGCGAGAACAGCCGCCGCATGCTCGACCACGCCATGGCCCGCGGCACCGAGGCCATGCGCGCGGCCGGCGCGCACGAGGTCGTGACCGAAGCGCCACTGGCCATGGCCGGCTGGCACCTTCTGGGCACCGCCCGCATGGGCACCGATCCGGCCCGCTCGGTGGTCAACGAGTGGGGCCGCAGCCATGACGTGAAGAACCTGTTCATCGTGGACGGGAGCATCTTCGTCACCTCCGGGGGGGTGAACCCCACCTCCACCATCCAGGCGCTGGCGCTCTACATCGCCGATCAGATCAAGCAGCGGCTGGGCAACCTGTTCGACTGACGCCCGACCCGCGTGCGGCCCGGGCTCAGTCCGGGCCGGCATGGCGGGCAGGCTGCTGCATGCGCATCACCGCCGACACCCGCAACGGCCAGCGCGGCCGAGGCTGCCCATCGGCATCCACCGCGCTGTAGAAGGCGCAGTGCTTCGCCCAGGGTGCGAGCATGGGCGGCGGTGTGCCCAGCACGACCCCACCCAGCCGGGTCGGGCCGGCCGGGCCAGCGTGGCCGCCCGAGCCGGGCCAGTGACCGCCTGAAGGGCACGCCTCGACACGGGCCATCAGCCAGGCAGCCAGCCGACCCACCAGGGGCACGACCAGCGCCACACCGTAAGTGAACTCGAGCTTGAGCAGGTTGGCATCGGACAGGGTCTGCCCGGAGGCCGGCCCCACCGGCCCATCCCCGGGCAGCGGACCCACCTCGGCGCCCCCACCGGCCAGCCAGCGGCGAGCATCGAGGTGGTCGGTGGGGATCTCGCGGGTGCCGGGCACCGGACGCCCGGCTTCGTCGAGCACCGGCACGGCCCAGTCCTGGAAAGAGGCCTGCGTGGGCGAGAGCTGCCGCCAGCGCACCCAGCCGGCGATCAGGCCCTCTTGCAGGTGTACCAGCGCGCGCCACACCGCGCGCTCATGGTCAAGCGCGCCGCGCGAGCCGATCAGCCAGGGCGTGATGCCGCGCGCCAGCCCGCGTTCGATCGCGCGCGGATCGGCATGGGCCACCGCACCCGTGCGGGCCCCTTCGACCGCCGCGTGCATCACGGCCTGACGGGCATTGAGCACCAGCGCGAACTGCAGCACGAGCAGGCCGGCCAACAGCACGATCGGGACGGCGATCAGGGTTTCGAGCGCGGCCGCGCCGGTGTCGCGCGAAGGCATCCGCGCTCGGCTCCGGGCAGCGGCACCCGACCGATCAGCGCGCATGACCCGACCCACCCCCTGCACCGCGCAGCACCTCGACCAGGCCGCGGGCGCCCGAGGGCCCGGACGCGCGGGCCGCCGTCTCGACCTGGCGCAAGTCGGCCAGGAGTTGTTCCCGCAGCGAAGCGGTTGCCGAGGACGCCGGCACCCGCACCTGCTGCAGTTCGGCCAGCGCCTCGCGGGCCTGCTCGAGCGCAACCGAGGCGAGGTTGGCGAGCGCCCGGGCCCGCACCGATGCGTTGGCGTCACCCTCGGGCTCGGGGATGCCGTCGGCGGCGAGCGCCGCTGCGCGTCGGTAGGCCTGCGCTGCCGCCTCGAGCTGATTGCGCTGGTGATGCAGATTGCCGATCCGCAGCCAGGCACCACGATGCGCCGGCTCGAGTTCGGTGATCTGGCGAAAGGCCTCGAGCGCGCGGGCGCCCTGCCGCGCGAGGTACAGGCTTTCCGCCTCGTCGAGCAGGCGGGCGAGGGTTTGCGGCGCGAGCGGGCGAACCAGGGTGAGCGGCGGAAGTTCGGCGCTGGGCCGAGCCGGTCGGTCGGGCATGACGGCGGCGAGCGTCCCCGCCGCGGCGGACGCACCCGACGCCATCGGCGCGACGGACGCCGACGCGCCGGCCGATCCGACGGGCCCGATCCAGGCCGGCCGCACGCTTGTCGGCGGATCCTCGACCAGCCTGCGCAGATCGGGCGTCCATTCGGTCTCGAAGACGATCTCGGGTGCCCACTCGGAGTCGATCGGCGCAGCCGCCTCGGTCGTCGGGCCCGTCACCAGGGCGGCGCCAAGCAGCGCGAGCCCCGGTACGGCGCGCAGGTGGCGCCGGTGGCTCCGACCCTCGCCATCCGGGCCGCCGTGCGCAGTCAGATCGAGCCGGCTCCCCACGTGCAGCAGGCGCAGCCGAGCCTCCCCAGGCGGCAGTTCGACGACCGAGCGTGCGGCCCAGTGCAGACTGACCCGCCACGGCGGCAGCCGATGGATCACCCGCAGCACACGGCCCTGGGCGTCCAGAAAGAGCACATCGATGGGGAAGCGCATGCCGAGGGTATGAACGGCTCGACACGGATAAAGCCAGAGCGCCTCGCCAGCCTCCGGCGTGGCCCGGCCGAGCCAGCCGCGCAGTCGGGCACGGAAATCGCGTGCGGGAATCAGGTTCATTTCAGCCAGCCCTCCATGAGCATGCGTGCGACCACCGGAAAGAGAAGCACCGCGAAAGTGCAGGGAAAGATGAACAGCAGCAGGGGCGCGAGCATCTTCACGGGCGCCTCCATGGCGAGCTTCTCGGCGCGCTGAAAGCGCTCGGTGCGACGCTGTTCGGCCTGGGCACGCAGCACCGGGCCCAGCGCGCCGCCCTGCTGCTCGGCGACGATCAGGCAGGACACCAGGCTGCCCACCGCCGGCTGCGCAAGTCGCTCGGCCATGCCGCGCAGCGAGTCGGCACGCGGCCGTCCCGCGCGAACATCGCGCAACACCCGCTCGAACTCGTCGCGCAGCGGTCCCGGGGGTCCCTTGTCGGCCGCCTGGGCAAGCGCCGCCGAGAGGTTCAGGCCCGCCTCCACCGCCAGCGTGATCACATCGAGGTAGAAGGGCAGCTCGCGCAGCACGGCCCGTTCGCGCTGTCGGATCCGGTCGGCAAGCCAGGTGCTCGGCAGAACCCCGGCCAGGAGCACCGAGCCCAGCACGAGCAGTACCGATGGCCCGCCAACTGGCTGACCCAGCACGATGGCAAAGCCGCCGCCGAGCGCCGCGGCCAGCAGCCGCCCGGCAACGAAACGCTCCGGGCCGAGCACCACGTCGAGCCCGGCCCGGCGCAGGCGCTCGACCAGCGCGAACCGCGTGGCCGCCGACAACCAGGGGGCGAGATGGGCGGCCAGCGGGTCGATGAGGAGTGCCCCCCAACGCCAGAAGGCGGGCAGGCGCGATCGCGCGTCTTCCTGAAGACCATGGACCGCCGGCCGCGCCGAGAGGAAGCCGACCAGCCAGGCAAGGCCCAGGGCCACCGCGCCGGCCAGACACAGCACCGCCAGGGTAAGCGCGGGATCAGCGCCGCGCGCAGGGGTGCCGCCAACGGCCAAGGACACCGGAACGAGGGCGGCAGCGTTCATGGATCGATGCTCACGATGCGGCGCAGCCCGTGTATGCCCAGTGCCTGCATCAGCAGCAGCACCGCGCAGGTGACCCAGCCCAGGGGCGTGGTGACCAGCATGGCCATGGCCTCGGGCTCGATGAGGGCCAGCGCAAGCGCGCACACCGCAGGCAGCAGACCCATCGCCCAGCCTTGCAGCCGCCCCTGGGCGGTGAGCGAGCGGATCTTGCCCTCGAGCGCGATCTTGCGCCGCAGGGCATCGGCCAGCGCCTCGAGCGTCTGGGCGAGATGCCCGCCGGTGTGGCGGCTGATGCGCAGCGCCGCGCACAGCAGCAAGGTCTCCTCGAGCGGCACGCGCCGCTCCAGACCCGCCAGCGCGGCCTCGAAGCTGGCCCCCAGGCGTTGCTCGCGCAGCATGAGTTCGAGCTCCTGCCGAAACGGTGCCGAAACCTCAGCCGCGGCCTGGCTGAGCGACTGGTTCAGGCTCATGCCGGCCCGCAGGCCACCGGCCAGCAGCATGACGATGTCAGGCAGCTGCTGGCGCAGCGCCGATGAGCGACGATGCCGCAGCCACCACAGCACCAGCCGTGGCAGAAGACCGCAGGCCAGCGCGCACGCGCAGGCGGGCAGCACGCTGCCGGTGGTCAGCAGCACGGCCAGCGTCAGGGCCCCGGCAAGCGCGATGTTGAGCGTGAGCAGCCGGCTGGCATCGACATAGAGGTGCGCCCGCTGCAACTGGCGCGTGACCCCATGCAGGAAGTGCCGCCGGTAGGCCGGCCATGCCTGCGCGAGCTGACACCCGACGAGCAGCACGGCGCAGACCACCGCCACGCCGATGCAGGCCGCGAGCAGCGTGGGCTGCCACAGCGCCGGCTGCAGCCATTGCGACATCGGGGTCGTGCTCATGCCTGCTCCCTCGGCAAGGCATGAAACGAGGCCGGCGGCAGACCGACGCGCTCATAGAACTGCGGCATGTTGCCGCAATCCTCGAAGCGGCCTTGCCGGTGGCGGAACAGCGGCTGCATGAGCAGGCGCGCCCCTTCGCTGCCGGTGATCTCGCTGATCTCGACGATGCGCCGGGTGCCATCGGCTGCGCGGGCCTGCTGCACCACGATCTGGATGCCCGAGGCGATCTGCTCGCGCACCGCTGCCAGAGGCAGGTCCATGCCGGCCATGAGCACCATCGTCTCCAGCCGGGCGATCGCATCGCGTGCGCTGTTGGCGTGCACGGTGGTGAGCGAGCCCTCGTGTCCGGTGTTCATGGCCTGCAGCATGTCCAGCGCCTCGCCGCCACGGCACTCGCCCACGATGATGCGGTCGGGCCGCATGCGCAGCGCATTGCGCACCAGATCTCGGATGGACACCTGGCCGCGGCCCTCGGCATTGGCCGGTCGCGCCTCCAGCCGCACGAGGTTGGGATGCGTCAGCGAGAGCTCGGCGGCATCCTCGATCGTGACCAGACGCTCGTCGGGATCGATGAAGCCCGCGAGCAGATTGAGCAGCGTCGTCTTGCCCGAGCCGGTACCACCGGCGATCACCAGGTTGCGGCGCGCGCGGATGCACTGCCGCAGGAAACCGAGCATGCGGGCATCGGCCGAACCCAGACGAACGAGGTCGTCGGGCCTCAGGGCCTGACGCCCGAAGCGGCGGATGGTGAGTGCGCAGCCCTTGACCGCCAGCGGCGCGATCACCGCGTTCACGCGGGAACCATCGGGCAGCCGCGCGTCGACCATGGGTGAGCTCTCGTCGATGCGCCGCCCCAGCGGCGCGACGATGCGCTCGATCACGGCCCGAACGGCGCCATCGCTGCTGAAGCTGCAGCGGGCCGGCTGCAAGCGCCCCGCCCGTTCGATGAAGATCTCGGTGGCGCTGTTGACCATGATCTCGCTCACGAGCGGATCGGCCATCAGGCGCTCGAGCGGGCCCAAGCCGACCACCTCGTCGAGGGTGTCGTCGATCAGCCGGGCGCGATCAAGCACCGCGGGCAGTTCGGGCTCGGCCGCGAGCAGTTCCTCGAGCAGCGCGCGGGCCTCGGCCCGCAACTGTCCCGAGGAGAGCCGACGGACATCCTTGCGGCGCAGGTCGATGGTCTGCAGCAGACGCCGATGCAGCAACACCCGCCAGGCGCGCGCAGCCTCCTCGGCGGCGGTTGCGGGCTCGGGCAGGGACGGCTGCGCCGTGCGCCATGGTTCGGCGGCAACGACCGGCTCGGCGCCAGACGCCGGCCGCGCCGCGGGATTCGCCTCGGCAAGTGGCGCCGGCTCCGATGCGGCGACGAGCACGCGCAAGCGAAAGCCCCCGATAACGATCTCGTCGGCAGGATCGACCGGCCCGAATTCCACGATGCGCTCCCCGTTCACCCAGGTGCCGGAGAGCGCGCCGGCGTCGATCAGACGCACGCCGTGCTCCATGGCGTGGATCTCGGCATGCACCCGGGCCACACGCCAGCTGTCGAGCACCACCGCGTTGTCGCGCCGACGCCCGATCCGGCAGGGCAGGCGATCGACCGCCAGCCGCCGCGGCGCGGCACCATCGGACTCGATGAGCAGCATCAGCATCGGCTCACTCCACGAAGCGGGAACGCTCGCGCGACCAGTCGGCGCGCTCGCGCACCGAGGCCGCCTTGCGCCGTGCCGCCTCGAGGTCGGCGGCGGGATCGCGCTCAGCGGGTTCGGCAACACCGCCCACGAAGCGCGGCGTGATGAAGACCACCAGTTCGGTCTGGCGATCACGGAAGGCTCGCGAGCGGAACAGGCGCCCGAGCACGGGCAGGTCGCCCAGGGCCGGCACCTGGTCGATGCTGCGGGTGCTCTCATCGGCCAGCAGCCCAGCGATGACCAGGGTCTCGTTCTCGCGAAGATTGACCTCGGTCTCGGCCCGCCGCTTGGAGATGCCCGGGATGTCCTTGACCTGCACATCGAAGTTCACCGCCGAGATCTCGGTGGCGATGCGCGCGGCGATCACCCCCGCGCTGCTGGCCGTGGGGCTGACATCGAACTTCACGCCGTATTCCTTGAACACCACGCTGGTGTTGCCCAGTCCGGTGGAATAGGGAATGGGCAACTCCCCGCCGGCCAGAAAGCGCGCCGAGCCGCCACTGCGGCACGACAGGCTGGGCTCGGCGAGGATGGTGGCCTCGCCGCGCTGCACCAGCAGGTTGATCACCGAGGCGAAGGACGATGCGATGCCCAGCATGGACGCGAACGGCGCCACCCGCGGCCGGATGTCCAGGCCATCGATGCTCGCGCCGCCACCGCCGGGCGTGAAGGCCGGATTGCGCTTGAGATCGCCGAGCACGCCGAAGGTGGGACCGGCCGCGTTGGGGTTCCAGCGAACGCCGACGTTTTCCAGCGAATCGCGGCGGATCTCGACCATGCGCACGTCCATGGCGATCATCCGTTCGACCCCCACCTTGCTGGTGAGATTGACCACCTGCGGATACCGACGCACCACCTCGGCCAGACGCGCCACCTGTTCCTCGCCAAGGCTCTCGCCCTCGAGCAGCAGCTTGTCGCCCAGCGGCTTCACACGCAGGTTGGTGGCCTCGCCCAGCAGCGTGCGCACCTCGCCGACCAGTCGACCGACGTCGGCCGGCAGCACCGTGATCACGAAGGGCTTCTCGGGCCCGCTCGCGCCCCACAGGTGCAGCGTGCTCTGGCCAGGCGCCTCGGGGATCACCAGCACCTGCCGTTCATCGAGCGCGGTGGCCTGGATCACCTTGCCATTGCCGATGACGATGCGACGCACGCCGGGCTCATCGAGCACCTGGGCCTGACCCACGTAGAGCGTGAGCGCGGTGGCATCGCCCGCGAGGGCCGGTACCGGTGCGCAGGACGCGAGCACCGAGCACCAGGCGAGACATCGAACGAGGCGGCTCATGGCTGTCTGGCCGGAACGACGGCGCCCGGCGCGAGGGAGGTGGACGCGTCGGGCAGGACACCCGGCACGAGGGCCAGCGCGGCGGCCGGCGGCGCAGCCACCGCCGCGGGTGCATCCGCGGTGCGCTGGGTCTTGAGCCCACCCTGCCCGCCCACGATCAGTTCCGCGCCCCGGGGCGTTGCGGGGACGCGCTCCGCCGGCACCGGCGCAGGCAGACCGAGCACCGACCAGACATCGGTGCTGGCAGCCGAGACCGGCGCGCGATCCTCGGGGTTGCGAAGGGTGGCCGTCAGCCGGCCGATGCGCTGCGCGACCACCAGCCGTTGCGCCTGGGCCGGCGTGACCTCGACGGTGATCGCCCCGAAGCTGCGCGCGGCACCGCGCTCATCGGCTCCGGGCCTGACCTGTCGGCCGGTGGCCAGCACACGAACATCCTGGAGCAGCGCGCGGGTGATCTCGGGAGGCTGCGCACCGCCCGTCCCGGCGGGCGCCCGGGCACTGAGCAGCAGGTCGATGCGATCGCCCGGCTGCAGCATGCCCGAGAGGGAATTCACCTCGTCGACCACCACCGTGAAGGCGCGAACACCGGCAGGTACCCGAGCGGCAAATCCGCCGTTCTCGCCACCCTCGACGCCGGTGTGCAGCAGCGGCTCGCCAGCGCGCATGGCGGCCGACAGACGCGCTCCCGAGAGCGACTCGAAGCGCTCCGGGGACACCGCACCGCCCGCCAGGTACTCGCGCGGAATCTCGCGCACGGCCATGGTGGCGGGGCTCACCGTCTCACCGCGGGGCAGGTCGCGCCGCGCCACCACCACCGGCACGGTCTCACCGGCCGGTTGCAGCCTTTGCCGTTCCAGCGCCACCTGCGCATCGATGTAGGAGCGCGCCACCAGCGCGGCCAGCGTGCCCAGGCCGAGCGCGCCCCCCAGCAGCAGCCACTGGCGATGACGCTGCGACCAGCCCAGGGCACCGGCGGCAAGCCCCCTGGCCCTGCCCTGCCAGGCCGACCTCATGGCCGCGACACGGCGTCGGTGAGCCGTGCGTGATGGTCGAGCAGGGAGAGCCACAGCGCGCCCACCGGACGGGCCGCGCCAACGCCCAGACTGATGCCTGCCAGCAGCAGGATGAGGTACTCCAGCACAGCCTGGCCGTGCGCCCGCGGCGGGCCCCGACGGATTCGCGACGGGCGTGTCGGGGTGAGCGGCGCCCCGGGCGCCGGGAAACAAGGGGTCATGACGGATCTCCCTGGACAATGAGCACGAGCTCGGTGAAATGCCGCCGTGGCCGCAGCAGCAGACCCACGTCGGATGAGCCGGAACGCTCGCCGGCCAGCAGCGCGCCGGCAGCCGGATCGGCGGGGTTGCGAAGCAAGGCCGGACGCAACCGCCAGCCCGCGCGTTCGAGCCAGCGTCGCCAATCGGGCAGGGCCTGCTCGAGCGGTCTGGGATCACGCGCGAGCCAGGTGACCTGGCGCTGCGCGCCTGTGCGGGACTCGGTGCGGCCGAGCCAGCGCGCCGACGCCGGTGCGCCGGGCCAGGGCGCGGCCGCCGCCGGACTGACCCAGGCCTGCTCCGACGTACCCGCCGGCCAGCGCGACAGATAGCCTCGGCAGCCGCCATCGGGATCAGGCTGCCACTGCGCGGTGAGAAAGCCCTCGCGAAACGCCGCCGACAGGGTCAACCAGCCATCGGCTTGCGCGTGAGTGACCGGCACCGGCCAGCGCGAGCCCCAATGCGCCCGCAAGACAGCCTGCGCCTGGGCGCAAGGCCATGGCGCATGCAGCCGCAGCACGGCGGCATCGCGGCCGTCGATGCGCGCCTCGTCCATGACCCGCTCGGCGCGGATCGGTGCGGGCAAGCCGATGTCGGCGAGCGCAGGCAGCGCCGGCGGCATGGGCTGCGCGGCACCGACGCCGGAGACCAGCAGCAGCAACCACACCGGTGCCGTCATGGCGCACCGCCGTCACGATCAAGGGGCACCACATCGACATCGAACTGGCCATGACGCAGGCGCCCGGCCAGGGGCTCGAGCCCGATGGCGTCCATCAGGCCGAGCAGACCGAGCACCGGCGCATAGCGCAGACCCACCGCGATCCCGTAAAAGGGGTGCAGGGTGATGGCCGCACGCACGCGGTTCTCGAGGTGCTCAGGATGCGCGCCACGCGGGCCGAGCGCCTGCCATGCACCCGACAGGACCGCGGTATCGACAGCCATGGACACCCGGGTGAGTTCGCGCCACGGACCACCTGCCAGCGGCAGCGTCGCCTGGACCGTGGCCACCCGCAAGCCGCCGGTGATCTCGTGGCCGAAGCGTGCCGGACCGGCCAGCGCCGACAGCCAGCCCAGGGGCGGCAGATCACCCGCCGGACGGCCGAGCGCCACATTCAGACCGGCATCGAAGGGGCGCGCGGCAATCCGCACCGAGACCACCTCGGCCGTGCCGGCACCGAAGAACGGATCGAGTCTGCCGGCCTGCGCCACCCGGCTGCGCACCGGGTTGTCGGCAGGACCGAAGACCCGCTGCCCGGCCTCCCGCGCCAGCGCAGGCGCACCGTCAGGGTGATCGCAGACCGGCAAGCGGACGGTGCACTCGAAGGCCACCAGGCGGCTCGCCTGGATGACCGACTGGCGCATCGCGACCACCTTGCCCAGCCAGATCAACGCGAGCAGCAAAGGCACCAGCGCGAGCAAGGCGAGCACGGTCTCGGCAAGCGCCTGCCCCCGCTGGCGCCGTGCCCAGCCGGAGGCGCCGCAACGATCATCGGGCATAGGCCGCCGCCATCAGGCGCTCAGGCACCGACGGCTCCACCAATCGGGCCTGCCAGTAGGGACTGAACAGGCTGGCGTATTCCACCCGCCCCGGCTCGACCGGAGGCCGACGGAAATAGACCTCGGCCGACGCAAGCGCCCAGAGATGCCCCCCGGCTTCGCTCGCGGGCAGAGCCAGACGACCGGCGCCGCGGCCCGCCGGCGCCGGGGTGCGGGCAAGCACCGCCAGCCTGGCGACCGGGAAACGGGTATCGGCCAGGGCGGCATGGTCGAGTTCGCGAACCACCGGCACGCCGGGATAAGCCGACATGCCGGCGATCGGGTTGACGGCAAGCGCTTCCTCGGCGAGCGCCGCCGCCGAGGGGTTCTCGCGGACCTGCCCGGGATCATTGAGCAGCAGACCTGTCGCGGGCGAGGCAGCCTCGGCCGCACCCCAGGCAAGCGGCAGGGCTTCCACCTGGCGGCAACCCAGGAACCACCCGAACCAGCCACGCTGCGGCAGATGGGTATGCAGCGACAGGGTGTCGGCGGCCTCCCAGCGCTGCAGATCGGGGCCCATGGTGGTGCCTCCGCGCTTGCGCAGCACGCTGAACCAGGCCGAGAAGTCGGCGAATGGATTGCCGAAACAGGCGCTGGGCAGCAGGTAGAGCGGCAGATCGAGACCGCGGGGGCCGAGCACGAAGTCATCGAGCGAGCGACGCACCACCTCGTGAAGTCGGGCCCTGTCACTGCCCTCATGACGGCGCGTGGGCACCACCGACGCGGGCATGGGCAGCGCGAACGCGAAGAACCCGGGATCGGTGGTTCTCGCGATCTCGTTGGCGACCGCGCTGGCGGCGAAGCCGCCGACCGACCACTGCAGGAACTCCTGCCCGGCAGCCAGCAGGCGGCTGTCGGCACTGCGCACCGCCACATCCTCGCCGGTGACCTGCTCGGTGATCTCGGCGATGGTGCCGGCAGCATCCTGAACGGCGGCGAGCACGCTGGCCACCGGCGGCCAGGGCGTGGCCAGCACCGATGCCGTCTGGCTGAAGCGGGCGAAATAGCGCGCCCATGAGGCCAGGGTGACCGCCTGCGCGATCACAACCTCATTGGCGACGATGGCCCGGTTGGCCAGCGCCTGGTAGTTGAGGACACGCGCCTGCCACAGCGCGGCGCTGTAGGCGGCGGCGTCAGCGGCGGCGTCGAGTCGCTCGCGCTGGGTGAAGGCCCGCCCGGCGGCAAAGGACAGGTGCAGCCCGAGCGCCCCGACCAGCAGCAGGCCCAGGCAGAGCACGAGCACCACGCCGGCCTGTCGCGGCCGCGGCCGCGGCGGGCGATGCCCTGAGCGCCCCCGGCGCAGGCTGCGACACCGGCGCGCGGCGCCGCATGGCCCCTGCGCCGGAGCAAACGGATGAACACGACCCGGCATGGCGAGCAACGCGTGCGGCTGGAGGGCGCGGGCCGGCTCAGGGGCGGTTGGACGCGTGGTAGTTGTCGAGCCCCTTGCGGACGTTGGCGTTGGTGTACGCGGTGAAGGCGCTGCTCTGGGCGTGGGCCACGGCCGAGGTGGCGTCGGTGCCCGCCATCTCGAGGGCAAGGCCGGCGGTCTGGTTGCGCAGGGTCTGCCCGAACAGGGTGTAGATGCCGATGGCGGCAACCGACACCAGGGCGACGATGATCACGTACTCGGTCATGCCCTGACCTGCGGTGCGGCGGATAGGGCCGGCAGGCGAGCGACGGCGGGGGTAATGGCTCATGTTGGACTCCTTGTCACGCACGATGCGTGGGAGCCATTGAACCGCCGCGATGCCCGGCCGGGCCATTGCGCCGACGGTCTAGTTCACGGACTACACCGGCGAGCAGTCCCTGTGCGCAATCGGCCTGACGCCGCCACGCAGCGCAAGACCACGGGCTGCGCCAAGCCCCGCCGCGGCCTCACTCCGGCTTGATGCCGGCGGCCTCGGCGGCCTTCTTCAGTCGCTGGTACTCGCGCAACTGGAACTCGCCCATCTCGCGCGGGCCCAGCGCCAGGGGCTGACCGGGATTCTTCTCGTGGAAGGCCCTGACCTCCTCGGCGTTCATCGCGCGCGCGATGGCCGCGGCCAGGCGCGCGACGATCGCATCGGGGGTGTCGGCCCGCACGTAGAGCGAGGCCCAGACATAGGTCTCGAACTCGGGGAATCCGCTCTCCTTCATGGTGGGCACGTCGGGAAACTTCGGATCGCGACGATCACCGGTGATGCCCAGCGCGCGCAGCTTGCCGTCGCGGATGAGCTGGGCCACGCCCGAGAAGTCGTTCACGCCGATGTCGAGCTGCCCGCCGATCACATCGACCACCATCTGCGACCCGCCCTTGTACGGCACGTGCGTGACCGGCAGACCCGACACCGTGCCCAGCCAGGCCCCGATGAGCTGGTAGCCCATGGAGTAGTTGCCCACCGACATCGGCCGGTTCTGGCGCCGGATGGCCGCCAGGAACTCGGCCATGGTCCGGTAGGGCGAATCGCCGCGCACCACGAAGGCCGCCGGCCCCACCGACAGGCCATGGACCGCGCGGAAATCCTTGAAGGGGTCGTAGGGCAGGTTGCGGGTGATCACCGGCATCACCGCCATCGGCGAGACGCTGGCCAGCAGCAGGGTGTGGCCATCGGCCGGTGCGGCCTTGACGGTGTTGATCGCGAGCACGCCGCTGCCCCCCGGGCGGTTCTCGACCGCGAAGGACCAGCCATCGGACTTGGCGATCACCTCGGCGTACAGCCGCGACATCGAGTCCGAGCCGCTGCCGGCATTGAAGGGCACGACGATGCGGATCGGCTTGCTCGGGAACGGCGTCTGGGCGGACGCCAGGGGCGCGGCGAGCAGCAGCAGCGCAACGAGCAGTCTTCTCATGGAACGCGATCTCCGGTGGCGCGACCGCCGGCACCGGCGGCCTGTTTCATTTGCCTGGACCCCGCCCGTGCCGGGGGCGAGGCCGGTCTGCAAGCCCGGGTAAACCGAACCGGTCGACCGGATGGCCGAGGGACGCTAGCACGCACGCCGGTTGCCCAACAAGGCGGGCGCGCCGAGAATCGGCCGAGCGGGATCCGATCGCGCCGCAAGGCTGGGGCGCCTCCCGCGCAACCCTGGCCGGCGCATGCCGGCCAACCGCCCGGTGCGGTCCGCGCTCACGAGGAATGCCATGCAGGTCCTGAACATCAACCCCGGCGAACTGCCCCCGGCGTGCGAGGCACTGCGTGCCGAGGTGCGCGCGTTCATCGCCGAGCACCTCGCCGACTATCCGGTGAGCAAGCGGGTACGCAACTGGCAGGGCTTCAGCCCCGAGTTCAGCCGCAAGCTCGGCGAGCGCGGCTGGATCGGCATGACCTGGCCCAAGGCCTTCGGCGGCCACGAGCGCAGTTCGCTGGAGCGCTACGTGGTCATCGAGGAACTGCTCGCGGCGGGCGCGCCGGTGGCCGCCCACTGGACGGCAGACCGCCAGAGCGGCCCGCTGCTCATGCGCCTGTCGCCCGACGTGCTGGCGCCGCGCATCGTGCCGCGCATCGTGAGCGGCGAGGCGTTCTTCTGCATCGGCATGAGCGAGCCCGATTCGGGTTCTGACCTCGCCTCGATCCGCAGTCGCGCCACCCTGGCGGCCAATGGCTGGGTCATCAACGGCCGCAAGGTCTGGACCTCCGGCGCCCACCGCTGCCACTACATGATCGCCCTGCTGCGCACCAGCGATCGCGGCGAGAACCGCCACGCCGGCATGTCGCAGTTCCTCATCGACATGAACACGCCCGGCATCACCGTGCGCCCGATCGTCAACCAGCTCGGTGAGCATGACTTCAAC
>JBIKWU010000154.1:0-9076 GCA_044356115.1 Burkholderiaceae bacterium
CGCCACCGCCGAGGCCATCACCCGCATTGCGCAGGCCATCCGCCAGCCCGGGGGCGAGCAGGCCGTGCAGCTCAAGGTGGCCGAACGCGCGGTCGACGCCTACGGCCAGCTCGCCAAGGCCAACAACACCATGATCGTGCCCGGCAACATGAGCGAGGTCTCGTCGCTGATCGGCACCGCCATGGCCCTCATGAAGACCGGCCCCAGGGCCTGACCGATGACCACCGCACTCAACGTGCTGGGCGAGCCGCTTCAGGCCTGCTCCTTCGACCCCCTCACCGGCTGGTATCGCGACGGCTGCTGCCATACCGATCAGCACGACCACGGCAGCCATGTGATCTGCGCGCGCATGACCGCGGCCTTCCTGAATCACCAGTTCGAAGAGGGCAACGACCTCATCACACCACGCCCGGAATTCCGCTTCGCCGGCCTGAAGCCGGGCGATCGCTGGTGCGTGTGTGCCCTGCGCTGGCGCCAGGCCTGGATGGATGGCTGCGCGCCGCCGGTGGTGCTGGCCTGCACGCATCAGCGCGCGCTGGATTTCGTGCCGATCGACTGGCTGCAGGCCTCGGCCAAGGCGTCCTGAAGCGCTGGCCGAGGGTCGGCGCGCACGCGGCTCAAGGCCGTCGCGGGGGGCATCGGGCACACTGAGGCATGGCCTCGCCCCACCCCAGCGTGCCCTCCCCTGCGCCAGACGCTCGCCCGGTGCTGTTCCGCGCCCGCGGCCTGTCCAAGGTCTACCGCACCGGCGAGGTCTCGGTGGTGGCCCTGCACGATGTCGATCTGGACATCGGCGCCGGCGAGTTCATCGTGCTGCTCGGCCCCTCGGGCAGCGGCAAGTCCACGCTGCTGAACATCCTGGGCGGGCTCGATGCGCCCACCGCCGGCGATGTCGAGTTCCGCGACCACCGGCTCACCGGCGCCTCCGACGCCGAGCTCACCGCCTATCGCCGCGAACACGTCGGTTTCGTGTTCCAGTTCTACAACCTGATCCCCAGCCTGACGGTGCGCGAGAACGTGGCCCTGGTCACCGACATCGTGCGCGACCCCATGCCGATCGACGAGGCGATCGACCGGGTGGGCCTCACGCCGCGGCGTGACCACTTCCCGGCACAACTCTCGGGCGGCGAGCAGCAACGCGTGGCGATCGCGCGCGCCATCGTCAAGCGGCCCGAGGTGCTGCTTTGCGACGAGCCCACCGGCGCGCTCGACTACCGCACCGGCAAGCTGGTGCTCGAGGTGATCGCGCGCATCAATGCCGAGCTGGGCACCACCTCGGTGGTGATCACCCACAACGCGGCCATCGCCGGCATGGCCGATCGGGTGATCCACCTGGGCGACGGCACCATCCAGCGCATCGATGTCAATGCGCATCGCCTCTCGCCCTCGGAGCTGTCGTGGTGAGCACGGCATGAAGGCGCTCGACATCAAGCTGCTGCGCGATCTGCGGCGCCTCTGGAGCCAGGCGCTGACGATCGCGCTGGTGGTGGCCAGCGGCGTGGGCAGCTATGTCACCGCGCTCTCGGCGGTGGATTCGCTGGCCGAGGCGCGCGAGGCCTTCTATGCGCAGGGGCGCTTCGCCGATGTCTTCGCCGCGCTCAGGCGCGCGCCGCGCGCGATGGCCGAGACCCTGGCCGCCACACCCGGCGTGGGCGATATCCAGCTCACCATCGAGCGGGTGGTGCGGGTGGACATCGCGGGCGTGGACGATCCGCTGCTGGCGCGGATGATCGGCATCGATGCGCGCCAGCCGCGACGCCTGAATGCGGTGATGGTGCGCAGCGGCGCGCCGCTCGATCCCGAGAGCCAGGGCGTGCGCGGCGATGGCGCGATCGACGCGCTGGTCTCGGCCTCGTTCGCGCAGTCGCACGGACTGGAGCCGGGCTCGCGCCTGAGCGCATTGATCAACGGCCGGCAACGCGCGCTCGTCGTGCGCGGCATCGCGCTGTCGCCCGAGTACGTGTTCGCCGGCATGAGCGGCATGCCAGACCTGCGCGGCTTCGGGGTGCTGTGGGTGGATGAGCGGGTGCTCGCGGCCGCCTGGGATATGGCGGGCGCGTTCGACCATGTCGCGGTGAAGCTCGCGCCAGGCGCCAACCCGCAGGCGGTGATCGCGGCGCTGAACCGGCAGCTCGCCCCCTACGGCGGGCGCGACGCCCACGCGCGCGAGCACCAGACCTCCCATGCATTCCTGCAACGCGAGATCGACGAGCAGCGGGTCTTCGCCACCGTGCTGCCGGTGATCTTCCTGGGCGTGGCCGCCTTCCTGCTCAATGTGGTGATCTCGCGGCTGGTGGCCACGCAGCGCGAGCAGATCGCCGCGCTCAAGGCACTGGGCTACCCCGACCGCGCGATCGCCGCGCACTTCATGAAGCTGGTCGCGGTGATCGTGGCGGTGGGCCTCGTGATCGGCTTTGCCGGGGGCGAGGCCTTCGGCCGCCTCATGACCGGGCTGTACGCGGAGTTCTTTCAGTTCCCGGCCTTCGCCCATCGCATGACGCCCTCGCTGTTTGTCACCGGCGCGCTGGTGGCCGTGGTCACGGCCCTGGCGGGCACGCTCAATGCCATCTGGGCCACGGTGAGACTGCCCCCCGCCGAGGCCATGCGCCCGCCCGCGCCAGGCCGCTACCGGGGCAGCTGGATCGACCGGATCCCCCCGCGCGTGCTCGGCCCCGGCCAGCGCATGATTCTGCGGAACATGCAGCGGCGCCCCTGGCGCACGACGCTGTCCATCCTCGGCATGGCCGCCGCGGTGGCGATCGTGATGATGGGCAACTTCGCGCGCGACAGCATCGCGGTGATCGTCGACACCGCGTTCTCGGTGGCCATGCGCGCCGATCTCACCGTGCGGCTGGTCGAGCCCGGCGATGCCGCTGCCCAGCACGCGCTGGCCAGACTGCCCGGGGTGATCGCGGTGGAATCGGGGCGCGACGTGGCGGTGCGCTTCGTGGCCGGTCACCGCAGCGAGCGGGGCGCCATCCAGGGCCTGGACGCGCGGCCCGAACTGCGCCGCGTGGTCGATCTGGACGGCCGCGCGGCAACGCTGCCCGGCGAAGGCCTGCTGATGACCGACCGGCTCGCCGCCAAGCTGGGCCTGCGGGTGGGCGACTGGGTGCAGGTGGACATCATCGAGGGTCGGCAGCAGACCCTGCGGGTGCCGGTGACGGCAACCGTGCGCGAGATGATGGGCCTGAACGCCTACATGGAGCGGCGGGCGCTGAACCGCCTGCTGGGTGAATCGGATGTGGCCACGGCGTTCTCGCTGGCCCTGGAGCGCGGTGCGGAGCCGGCCACGCTCGCGGCGATCCGCCAGCAGCCCAGGCTGGTGGGCACGTTCAGCAAGGCCAGCCTCGAGCGCAACATGAACGAGGTCAGCGCGCGCAACATCCGAATCATGAGTTCGATCATGACGGTGTTCGCGGTGGTGATCGCGGTGGGCGTGGTCTACAACAATGCCCGCATCGCGCTGGCCGAGCGCACCTGGGAGCTGGCCAGCCTGCGCGTGCTGGGCTTCACTCGCGGCGAGGTCTCGGCGCTGCTGCTGGGCGAGCAGGCGCTGCTGATTGCGCTGGCCCTGCCGCTGGGCATGCTCATGGGCGAGGGGCTGGTGCGCAGCATCGTCTCGCTGCTGGCCTCCGACCAGTTCGCCTTCCCGGTGGCGCTGCAGCCGCGCACCTATGCCTGGGCGGCCCTGTGCGTGGTGGCCGCCGGCCTGGGCAGCGCGCTGGTGGTGCGCAGACGGGTCGACCGGCTCGATCTGGTGGGCGCGCTGAAGACCCGTGAATGAAGACCGGCGCACGCTCCAGCCCCAGAAAGACGCCATCACCATGAAACGCAACACGCTCCTCGTCTCAGCCGGCATCGCCGCGGCAGCCATCGGCCTGCTCGCCTGGGCCTTCGCGCCACGCCCGGTGCTGGTGGAGCTCGCGCCAGCGGAGCGGGGTCGCTTCGAATCGACGATCGACGAGGACGCGCGCACGCGGCTGCGCGAGCGCTTCATGATCTCGGCCCCCCTGGCCGGCCGGCTGGCGCGCATCAGCCTGCGCGAGGGCGACGCGGTGGCCGCCGGCGCCGTGGTGGCGCGGCTCTCGCCGGTGCTCTCGCCCTTGCTCGATGAACGCACCGTGCTCGGCCAGCAGGCTCGCGTGCAGTCTGCCGAGGCGGCGGTGCTGCGCGCTGGCGTGCGCATCGAGCGCGCGCGGGTCGGCCTGCGCCAGGCCGAGAACGAGCTCTCGCGCAGCGAGCAACTCGCCGGCAAGGGCTTCGTGGCGCCCACCAAGCTCGAGGTCGATCGCCTGGCCGTGGCGGCCGCGCGCAAGGAGATCGAGGCCGCCGAGCAGGACCGGCATGTCGCCGGGCATGACCTGGAGCAGGCGCGCGCCGCGCTTGGCGCGGTGCGCCAGGCCGGCAGCAGCGGCGCGCTCTTCGAGGTGCGCTCGCCGATCGAGGGGCGCGTGCTGCGCGTGGCGCAGGCCAACGAGGCGGTGGTCGCGCTGGGGGCGCCGCTGCTCGAGATCGGCGATACCCGTCGGCTTGAGGTGGTGACCGAACTGCTCACCACCGACGCGCTGCGCGTGCGGCCCGGCGCCCGCGCGCGGATCGAGCGCTGGGGCGGCCCGGGCACGCTCGAGGGCATCGTGCAGCTGATCGAGCCGGCCGCCTTCACCAAGGTCTCGGCACTGGGCATCGAGGAGCAACGCGTGAACGTCCTGCTCGACATCACGAGCCCCGCCACGCAGTGGGCCGCGCTCGGCGATGCTTATCGGGTGTCGGTGCGCATCGTGACCCTGTCGGTGGACGACGCGGTGCGGGTGCCGGTGAGCGCGGTTTTCCCGGCTCCCTCGGCAGGCCCCGACGCGGGCGGCGCGGCGCCGATGGCGGTGTTCGTGGTGCGCGAAGGCCGCGCCCGCCTGCTGCCGATCGAACTCGGCGCCCGCAACGGCGTGCACGCCTGGGTGCGGGCCGGGCTCGCCCCCGGCGATTCGGTGATCGTCTATCCGCCCCCGGCGGTGGCCGATGGCGTGCGCGTGAAGGCCCGCGGGAGCTGACTCAGAGCAGGCCGTCGATCGGCAACCATGACAGCACGCGGGCGCCCAGCCGTCGCAGCAGCGACGCGCCCGGCTCGCGGGCATGCACCTGCTGCGTGCCATCGGCCCGGATCTCCGCCCATTGCAGATTGCCGTCCGGCGACAGGCTCACTCGCCAGGTGGCGGCCGTCATGTCGCGCGCGATGGCATCGGCCAGGGCGCGGGTGAGCACGGGGCTGTCAACGGTGAGACCCATCTCGGTGTTCAGGCGCGCCGAGCGCGGGTCGAGGTTGAAGGAACCCACGAACAGGCGCTGCCCGTCCACCAGGAAGGTCTTGCCGTGCAGGCTGGCTGCCGAGGATGCGCCGAGCCGGACATTCCAGGACAGCCTGGGCAGACGCACCTGGGCTATCGCGTCGGGCTTGAGCTCATGGAGCTCGATGCCCGCGGCAAGCAGCGCGCGCCGGTGCCGGGCATAGCCGGCATGCACCGCCATGACATCGGTGGCCGCGAGCGAGTTGGTGACGATGCGCACCGCCACGCCTCGGCGGGCGAGCTCGACCAGGCTCTTCACCCCTGCCTCGCCGGGCACGAAGTACGGCGACACCAGATCGAGGCTTCGGTTGGCGCTGCGCAGCCAGCGGGCAAGCGGCTCGAGCATGCGTGCCTCAGGCGAGGCCTGGGGGTCGAGCTTGGCCGGAGTGTCGGAGAGCACCGCCACCGGCGCCCATTGCAGGGGCGAGTCCACACCCAGCGGAGCGCTCACCCAGGGCGAGCGCTGCAGTTCGGCCAGCAACTGCGCGACATCCGGCAGGCTCTCGGGATCATCGAGCTGCCGGGCCATGCGCGCGAGCTCTTCGGGGTCGATGGGCGGCAGCAGCCCGGTGAGCGGATAGGCCCAGCGGCTGTTCCAGAAGCCGTCGAAGTGGCGCGCGGTGGCCTGGGCGGCCGGCCCCAGGGCGATCAGGTCGAGATCGGCGAAGAGCAGGTCGGCATCGACGCCGTAGTACACGTCGCCGATGTTGCGTCCGCCCACGATGGTGGCCAGGCTGTCCGCGGTGAACGACTTGTTGTGCATGCGGTGGTTGAGCCGCTGGAAGTCGCTCAGGTAGCCCAGTGCCTTGAAGCTGCGCTGCACGAACGGATTGAACAGGCGCACCTCCACGCCGGCCTGCGCGGCGGCGGCCTGCAGCCAGGGATCCATGCCGTCGCTGCCGTTGTCATCGAGCAGCACGCGCACGCGCACACCCCGCTGCGCGGCACGGCGCAGTTCGTGCAGCATCAGCAAGCCGGAGGCATCGGGCCGCCAGATGTAGACCTGCACATCGAGCGCGCGCTGCGCGGCGCGGGCGAGCATCACCCGGGTGGCCAGGGCCTGCATGGGATCACGCAGCAGGGCGACGCCGTTGAGCGAGGCATCCCCGGCCGGCGGGGTGTAGGCCCTGGCCAACGGGGCTGCGGCATCGCCGATGAGATGGGTGCTGGGCGTGCGCTCCGGCAGCGGCGGCAGATGATGGGCGCAACCCGACAGGGCCAGCCACGCGCACACCGCGAAGACCAGCGCCAGACCGCGACGCGCGAGGCGCAACGCGGTCATTTCGGCGCGCACTCGAACGCGAAGCCGGCGTAGAGCCCGTCGGCCTTCTCGCCGGTGTTGTCGGTATCGGTCATCACCGCCACCGCCACCACCGGGCCGGGCGCCACACCGAAGGCGCGTCGGTAGTCCTCGCGCAGGTTGCGCCGCACGTCATGCCAGCGGCCCAGACCCTCGGTGCCCGACTGCACGACCAGCATCTTGATCTGACGGGTGTGGGTCGAGTCGATGACCGTCTCAGGGGCCTCGCGGCTGCCCCAGATGTACATCAGCGCGGCATAGGGCGGCGGGCGGCCGGTCATGGTCTGCGCGAGCTTGCGCTGCGCGCGCTCGGCCATCGGCAGCCGGGAGGCATCGCCATCGAAGGCCACCACCACGCGCAGCGGCGCATCCTCACGGGCGCGGTCAGCGTTGTCAGCGCCGGGCACCAGGGCATCGGTCTTCCACGACCAGCGCAGCCAGGCTGCGGCCGAGCGGCCCGGCTGAAAGCCCGCACCGTAGAGTGAAGCCGCGCCGTCAGCGTGGGCCTGAAGCACCTGCCGACCATCCTGCGTGAGGAGCTGGTACCGGGTGTCCTTCTTGAGCTTGGACAGCGGGGCATGGCCCCAGGCGACGGGCGCGCCCTCGAAGGGCAAGGGGCGCGGGGTGCAGGGTTTGGGTTGGGCCCAGGCTGGGGCGGTGGCGAGGGTGAGTGTGGTGAGGGCCAGCGCCAAGGGCCATCGGGCGGCGTTGGATCTGCGCATTGCAGCGCTCCAGTGCGGGGATGGGGGGACTGTACAGGGGAGCGGGAGGCACGGGCAGGGGCGCAGGTGGCGTGAGGACCACGCAGACTTCATCGCAGGCTACAACGCGACAGTCGAGGTCGAAGGCCTGCCGCTGGACGAGTGGAGAAATTCCTGATGGCGCGCCACCCGAAGAGCAAATCCACATTCGCCTGATAGCTGTAGACGCGATTCCTCTTCTGCCCGGTGCGCTCGGTCGGGGTGCCCAGATCCTCCGGCAGCCTGACAACGGCGCTGGCCTTTGGACGGCGCTCGCAACAGGCTACGGCCAGCGACCATCCATTCGCGGAGCCAAGCCAGTCGTGGTGACGCACAACCACCTGCAGCGCGTGTTCACCATCGACGATCCAAAAAATCGTAGGTGCCCGAGATCACCTACATCCGCACGCACGGGGGCTCGTTGTACCTGGCGGTAGTGCTGAACCTGTAGCCGCGTATGGCGGTGGGCGGGTCAATGGAGCAGCACATCGATACCTGGTTGGTGCTCGATACATTGATCATGGCCCAGCGGCGGTGACGCCCCGGGCTGCAGATGCTGGCCTACTCTGACGAGGCTTGCCCAGCAGTACGAGCCGGCGCGGCAAATGCCACGATAACGCAGTGGCCGAGATTCCTCCAATTGCGCAAGCTGGAGGCGATCAAGCTCCGGATCTACGATACGCGCCAGGATGCACGCTCCGATGTCTACAGCCACGCGAGTTGTACTATCACACGATACGGTTCCGCTCGACCGCTGATGGCTTGTGGCTAATGAAGTTAGAGCAGCGCCATTCTCCGAAGCTCATGGATTTCAAGAAAGCCGGAGCCATTAAACGCAGCATCGGCAAACCGATAGTGTTTTTCATCAACTATCAAATCATCTTGCGATCAATTCTCTCAACACATAAGATGACTCGAAACCATGTATATTACTCTCCATGATACGGATATCATATTCCGTAAAATCCCCCTTAAACTTTCCCGCCTCGGGATTCGAGAAACAACACGGGTCGTTACTATTATAAATATAAGTCACCCTCCGGGTCGTCTGCGCAGCAACCTTCATCAACTTCTCGTAGGGGAACTGAGAATAAAACGATCTGGACGTCTGCTCAGCATCGCCCCATGAATTTATATTTTGAGCCCTCAGGTAAAACGGCAAAAATCCCGCGATCAAAATACATTTATCAAATCGAAATACGGCACATGCCGCAAGCCCAGTAGTAGCACCACCAGAGAGACCAACATAGGATACGCTGTTGTAAGTATGGCGAATGCTCTTCACTTCACTCAGCAGATTAATTTTACTTACCCGAGACGATTCACTTGTTATGGCTGAAAAGATGACAGCCGAATCAATGAAAAAATGGAGATAGTGATCGGGATCGTCAATGATCTCATAAATCGAATGAAAGTGTGCCCAAGGGCTGAGAAGAGACGAGTTAAAAATAGTCGGCTCACTAGCCCCATAAACTTTCGCCCAATATTGGCTTTGAGAATTTATTCTATTCACGCCAACAAGCGGCATGGACGTAATCAGTATATCAAAACCCTTGTCTAAAGCGCCCTGCAAAAACTCTTTTGCAAAACCCTCATTTTGGCCAGGCAGCCCGCCATGCCCGTGATTATAAATCAATAGCTTATTATTATAACCATTTGCAACATGGACCGCTCTCTGTGGAAGATTCGTATTT
>JBIKWU010000155.1:0-9030 GCA_044356115.1 Burkholderiaceae bacterium
CCAGCAGCTGCTGGTCCTGCGTGAGTTCGAAGTTCAGGCCTGTTGCTCCCGGGATCAGAGGCCCAGCGCCATCTTCGAGAAGATGTTGCGCTGGATCTCGTTGGAACCCGCGTAGATGGAGGTCTTGCGGAAGTTGAAGTAGCGGGCGGCCATGGAGGCGCCGAACTCGTCGAAGTCGCTGTAGCTGATCGGGCGGAAGGCCTGCGCCATCGGGCCCATCACCTGCATGCTGAGCTCGGTGAGCGCCTGCTGGATCTCGGTGCCCTTGATCTTGAGCATGGAGACCTCGGGCCCGATGTTGCCGGTGCGGCGCATCTCGTCGAGGAAGCGCATGTTGGTGATCTCGAGCGCCATGAGCTCGATCTCGACGCGCGCCAGACGGTCCTTGAAGCGCAGGTCATCGAGCAGCGGCTTGCCATTGACCTGGGTGCGCGCGGCCATCTGCTTGAGCTTGGCCAGCTCCCGCTTGGAGCCGCCGATGCGGCCGGTATTCAGGCGCTCGTGGCCGAGCAGGTACTTGGCCACCGTCCAGCCCTTGTTCTCCTCGTGCACCAGGTTCTCGACCGGCACCCGCACGTCGTCGAAGAACACCTCGTTGACCTCGTGGGCCTCGTCGAGCAGCAGCAGCGGGCGTACCGTGATGCCCGGGGTCTTCATGTCGATCAGCAGGAAGCTGATGCCCTCCTGACGCTTGCCGGCGGTGGCGTCGGTGCGCACCAGGCAGAAGATCCAGTCGCCGTAGTGGCCCAGGGTGGTCCAGATCTTCTGGCCGTTGACCACGTAGTGGTCGCCCTGGCGCTCGGCGCGGGTCTTGAGCGAGGCGAGGTCGGAGCCCGAGCCCGGCTCGGAGTAGCCCTGGCACCAGAACACGTTGCCGTTGTAGATGTCGGGCAGGTGGCGCTGCTTCTGCGCGTCGGTGCCGAAGTGCAGCAGCACCGAGGCGACCATGGTGGGGCCGAACGGGGCGATGGGCGGGGCGCCGGCGAGCGCGTACTCTTCCTCGAAGATGTAGCGGCGGGTGGCGTCCCAGTCGGTGCCGCCCCAGGCCTTGGGCCAGGCCGGCGCGACCCAGCCCTTGGCGGCCAGGATCTTGTGCCAGCGCACCAGGTCTTCCTTGCCGAGTTCCTGGTAGTCGAGCACCTTCTGGCGCAGGTCAGCGGGCACGTTGGCGGCCAGCCAGCCGCGCACTTCGTCGCGGAAGGCGATTTCGTCAGGGGAGTAGTTCAGGTCCATGGTTCACCTCGGTCAATGACAGGCAGAGGATATCGCAAGGCCGAAGGCCCTCCCGCCTGCTAGAGTCTGCGCACCCGATCCGCGAGTCCGCCCGGTGTCTCTCAGCGACCTGCCCTCCGAGTGGTTTTCCTGGCACGGGCTGATGTCCGCCATCGGCCTGCTGGTGTTCGTGCTCGGCTCGCATGCACTCGGCCAGCGGCGCCATCCCTCGGCGGCCATCGCCTGGGTGCTGATGATCACGCTGCTGCCCGAGCTCGGCGTGCCGCTCTACCTCATGTTCGGGATCCGCAAGCTGCCCCGGGCTGCGCGGCGCTCGCGCGCCGCCACCGGCGAGCCCGAGGCGGGGCAGACCGACCGGGTGCCGCTCTGGACGCGGCGCCTGACCGCGGCCATGGGCATCCATCCGGCGCGCGCCTGCCAGGACCTGCACATCCATGCCGATGGCCGGGCCGCGCGCGAGGCGCTGCTGCGGGTGGTGGACGCGGCGCGCGAGCGCCTCGATGTCTGCACCTTCATCCTGGGCCGCGACACCTTCGGCAGCGAGTTCCTCGAGCGGATCTCGGCGCGCGCCCGCGAGGGCGTGCGGGTGCGCCTGCTGGTCGATGGCATGGGTGCCTGGATGGGCGGTCGGCGCGATTTCGCCCAGGCGCGGCGTGACGGTGTGCAGGTGGTGCGCTTCGCGCCGCCCTTCCGGATGCCGTGGCGCGGGCCGCTGCGCGGTCGCACCAACCTGCGCAACCACCGCAAGCTGGTGGTGGCCGACGGCCGCCTCCTCTGGACCGGCGGGCGCAATCTGGCTGGCGAGTATTTCGAGGGCGCGGGCGGGCGAGCGCCCTGGAGGGATCTCAGCTTCGATCTCGCCGGGCCCCTCGCGGCCGAGGCCTGCGCGCTGTTCGAGGCCGACTGGGCGTTCTCGCAGAGCTCGCGGCCCGAGGCGATCGAGGCCGCCTTCGCGCGGGGCCGTGAGGCCGCCGAGTCGGCGTTGACACCCGCCGGGCCCGTTGCGGAGGTGGCCAGTGCCCAGTTGCTGCCCAGCGGGCCCGACTACGCCGAGGACACCGTGCACGCGCTGCTGCTCACCTCGTGCTATCGGGCGCGCTCCCGCATCCTGGCCGTGACGCCGTACCTGGTGCCCGACGAGAGCCTGCTGGCCGCGCTCTGCCTGGCCGCCCGTCGCGGCGTGCAGGTCGACATCGTCATGCCCGCGCGCTCCAACCACCGCCTGGCCGACATTGCACGCCAGCGCCCGATGCGCGAGCTCGCGGCAGCTGGCGCGCGGCTGTGGCTGGTGCCGAGCATGGTGCATGCCAAGGCGGTGGTGATCGACGAGCACCTCGCCATGGCCGGCTCGGTCAACCTCGACGGCCGCAGCCTGTTCCTGAATTACGAGCTGATGGTCGGCTTCTACCTGCCAGAGGACATCGCCGGATTCGCGCGCTGGATCGAGTCCCTGATCGCCGATGCCCGAGCCTATCGGCCGCGTCCGCCCGGACTGGCGCGCTTCATTGCCGAGGGCCTGGTGCTCTGGCTCGCCTTCCAGCTCTGAATTCGAGACGCGTCGGCGCGGGGCCGCACGGCGTGATCGGTCATAGTCGGCAGACACGGATCCATCTCAACCCACCCGCCCGGAACCCGCCATGCGCCTGTCCAAGCCCCGATTCGCCCCCGTGCCCGATGACCAGTGGAGCGCCGAGCAGACCGCGCTCGCCGCACCCATGGTCGCTCGCGACAAGATGCTCAACATCTTCCGTACCCTGCTCAACCACCCTGACGCGATGCGCGGCTTCATGGGCTGGGGCAGCTACGTGCTGAGCAAGAAGAACACCCTGCCGGCACGCGAGCGCGAGCTGGTGGTGCTGCGTACCGGCTTCCTGTGCCGCTCGGGCTATGAATGGACCCAGCACGTGCCGATCGGGCAGCGCGCCGGTCTGACCGACGTCGAGATCGCGGCCATCAAGCTTGGCGCCGACGGCCCGAACTGGAGCGCTGCCGACCGCGCGCTGCTGAAGGCCACCGATGAACTCCACGCCGGGCAGTTCATCACCGATGCCACCTGGCAGGCGCTGGGCGCGCACTTCCAGCCGCGCCAGTGCATGGACGTGGTGTTCACCGTGGGGCAGTACACCCAGGTGTCGATGATCCTGAACAGCTTCGGGGTGCAGCTCGACCAGGGTCAGGTGCTCGACCCCGATCTGCGCGGCTGAGCGGGCCGGGCAAGGCCCGCGGTCTGGCGGGCAGCGCGCCTCAGTGCTGGCTGGGCGGGCCCGGTGGCGGATCGACCGCGAGGATCTTGCCCGCGCGGGACGGCCCCGCCTGAAGCGCCCAGCGCGCGACCAGCTCCGACAGGCGCCAGGCGTTCCCGTCGAGATGCATGAGCATCTCGGCGAAACCCGGATCCGGCACGGCCAGCGACCAGTCGGGCAGGTCGAGTTCATCGAAGGCGTGGAAGTCACGCATCTCCACGCGCTCGGTGCCAGGGATGGCGACGTAGGCGCCGCTCAGTCGCCAGGCGGGAGCGCACAGCCGGTGCACCTGCTCGAGCGCCAGCGACCAGCCGGATTCATCGGGGTGCCACAGCACCAGGGATCCGTCGGCCAGGGTTTCACGCGGCAGGTAAGGGCAGACCCGGTGCCAGGTCCGCGAGGGCACGGGGGCCCGGAGGGCCTGTCGCAGGGCGGAAGCCTCGCATGCCACCCTTCCGAGCTTCGCGGCGTAGAGCGTGATTCGCGCGCTCTGCACCGCCAGCGCCGGATGCCACTGGCCCTCGTTCTCGATCAGCCTGCGTCCCATGACCTCTTCTTCCTGCGACGCATTGTAGGGATCGCGTGGCGCGGCCGGGTGTAAAACAAGCGTGACCATCAGGGCCATGCGGCGCTTGTTGAAACGGTGCGCGGACCTGACTGACAGGTCACTGTCAGATTAGGGTCTGACCGGCCCCTGGACCGCGTTCAGAGTCGTCCGCGCAGCAGGTATTCCATCAGCGCCTTCTGCACATGCAGCCGGTTTTCGGCCTCGTCCCAGACCACCGACTGCGGGCCGTCGATCACCTCGGCCTGGACCTCTTCGCCCCGGTGCGCCGGCAGACAGTGCATGAAGAGCGCCTGCGGATCGGCCGCCGCCATGAGTTCCCGGGTGACCTGCCAGTCGGCGAAGGCCCGGCGACGCGCCTCGTTCTCGGACTCGTAGCCCATGCTGGTCCAGACATCGGTGGTGACCAGATCGGCACCGCGGGCCGCTTCGATGGGGCGATCGAAGCGGCGCATGCAGGCCGCCGAACTCCCCGCGACGGCCGGGTCGACCTCGTAGCCCGCGGGGCTGGAGACCTGCACGGTGAACCCGAGGAGTTCAGCCGCCTGCAGCCAGGTGTAGAGCATGTTGTTGGCGTCGCCGATCCAGGCGACCACGCGCCCGCGAATGTCGCCGCGGTGCTCGATGAAGGTGAAGATGTCGGCGAGGATCTGGCAGGGGTGGTACTCGTTGGTGAGGCCGTTGATGACCGGCACCCGCGAGTGCGCCGCGAAGCGCTCGATGATGCTCTGCTCGAAGGTGCGGATCATGACCAGATCGCACATCCGCGAGATGACCTGCGCGGCGTCTTCCACCGGCTCGCCACGACCGAGCTGGGAGTCACGGGTGTTGAGGTAGATGGCCGAGCCGCCGAGCTGGTGCATGCCGGCCTCGAAGGACAGGCGCGTGCGGGTACTCGCCTTCTCGAAGATCATCACCAGCGTGCGGTCGCTCAGCGGGTGGTAGGGCTCGTAGCGCTTGAACCGCTCCTTGATGACCCGGGTACGGGCGAAGAGGTAGGCGAGCTCGTCGGCGTCGAGGTCCTTGAACTGCAGGAAGTGCTTCATCGGCATCTCGGGTGTGCGCGCGGCGCGGGTGGCGCCTCAGGCCGGGGCGGGACTGCTCGCCAGATGCTGGCGCACCAGCGGCGCGAGCCGCTCGACCAGGTGGTCGACATGCTCGCGGGTGAAGATCAGCGGCGGCAGCAGCCGGATCACGGTGTCGGCGGTGACGTTGAGCACCAGGCCGGCATCGAGGCAGCGCTGCACCAGTTCGCCACAGGGCCGGTCGAGCTCGATGCCCAGCATGAGCCCCCGGCCGCGAATCTCCTTCACGCCCGGCAGCCCGCCGAGCGTCTGGCCGAGGCACTGCACCAGATAGTCACCGACGCGCGTGGCATTGCCGAGCAGGTCGTCGCGCTCCATGACGGCCATGGTGACCAGACCCGCGCGCATGGCCAGCGGATTGCCACCGAAGGTGGTGCCGTGGTTGCCGGGCTGGAACACCTCGGCGGCGGCACCATGGGCCACCACCGCGCCCACCGGCACGCCCGAGGACAGGCCCTTGGCCAGGGGCATGACGTCGGGCAGGATGCCGGCCCACTGGTGCGCGAACCACTTGCCGGTACGCCCGGTGCCGCACTGCACCTCGTCGATCATCAGCAGCAGGCCGCGCTCGTCGCACAGCCGGCGGGCCTCGCGCAGGTACTCGAGGCTGGCGGCCTGGATGCCGCCCTCGCCCTGAATCGCCTCGAGGAACACCGCCACCACGTTGGGGCGCTCGTCGACCACCCGGCGCAGCGCCTGCGCATCGTTGAGCGGCACCCGCGGAAACCCGCCTACCAGGGGCTCGAAGCCCTTCTGCACCTTGGCGTTGCCGGTGGCCGAGAGCGTGGCCAGCGAACGGCCGTGGAAGGCCTTCTCGTAGACCACGATCTCGGGCTCGGCGATGCCCTTGCCGTGGCCGTACTTGCGGGCGATCTTGATGGCCGCCTCGTTGGCCTCGAGGCCGGAGTTGCAGAAGAACACGTTGGTCATGCCCGAGACCGCCACCAGGCGGCTGGCGAGCTCGGTCTGCAACGGCACCTCGAAGAGGTTCGAGCAATGGATGATGCGGCCGACCTGTTCACGCAGCGCAGCCACCAGGTCAGGGTGGTTGTGCCCGAGGGTGTTCACCGCGATGCCGGACAGGCAGTCGAGATATCGCCGGCCCTGGGTGTCGAACAGCCAGGCACCGTCGCCATGGCTGAAGGCGACCGACAAGCGGCCGTAGGTGGACATCAGGGGGGTGCTGGCAGCCATCTCGGACTCCGGTTCGGGGATGGATCGGGGGTCAGCCGCGCGCGGGTTCCCGCAGAAACACGAACGGCGGCTGCCGCCGCCGTCTGCCTGCCGGAGCCGCCTGCTGGCCGACCCGGACATGCCATTCTAGGGGAAAGCCGTCCTGCCGGGCGGCTATAATCGCGCTCCCGGTGCCCGGAAACATCCGTTCCCGGCCCGGTCGCCCGCATGAGCCCCCCGCCCTCGGTCCGCTCGTTCACCATCGTCGGCCTCACCGCCCAGGGGCGTCCGTTCCGGCCCAGCGACTGGGCCGAGCGCCTGTGCGGCGTGATGTCCTCGTTCCGGCCGCCCGGGGCGGGCGCGCAGGCGCATCTCACCTACTCGCCCTACGTGGCGCCCGGCCTCCATGAGGGCCACAAGTGCGTCCGGGTCGATGCCCGGCTGTATGCCATCGAACCCATGGCCTACCACTTCCTGCGCGGGTTCGCGGCCGACAACCAGCTCAGCATCCACGAAGACTCCTGATACGCGGCCTGAGGTTTTTCGGCCAAGTTATCGATTAAAAAGACTTTTTTGCCACACCGCCCTTGCCCGCTCCGGGAAGGCAGGGGCTAGAATCCGGCTGGGCGGCCAGCCGTGGGCGCGCCGTCCGCACAGGAGACCCTGAATGCCTTTCCCGGAACAGTGGCGTGCCAGCTGGGGCGTGACCGAGATGGGACACCCGGGCAACGCCGCGCTCGATGACCGACCCATGTTCCGGGTGGCCGATTTCGGCCTTGATCAGCGTCTGCTCAGCCACGCCGATACCCTGCTGCGCCATGCGCGTCACAACCCGTATCGCTACGAACTCGCGAGCAATCGCCAGCCGGGCGGGTTCGACATCGCCATGGTCGACATGACGGCGGCGGGGGCGCCGCAGGCGCTCGAAGACCTCCGCGGCCATGCGCTCGCACCGGTGCCGGGAGGCGTGGCCGCCGCACCAGCGATCGTGCGCGTCGGCCGGCGCGCGGACGAGGAGCGGGGTCAGGATGAATTGCCCGTCAACGCGTTCACGCATGGCCTGATCCCGGCGCTCAACCGCGCCGTGGAGCACACCCTGCTCAGCGGTCAGGGCGCGGGGGCGCGGGTCAGGGCGGGGGCGGGGGCGGGACGGGCAGATGCCGCCGCGACGCGCCCGCCCGCCGCGGAGCCCCACGGGTCGGAGGGGGACGATCCCGACGACGCGCCCTCGGCGCGTCGACCGCGGGTGCTGGTGGTGGACGACAGCCCGACAGTGCGACGCCAGCTCGCCGTGGCGCTGCACCGCATGGGTCTGGACAGCGAGGGGGTGAACTCGGCCCGCGAAGCGCTCGAGACGCTCGCGGTGCGCCACTACGAGATGGTGTTCGTGGATGTGGTGATGCCCGAGATGGACGGCTATCGGCTCACCCGGGAGATCAAGCGCAGCCGCACGCTGCGCCCAATGCCGGTGGTGATCCTCACCAGCCGGTCTTCACCGTTCGACCTGGCGCGCGGCGCGCTGGCCGGCTGCGACAGCTATCTGGTCAAGCCGGTGAGCATGCAGTCGCTGCGCGAGACCGTGGCCCGGCATCTGCACCGGGCCGGTCCGCCGAGCGCCTAGCCCTTCACGCGGCTGCGGTACTCGCCGGTGCGGGTGTCGATCTCGATCTTGTCGCCGATCTCGACGAAGGCCGGCACGGGCAGCTCGAACCCGGTGGGCTTGATGCGCGCCGGTTTCATGACCTTGCCCGAGGTGTCGCCCTTGACGGCAGGCTCGGTGTACTCCACCTCGCGCACCACGCTGTTGGGCATTTCCACGGAGATGGCCCGGCCCTCGTAGAAGGTGACCTCGCAGGGCATGCCGTCATCGATGTACTGCACCGCGTCGCCCATGGACTCGGCCTCGACCTCGTACTGGTTGTACTCGGCATCCATGAACACGTAGAGCGGGTCGGCGAAGTACGAGTAGGTGACTTCGCGCTTGTCGAGCATCAGCACGTCGTACTTCTCGTCGGCCTTGGCCACGGTCTCGGTGCCGGAGTTGTTCAGCAGGTTCTTCAGCTTGAGCTTGACGACCGCCGCGTTGCGGCCCGACTTGTTGTATTCGGCCCGCAGCACGACCATCGGATCCTTGCCGATCATGATCACGTTGCCGGTGCGCAGTTCCTGGGCGAGCTTCATGGGGGTTTCCTTGGGGGCCGCGGGCTCGGGCGCCGGGCGCGGCGGGCTGGGAAAAGCCGAAGATTATAGCCTGGATCGACAGTAACTGACCAGTTGGGTGGCCAGGTCGGGCGTCCTTGCCGCGCCGGCCGCGAGTGTTGCGGCGGCGGTGTCCAGGGCCGGCCAGACGGCGTCGAGCGCGGCCCAGGCGGCCGTCGGGTCCGTGCCCTCGCTCCAGGCCCGGCTGAAGGCCTCGATGGCCTCGTCGGCCGCCAGCCACGCAGGCTGTCGCCGCCAGGCCAGGAAAGCCTCGAGCTTGGCCCGGTGCGCGCCGTCGGCCTGATGGTAGGGTTGCCAGACCATGGGCCGGCCCGCCCACAGCGCGCGGATCCACGAGTCTTCGCCGCGCACGAGGTTCAGGTCGCAGCTCCAGAGCAGGCGGTCGTAGTCGTCGATGTCGAGCCAGGCCGGTCGCGCCAGCACGAGCCGGCCGTGGCGGCTGCAGGCGGTGCCCGGCGGGGTGTCCAGGAAGGCTGTCAGTGCGGCCTCGGCCACGCCCCTGGGGATGACC
>JBIKWU010000321.1:0-4130 GCA_044356115.1 Burkholderiaceae bacterium
GGCTACCGCAGTCTTCGCAGAAATCGGGCTCGTTCAGGTCGGGCCAGAAACGGATCTCGGTGATGCCGGCCTCGCGCAGCGTGGCGCGGATCTGCTCCAGCGGCGAGGGATCGTCCTGGTCGCTCTCGGCGCCGAGGAGCGGCCAGACGACGCCCTGTGCCACCTCCTCGGATTCGCCCATCGACAGGCCGATGCGGTATTCATCGACCCGCTCATGCCCGAAGGGCGCGATGGCAGCCGTGATGTCGGCCGGCTTGGTCCCGAGGGCATGGGTGAGCAGGTGCATGGCAGCGCGAATGGCGTACGGCCTCACCCGGCGGTCGGCCTCGCGCAGGTTGATGTGGTAGGCGTCGGGCAGCAGGCACTCGAAGCCGCAGCCGGGCAGCAGCGGCTCCAGACTGGGCCGGCCTTGCGCGATCCACTGCTCCAGGCAGTGCACGCGGCCGGCATGGCCCGCGGCGTCGGTTTCCTGCCAGCGAAAGAGCGGCATGCCGGCGGGCGCAGCCACCACGCCCACCAGGAAGCGGGTGTCGGCGAGCATGTCGGCGGTATCAGGCAGCGATTTCAGATCGAGCCGGGCCGGCTGGCCGCTCACGGCGCTGCTGCCCAGCCGACGGGTCAGGCGTCGCATGTCCGCGAAATCGCGGGGCAACTGGTCGATGCTGTAGAGGCAGGGTGCCATCCGGAAGCGGGCCTGCGAGGCCAGCGCGTGCGCCTGCCACTGCGCGGCCAGCGTGAGCGCGACGTCGGCGGCGATGGGCCCGGAGGGAATCCGGAAGCGGGTCCAGACCACCAGTGGCGCGGACACCAGCAGGCACTGCCAGCGCTGCCCCTCGATCTCGAGGGTGAGCGCCTCGCTCGCATCCTCCACCGCCTCGATCAGCGCGCTGTAGGCCTCGGTGTCGGTCTGGTTCAGTCGCTCGAGGGCGTCTTCCACCGGCTGAGCATGGCCACCGTCGAGCAGCTTCTCGAGCCGGACCGCGAGCGCCGCCTCCCAGAACCGGTCTTCGGTGCGGCTGCCGGCGTTCGAGAGCCCGAGCGCCGCCGCGACCAGCCGCTCGGCGTCTGGCGAGAGGTGGGACTTGCGCTCGCGCAGGCCGCGGGGGTGTCTGGCTTCTTTCATCGGGCCTCGGGGGCGAAAACTCGCTCGGGTAAACCCGTGATTGTAGCCGATCGGATCGGCGTGAGCCGGCAGCCGGCCCGGCGCCGGCCGAGCGTCAGCCGGCTCAGAGCCAGCCAGTGATCGAGGCGCCGGCGAAGCGGCGCCAGTAACCAGCCCCACCACTGCCCGCGGCGAAGTTGCTGCCGGAGCCGCCGGCGTAGAAGCGTGCTCGCCAGGTGGGCGTGATGTCGCGGCCCAGGCTGAGCTCCCAGACGTTGGGATTGCCGGAACTCTGATTGCCGAAGCCGTCGACCTCGCGCGACACGCCCAGCCCCACCCGCGCCTGCAGTTCCCAGGGATTGAAGTCGTGATAAACGCCGACATAGGCCCGGGCCTCGTTGTAGCGCCTGGGGTTCCAGTAGCCGCGGCCAGGCCGGGTGTCGCTGGTGGGATCGGAACTGCTGAAGAGCTGGCCCTCCATGCCCACCACCACCTTGGGCGAGAAGCGCAGCGCATAGTCGGCACGGCCAGTCAGCCGTGTGCGCACGTTGCCGTCGTCGAAGCGCAGCAGGGCCAGGCTGCCACCGGCGTTCCAGCGCGGCAGCGGTCGCCAGTCGAGCGCCAGGCTGGTGGTGGCCACCGTCACCCGGTTGGCCAGGGCGGTGGTGTTCTCGATGGTCTCGCGGCCCACCTCGCCATCGAGACGCAAGCCATCACGAGGAATCCAGCGCAGCCGCGCGGCGCCGGTGACCGGCGACCAGCCGGCATAGCGGTTGGCCGACAGACTCAGGCTGGGCCAGAGCGTGCCCCAGCGGGTGTAGGGATCACCGAGCCGCCAGCCGTAGGCCGCCGAGAGCCGGTCGGCATTGAGCGACGACGCGGGCTCGCTGATCGAGGCACGCCGCCAGGCCACCTCCAGCGTGTGGCCGCGCTGCGGACGCACCAGCCCGCCCACGGTCAGCGCGCTGATCACCAGCGAGTCACGATCGCGGGCCCACTCGTAGGCCGCCCAGCCGCTACGGCCGGTTTCGCGGAAGGTACGCCAGTTGCGCAGCCAGGCAGCATCGGGCAGATCGACACCCTGGAGGGTGTCATGGGCGAGATCCTCGAAGCCGGCCCAGCGCAGACCCCGCGCGACCTCGCGCTGCTCCTCCGGGCTGGCGGGTGCGTCGATGTCACGCCAGATGGCCAGCGCCTGACGATGGCGGCCGGCGAAATTCAGGGCCTGGGCAAGACCGAGCTGCGTCAGGCGATCTGTGGGATCGGACGCCGCCAGCGCCCGGTAGGCTGCGATCGACTCGGCATGGCGATCGGTCCAGAGCAGCATCTGGGCACGCTTGCGGGCGAGGCCGCGATCGTTGGGCTTGAGCGCCAGGGCACGGTCGTAGGCGGCAAGCGACTCCTCGAGCCGGCCCAGGTTCTGGCGGCTCTCGGCCGCGCCCTTCCAGGCTTCGGCGCGGACCGGCTCGTCGTAGATGGACGCCTGAGCCACCTCCAGGAACAGCGGCTCGGCCTGCGCCGCATCGCCGGCCCAGGCGGTCTGCCAGGCCAGGCTGGGCAGCAGTTCGGCACGGCGCTGCGGTGCCTGGGCGATCACGCGGCGATACAGCGCCGCCGACTCGCCGTTGCGGTCGGCAAAGCCGAGCACGCGCGCGACCTCGATGGCCATTTCGGCGTCATTCGGATCGGAGGCCGCCAACATGAGGTACATGGGCAGGGCGGCCTGATAGTTGTTGGCCTGCGCCAGACGGCGGGCAGTGTCGAGATCGGCGATGACCTCAGGCCGGGGGGGTCGGTCGACGATCACGCCGCCGGCGCGTACCGTGTAGGTGCTGGCCGGGGCGAGCGAAGGCACGACCGCCAATGCGGCCAGCAATGCCCAGCACCCCCGAGACAGCCTTCGACTCATGCACCCTTGCCCTTGCGCTGCGTGTTCCAGGTGATGGAATCCTTGCCCGGCCGCTTGAGCAGGTAGGGCAGCGCCCAGGTGGTCGAGAGCGCGAGCAGCATCCAGTAGATGATTGGATACCAGACCGCGTAGGGGTAGTACCGGCTGATGAACGGGTCATATCGGCGGTCGATGAGCGCGCCGGCGGCCAGTTGCATCAGGCAGATCGTGCCGATGGTCATGCCCCAGAGGTTGGGCATCGGGGTGGCGCCGGCCGGCGGCAGGCCGGTCGCGATGCACAGGAACCAGATCAGGGTGAGCGCCACGAAGCACAGGCACCACAGGGTGGACATGACCGACTCGGTGAACACCGGCCACATCCGGCGCAGTTGCCAGCGGGTGACCACGTCGTGGTGCTTGCGCAGCACCTGCATCAGACCCCGGGCCCAGCGCAGCCGCTGGCGCCACAGACCGCGCAGCGAGACCGGCACGGTCATCCAGCAGATGGCGCGCGGCTCGTAGCGGATGTCGTAGAAGCGCTTCTGCATCTTCCAGGTGAGCTCGATGTCCTCGGTGGGCATGTTGGGGCTGAAGCCGCCGACATCGAACACCGCGCTCTTGCGCAGCATGGTCACCACCCCTGAAACCGTGGTGATCCGCCCCCAGATGCGCTGCGATCGACGCAGCAGGCTGACGATGGACGAGAATTCGATCGCCTGCAGGCGCGCCAGGAAGGAGTTGGTGTTGCGCACCCGCGGATTGCCGGTGACCGCCGCGACCCGGCCATGGGTGAAGTGCGGCACCATCCAGAGCAGCATGTCGGGCTCGGGCTGCGCGTCGGCGTCGAGGATGAGCAGCAGTTCGCCCCGGGCCAGCGGCAGCACGTCGTTGAGCGCCAGCGCCTTGCCCTCGTTGTTGAGCTTGCGGACCACCCGCACCGCCGGTCCCGGCAGCATGGGGATCATCGCGTCGAAGGTCTGGTCGGTGGAGCCGTCATCGACCACGATGATCTCGAGGTCGGGGTAGTCCAGCGCGATGACCGAGGCGAGCGACTGGCGGATCACCGCCTGCTCGTTGTGGGCGGGAATGATCACGGTGACCGGTGGCCAACCATTGGGCGGCGCCACGATCTCGTGGGAG
>JBIKWU010000288.1:0-4832 GCA_044356115.1 Burkholderiaceae bacterium
CTTCCCAGCGCAGGCGGAACATCCATGAGGTGGTGATCCACATCACGCTGGTGATGATCGGGTAGGCGGCGAAATAGAAAAGCGCCCACCAGTAGATCGTGGTTTCCTGGACCGCGATCAGGAACTCCTGAAGGGGAGTCATCGCGTGCTCGCTACCCGGTAGCTCTTGCCGAACTCGTCGATCTCGATGACGATCACCCGCGACCGGCTGAGCGCATCCCAGTCGGCGGTGATCTCTCGCCCGGTCCAGTCCACGTCATAGACCGGCTTGACTTCGCGCATGCCCTTGCGCGGCCCCTTGCGCTTGTAGATGCCCATGTTGTGGAAGATCCACAGCAGGGTGATCAGGGGTGCGGCGATGATGGAGAGCACCAGCAGCAGAACCAGCGGCGCGCTGTCCCAGGGGCGGGCCACGACCAGCGTCCACATCCAGATGAACAGCACCCAGCCGCCCACCACCAGGATGACATGGCCGACCTTCTGAAGAAGGGTGAGCGGCGGGGAGTGGCGCTCCGGATACTCCCGAGGGAGGTGGCGATCAGCGGAGGCCATTTAACACGACTGCAGTCCGGCGATCAGGCAGCCGGGCGGCGCCGGCGGGCAGCCCAGCCGAACACGCCGGCCAGGGCGCCCAGAGCGACCGTGCCGGGCATGCTGACGCTGGCGACCAGGTTCTGCGCCGGGATCAGGGTGAAGTCAGAGGCGCCGGGCAGCTTCCAGCGCAGATCGACCGCACCGGCCTCGAGCCGGTCCCAGGCGCCGAGTTCGAACTGGTACAGGCCCTCGCTGAGCACCAGGTTCTGGGAGAACTTGTCGACATTGCGCGCGTTGAGGAAGTCGCGCTGGATGGACTGCTTGGCGCCGCCCGACCCATACAGGTCGAAGAAGAAGCCGTCGTCGGACAGCACGCTGAAGTTGTAGGCGCCCGGCGTGGTGATGCGGATGAAACCGGTGAACCGCGACGTCCAGTTGTTGAGGTTGTCCGCCACCGCGGGCCCGGGCGGGCAGGCGGAGGGCGCGGCCGACACCGGGAATGGCTGCGCCATGGGAATGCCCGGGGCGAACGACTGGTTGAAGCAGTTGTTGCCGTAGTTGATCACCGGCGCGAGCATCGAGGCCGAGGTGAGCACCGGCACCGTGCTGCCCGGAGCGTTGATCGTCTGCCAGTCGGCGCGGCCCCACAGGCCCGTGCCCCAGGCGTAGGAGCCGATCGGCGCGAAGCCCGCCGCGCTGGGATCGTTGCCGTACTGACGGGTCGTCTCGTTCCAGAGGACCGTGCTGCCCTTCCAGTTGCCATCGATCGCGATGAAGGTGGCGTTGGCACCCGTGCCCACGTCGGCCGGGCCGGCGTAGGTGGGATTGACGGTGATGTCGGCGCTGGCAACGCCGGACAGGGCGGTCATGGCAATGCCTATCGCGGAAAGGGCAAGACGGATCATGTTGACCTCGATCAGTGACGGGGCCCGTGACGGATGCAACACTCGCACCCGGGCCCGATGAGTGGCTTTGTAGCACGGACGAACGGCGTGACTGCGGAACTAAGTCACACTTTTCGCGTTTGGCAGACTTATGTCACGCCGGTGGCGCGGCTTCGACCGGCTCCAGACTGCTCCAGAGTGCCGGCCGCTTCGCCTCCTTGGCGATGCCGGCGAGGTAGTCGAGATGCGCCTGGGATTCCTGCGGCAGGGGCGAAACCACCCTGAGACCGACCGGCGGCCAGCCGGAGGCGTCATCGGAGGTCTGCGCGCGGGCGGATCCACCGTGCAGCGCGATCTCGAGGCTGTCCTGACCCCGGGTCATGGCCAGGTAGACGTCGGCGAGCAGTTCGGCGTCAAGGAGCGCGCCGTGCAGTTTGCGGTGGGCATTGGAGATGCCGTAGCGCTCGCAGAGCACGTCGAGGGAGTTGCGCTTGCCGGGGTGAAGTTCGCGGGCCAGGCGCAGGGTGTCGGTCACCCGGCAACCGGCGGCAAACGGCGGCAGCCCCGTGCGGGCGAGTTCGGCGTCGAGGAAGCCGACATCGAAGCTCGCGTTGTGGATGAGCACCTCGGCGTCGGCCACGAACGCGGTCAGGTCGGCCGCCACCTCCGGGAAGCGGGGTTTGTCGAGCAGCATCTCGAGCGACATGCCATGGACGGCGCGCGCACCCTCGTCGACCTCGCGTTCGGGGTTCAGGTAGAGATGCAGGTGTCGGCCCGTGAGGCGCCGGTTGATCACCTCGACGCAGCCGATCTCGATGATGCGGTGCCCGTCTTCGACGGTGAGGCCGGTGGTTTCGGTGTCGAGGACGATCTGTCGCATGGGCGGTCCCGGGGGGCGCGGGCAATCTAGCACAGACGACCGGCGACCCGAGACCGTCCGCCCGGCGCCGGGCGCCTGTGCCGGCCTGTTATCTTGCGCGATTGCCCGCGTGAATCCGACCATGCCAGAGCGCCCTGCCCACCCTGCCCTCGCCCGCGAGGCGATCAGAAATCTGCCCGCCTCGCGGATTCGCGAGGTCGCCAATGCCGGTCTCGGCCTGCCTGGCGTGCTGCCCTTCTGGTTCGGCGAGCCCGACGCGGTCACCCCCGCGGCCATCCGGGAGGCCGCCGTGGCGGCGCTGGCCCAGGGCGACACCTTCTACGTGCACAACCTGGGCATCCCGGCGCTGCGCGACGCGCTCTCGCAGTACCTCGGCGGCCTTCACGGGCCGATCGATGCGCGCCGGATCGCGGTGACCAGCGCCGGCGTGAACGCGCTGATGCTCGCCGCCCAGCTGGTGCTTTCGCCGGGCGACCGGGTGGTCGCGGTGGTGCCGCTGTGGCCGAATCTCACCGAGATACCGCGCATCCTGGGCGCCGAGGTGGTCCGGGTGCCGCTGCAGCCTGACGCGCAGGGCCTGTGGCAGCTCGATCTGGATCGCCTGCTGGCCGAACTCACCCCGGGCACGCGGGCGGTGATCATCAATTCGCCCGCCAACCCCACCGGCTGGACGATGACGGCTGACCAGTGGCAAGCGGTGGTCACCCGCGCCCGGGCCCACGGGATCTGGATCCTGTCCGATGAAGCCTATGAGCGACTCGTGTTCGACGGCTCGCGCTGCGCCCCCTCGGCACTGGACTTCACCGGCCCGGACGACCGCGTGATCGTGGCCAACACATTCTCGAAGGCCTGGCAGATGACCGGCTGGCGCCTGGGCTGGCTGGTGACGCCGGCCGCCCTTGAAGACGATCTGGGCAAGCTGATCGAGTTCAACACCTCGTGCGCCCCCGGCTTCCTGCAGCAGGCGGCGGTGCTCGCGCTGGCCCAGGGCGAACCGGGCGTGCGTGATTTCGTGGCCGGCCTGCGTGTGCGACGTGACGCGCTGGTGGCGGCCCTCGCCGGCATCGAGGGCGTCACGGCGGCCGCGCCGCCCGGGGCGATGTACCTCTTCATTCGCGTGGCTGGCATGACCGACAGCGTGGCCCTGGCCAAGGCGCTGGTGCGTGAGAGCGGGCTGGGCCTCGCGCCCGGGGCCGCCTTTGGCGCCGAAGCCGAAGGCTGGCTGCGCTGGTGCTTTGCCAAGCCCGTGCCCATGCTGCAGGACGGCGCGGCGCGCCTTGCCACGCACCTGAGGCGCTGACGCGCCCGGCGGCCTCAGTCGGGCCGCAGCCCGACGCCCCGGTTGGCCAGCGCGTCGGCGCGCTCGTTGCCGGGATGTCCGGCGTGGCCCTTCACCCAGCGCCAGTCGATGCGGTGCGCGCCGACCAGCGCGTCGAGCTCGCGCCAGAGGTCGGCGTTCTTGACCGGCTTGCGGTCGCTGGTGACCCAGCCGCGGGCCTTCCAGGCATGGATCCAGGCCGAGATGCCCTTCTGCACGTACTGCGAATCGGTGTGGATGACCACCCGGGAGGGGCGTTTCAGCGCCTGCAACGCGCGGATGACCGCGATCAGCTCCATGCGGTTGTTGGTGGTCATCGGGTCGCCACCGAAGAGCTCGCGCTCGTGTCCGCCCGCCTGCAGCAGCGCTCCCCAGCCGCCGGGGCCGGGGTTGCCCTTGCAGGCGCCATCGGTGTAGATCTGGATGGCGTCGACGTCGGCGTGGGCGGGTGGCTTGTCGGTCATGGGCGGATGCTATCGCGACCCGAGCCGCTCGCCGAGCCGGGCGCCGCCGCACGGGCGGCACCGCTGCGCCCGGATGTCCCTTCACGGATCCGGGCGGCGCCCACCGGCGCGGCCACCGGCGCGAGCCGTCGAACCGCGCCGACCAGCCTCATGCCGCGCACCCGCTTGACCGCCGAGAGGGTATAGGCCGCCCCGCATACCGGCCACCAGCGATCGCCGGCGCGCTCGAGGAAGGCCGAGCGCGCCAGCCAGGGCTCGGTGCGGCAGGCCGGCCGGAAACAGCCATAACGCGCCTGGGCCGCCTCGAAGGAAAGCAGCTTGAGCCAGTCGCGCAGGCGCGGGGCCACGATGAACTGGGCGCCCACCGGCAGGAAGGGCTGCGCCATCCAGCCCGGCAGCAGCTGGCGAGCGCCCCAGAGGCTCACCGGATTGAACCCCGTGACGATGAGCCGGCCCTCCGGGCGCAGCACCCGGTCGGCCTCGCGCAGCACGGCGTGCGGGTCAGCGGTCAGCTCGAGCACGTGCGGGAGCACCAGCAGGTCGACGCTCTGGCTGTCCAAGGGCAATTCGCCGAAGTGGCCCACCTGCACCCGCGCCCGCCCCGCATCGGCGGAATCGGCCGTCGCGGGCGCCGCCGCGGTGAAGGCGCTGATACGGGTGGCGATGCGGCTCGCGCGCAGGCTGTCGAGCTGCGGCAGCCCGCACTGAACGGCGTAGAAGCCGAACACCTCGTCGACCAGCAGGTCGCACTG
>JBIKWU010000156.1:0-8944 GCA_044356115.1 Burkholderiaceae bacterium
CTCGCCCATGACCAGAAAGGTCACCAGCGGCGTGAGCACCAGGGTGCAGACCACGATCAGGCTGGACCGGATGTCGCCCAGGAACACGAACAGCACCGCGATCACCAGCACCACGCCCTCGAGCAGCACCTTGCCCACGGTGAGCAGGGCCGCGTCGACCAGATCGGTGCGGTCGTAGAACGGCTTGATCTGCAGACCGTCGGGCAGCACCCCGCTGCGGTTGATGCGTTCGACCTCCTTGCGCACCGCGCCGACCACCTCGCGGGCGTTGGCGCCGCGCTGCATCATCACGATGCCGGCGACCGCCTCGGTGACGCCGTCACGCACGATCGCGCCGCGCCGGACCTCCTCGCCGAAGCGCACCTCGGCCACGTCGCGCAGGTACACCGGGATGCCGCGCACCTCGCGCAGCACGATGTTGCGGATGTCCTCCAGCGACCCGATCAGGCCGGTGCCGCGGATGAGGTACTGCTCGGCCTTGACCGGCAGCGCGCCCCCGGAGGAGTTGGCGTTGTTGCGGGCGAGCGCCTGCAGCAGGTCGCGCACCGTGAAGCCGTAGTAGCGAAGCCGCTCGGGATTGGCCTCGACCTGGTACTGACGGACATAGCCGCCCTGCGAGTTGATCTCGGCCACGCCCGGCACCGAGCGCAGCAGCGGGCGCACCGTCCAGTCCTGCAGGTCGCGGCGGCGCTTGAGCTCGGCCAGATCGAGCCGCCGGTTGCCGTCTTTGGGGTGCTCCAGGGTGTACTGGTAGATCTCGCCCAGGCCGGTGGACACCGGGCCCAGCACCGGGGTGACCCCCTCGGGCAGGCGCTGGCCGACCTCGATCAGCCGCTCGAGCACCACCTGCCGCGCGAACCAGACATCGGTGCTGTCGGTGAACACCAGCGTGACCAGCGACAGGCCGTTGCGGTTGAGCGAGCGCATCTCAACCAGCCCGGGGATGCCGCGCATGGCGATCTCCACCGGCACGGTCACGAAGCGCTCGACCTCCTCGGGCGGTCGGCCGGGTGCCTCGGTGGCCACCTGGACCTGCACGTTGGTCACGTCCGGGAACGCATCGACCGGCAGCGAGCGCAGGCTGAACAGGCCGACGCCGACCAGCGCCAGGGCGAGCACGGCGAGCACCAGTCGCTGGCGCAGCGACCAGGCCATCAGGGAACGGATCATGGCGGGGTCTCCGGCTCAGCGCCCGTCGAGCGCGCGCTGCATGCGCGCGTTGTTGAGGTGGAAGGCGCCATCGAGCGCGAGCTGTGCGCCTGCCGGCAGCGGCCGCAGCAGCGCGCGCATGCCGTCGCGCTCGGGCCCGACCTCGGCCGGCACCATCCGGAACACGCCGGGGCGCACCTGCAGGTAGAGGTGGTCGGCATTGCCCTCGCGGACCACCGCGCTCGCCGGCACCACCTGGCGCTCGGCCGAGCGACCCTCGACCAGCATGCTGATCAGCATGGAGGGCTTGAAGCGCCCGCCCCGGTTCTCGAGATCGACGCCCACCCGCACGGTACGGGTCTCGGGATTGACCACGTCGGCCACGAAGGCCACCCGGCCATCGAAGCGCTCGTTGTCGAGCGCCGGCACCTCGATCTGCACCCGCTGCCCGGTCTTCACGAACTGGGCGTCCTGCTCCGGCACCTCGGCCACCGCCCACAGCGCGGTCAGGTCCGAGACGACGAACAGCACGTCGGCGGGGTTGACCACCTGACCCTGGGCGACCTTGCGCTCGATCACCGTACCGCCGAGGGTGGCGGTGATCGCCGCGGTGGGCTGGATCTGGCCGGTGCTTTCCAGCCGCGCGATGCGCTCGGCGGTGAGACCGAGCGCGCGCAGCTGGTCCGACGATGCCCGCTTCTCGGCGGCGGCCACGGTGAGCTCGCCCTGGCGGCGCTGCAGCTCGGCCGAGCCGATGACGTCGGCCTCGAGCAGCAGGCGGGCCCGCTCGACCGCCTGCGTGAGCAGCTGCTGCTGGGAGTGCGCTCGCAGGAAGTTGAGCTGCGCCTGCGCGAGCTCGGGGCTGTTGATCTCGGCCAGCACCTGGCCCTGGCGGACCACCTGCCCGATCTGCGCATCGATCTGCGTGAGCCGGCCGGTGATCGGCGCGCCGATCCGCGAACTGCGGTTCTGGTTGGCCTCGAGGCGACCCGCGATCCGGATGGTGTCGACCACGCGCCGGGTGCTCGCCGAGCCGATCACCACCCGGCGCGCGAGCGCCTCGTCGAGCGTCAGTTCCAGCGGGTCGCTGGTGTTCGGGGCGCTGCTCGCCACGGCTGGCGCCGCCTTGCCGGTTGCCGGCGGCGCCGCGGCGTCGCGCTGGCCGCAGGCGCCCAGCAGGGTCAGCGCGAGCGCCGCGCCGAGCAGCGAGGTCAGGTTGGGTATGCGGGTCATCGTCCGGCCAGCCTTTCGAGTTCGATACGGGCGCGCTGCAGGTCGAAGCGCGCGGCGATCAGTTCATTGCGCACCAGCCGGAACTGGCGCTGCGCGTCGAGAAATTCGAGGATGCCGCGCTCGCCCAGGCGGTAGGCGGCCTCGGCGATGGCCAGCACCTGGCGGGCTCGCGCGAGCACGCCGCCTTCGATGGCCTGTACCTGCGAGCGGGCCACCTGGTAGGCCTGCCAGGCCGACTCGAATGCGGCCTCGGTCTCGAAGCGCCGCTGCACCAGCGCCACGCGGGTGCGCTCGGTCTGGGCGATCGCCTCGGCGATCGGACCTTCCCGGCGATCGAGCAGCGGCAGGGTCAGTTGCACACCCAGCCGGGTCAGCCGCGCCGCCGGGTCGTGCTCGTGGCTGGCGCGAACCGATACCTGCGGCACGATCCGGGTGCGTTCCAGCACGGTCTGTCGGTCGGCCGCCGCCCATTGCTCGCGCGCCAGGGCGATCTCCGGGTTGCGGTCTTCCACCCGGCGGCGCAGCGCGAGGTAATCGGCCTGCTCGAGCATCCGGCTGTCCATGTCGCTGGCGCCGAGCTCGAAGTCGGTCTCCAGGCTAGGGCCGACCAGTTGGCGCATCCCGACCTGAGCCTCGCGGATGCGCAGCCGGGTGGCTTCCAGGCTGCGGCGCACCCCGGCCACCTCGCCTTCGGCGCGCAGCGAGTCGAAGCGCGGCGCCTCGCCGGCACGCACGCGGACCTCGATCCGGTCACGGATCTGCTCGGTGAGGATCAGGTCATCCTGCAGGGCCTGCTGTTCGGCCCGCAGCCGGAGCAGTTCGAAGAAGCGCTCGCGCACCGCGGCCACCAGCCGCGACTGCGTGACACCGGTTTCGGCCAGGGCGACACCGACGCGCGCCTGCGCGCTGGCCGATCGCGCTGCGCGCAGGCGGGGGTTCTCGATCGGCTGCGCCACGGACAGCGCGGTGCTCGCGCCGGCCGGCTCGCCGGGCAGGCGCGGCACCAGCCGCCCGGGCTCGATCACGATCTCGGGGTTGGGCAGGGCGCGGGCGGTGATCAGCCCGGCGCGGGCTTCGTCCTGCAGCGCGCGGCTGGTGGCCAGCGCCGGGCTCTCGGCCAGCGCCCGCTCGATGAGGGCTTCGAGGGTATAGGTGGGCGTGGCCGCGCAGACCTGCCCCGAGGCCCCCGCGATCAGCAGGCCGAACAGGGTGGCAATCGCCCGACGGGGCGCCCGCCAGGGCGGTAGGTGCTGTGTCATCCGGACTCCGTGTTGGTAGACGACCCGCACGGACTCGATGGAACCGTGCCAGGGCTGGCGACGGTCTGGCCGACGGATCCTGTGATCCGCGCCTGCGCCGGAGGCCCTCGGGCCTCGGAATGACGACGCAGGCAGGGCCGGCATGACCGACCCCGGTTACTCCCCGAACGCATACAGTGTGCCAGTCGTGCGGCGGGCGCAGGCCTTTCGACCTTGCGCACGGTAGGCGATTGGCGGCGCGCTCAGTGCCCGCGGGTGCCGGGCGCCTTGCGGTGCCGGTGGATGCTCATCAGCATGCCCATGCCCATGCCCAGGGTGACCATGGCGGTGCCGCCGTAGGACATGAAGGGCAGCGGTACGCCCACCACCGGCAGGATGCCCGACACCATGCCCATGTTGACGAAGGCATAGGTGAACAGCATGAGCGTGATCGCACCGGCGAGCAGTTGGCCGAACACGGTGCCGGCTCCCGAGGCGATGGCCAGTCCGCGTCCGATCAGCATCAGGTAGAGCGTGATCAGCACGAGGTTGCCCGCCAGACCGAATTCCTCCGAGAACACCGCGAAGATGAAGTCGGTGGTGCGCTCGGGAATGAACTCGAGGTGGGTCTGCGTGCCCGCCATGTAGCCCTTGCCCCAGAAGCCGCCCGAGCCCACCGCGATGGTCGACTGGATGATGTGGAAGCCCTTGCCGAGCGGATCGGAGCTGGGATCGAGCAGGGTCAGCACCCGCTGGCGCTGGTAGTCGTGCAGCAGCGGCCAGATCAGCGGCATGGCCGCGGCCGCCAGCGCGGCCATCCCGGCGATCACCCGCCAGTTCAGGCCGGCCAGGAAGATCACGAACCCGCCCGCGGCGAGCACCAGCAGCGCCGTGCCGAGATCGGGCTGGCGCATGATGAGCGCCACCGGGACCGCGAGCGCGAGCGCGGCCAGCACGAAATCCGCCCAGTGGCGTCCGCCCTCGCGGCGCTGGAAGTACCACGCGAGCATGAGCGGCACCGCGATCTTGAGCAGCTCCGAGGGCTGGATTCGGCCGAACCCCAGGTTGAGCCAGCGGCGCGCGCCCTTGGAGACATCGCCGAACAGCGCCACGCCGATCAGCAGCGCCACACCCAGCAGGTACAGGGGCAGCGCCACCCGCATGAGCAGGCCCGGTGGCACCAGGGCCATGGCCCACAGCAGCGCGATGGCCACCGCAAGGTTGCGGACATGGCCCTCGAAGCGGCCCGGGAAGTCGTGCGCGGCCGAATGCATGGTGAGCAGGCTGAGCAGCATCAGCAGCGCCAGGATGATGCCCAGGGCCGGGTCGAACACCTGCGCGGCGGGGCGCGCGCGGGCCCACAGGGACTGCAGGGCGTTCACGGTGATTTCCGCGGTGCGCCGGTGTCGGCGGCCGGCGCTGGCGTCACGGCGGGCGCCGACGATGGGGTGGTCACCGTCTCGGGCTCGGTGCTCTCGGGCACATCGCGCATCTCGGCCTCGGTCGGCGCATCGACCGGCCGGCGCGTGCTCTCGCCGGGCAGCTTGCCCAGCAGGTAGTAGTCGAAGACCTTGCGGGCGATCGGCGCGGCCGCCTGCGCGCCGAAGCCGCCGTTCTCGACGATGACCGCCAGCGCCAGCCGGGGCGTGTCAACCGGCGCGAAGGCCATGTAGAGGGAGTGATCGCGGTGTCGCTCGGCGATGCGCCGGGCGTCATAGCGCTCGTTCTGGCGGATGCCGATCACCTGCGCCGTGCCGGTCTTGCCGGCCGCGACGTAGCCGGCATCGGCGAACACCGCCCGGCTCGTGCCGAAGCGATTGACATCGACCATGGCCGATTTCACCAGCGCGAGATGCTCGGGGCGCAGCGCGATGCGTCGGGTCTCGCCGGGATCGACCGGCCGCTTCTCGCGGCTCACCGGGTCCTGGACCGCGCGGACCAGACGCGGCCGCATCACCACCCCGTCGTTGGCCAGCGTGGCGGTGGCGTGCGCCAGTTGCAGGATGGTGAACGCGTTGGCACCCTGGCCGATGCCGATCGAGGGTGTCTCGCCGGGCAGCCAGCGGCGCTGGAAGCGGCGCATCTTCCAGTCGGACGAGGGCAGCACCCCGCTCGCCTCGTGGCGAAGGTCTATGCCGGTGAGCCCGCCGAAACCCCAGGGCACCATGAAGTCGTGGATGCGGTCCACGCCCATCTCGTAGGCCGCGCGGTAGTAGTAGGTGTCGCTGGAGACCACGATCGACTTGTGCAGGTTCACGCTGCCATGGCCGTTGGGCTCGGAGTCGCGGAAGCGGTGATTGCCGAGCTGGAAGTAGCCCGGGTCGGGATACTGGGTCTCGGGCTGGCGGGTGCCGGTGCTCAGCGCGGCCAGCGCCATGAAGGGCTTGTAGGTGGAGCCGGGCGGATAGGTGCCGCGCAGCGGGCGGTTGAGCAGGGGCCGGTCGGGATCCTCGTTGAGTGCCTGCCACGACGGCGGATCGATGCCGTCGACGAACAGGTTCGGGTCGAAGCCCGGTCGCGAGACGAAGGCGATCACCTCGCCGGTGGCGGGCTCGATCGCCACCAGCGCGCCGCGCCGGTTGCCGAACCACTCCTCGACCAGCCGCTGCAGCCGGAAGTCGATCGAGAGGATCAGGTTGCTGCCCGGTTGCGCCGGACGACGCGCCAGCGAGCGCACGGTGCGCCCGCCCGCCGAGACCTCGATCTCCTCGGCGCCGGCGCGGCCCCGCAGCGTGTCTTCCCAGGACTGCTCCAGCCCGGTCTTGCCGATGTGGGTGGCGCCGGCATAGTCGGACTGCTGCTCGGCCTCCTCGATGCGTTGCTTGTCGGCGGGCGAGATGCGGCCGATGTAGCCGATGAGATGCGCGGCGGTTTCGCCATTGGGATAGGTGCGGGCGGCGCGGGCGCGGATCTCCACGCCCGGGAAGCGGAAGCGCGCGGCCGAGAAGCGCGCGAGCTCCTCGTCGCTCAGGCGGGTGCGGATCGGGATCGAGTCCCAGTGACGGGAGTCCTCGAGCAGTCGGCGGAAGCGGCGCCGGTCGCGCGGGGTGATCTCGATCAGTTCGGCCAGCGCGTCGATGGTGCGCTCGATGCTGTCCACCTGCCCCGGCACGATCTCGAGCGTGAACACCGACAGGTTGTCGGCCAGCAGCGTGCCGTTGCGGTCATAGATGAGTCCGCGTGGCGGCGCGACCGGCACCAGCGCGATCCGGTTGTCTTCGGCCAGCGCCGAGTAGTCGCTGTGCCGCACCACCTGCAGCCAGACGAAGCGCGACAGCAGGATGCCGAAGCAGAGCAGCACCAGGCCCCAGGCGATGCCCACCCGCAGCCGCAGTCGCTGCTGCTCCAGGTCGGGGTCGCGCAGTTCGCTCATGAGCGTCTCGGGTCGGGCCCGTGCCTCACAGCGGTCGGGTCTCGTCGCGTTCGACCGCGCGGCGCTGCGGCGCGAGCAGCAGCATCTCGGCCAGGGGCCAGAGCAGCGCCGTGGTGAGCGCCGACAGCAGGTAGCCCCAGCCCGGCCAGCCGCTGCCCACGGCCATGCGGGCGAGCAGCGTGATGAGCTGGGCCGCCGACATCAGCACCAGCACGTGCAGCATGCGGCCGGCGAGATCGAACCAGGGCACCCGCCGGTGCAGGGCGATGGCGCCCCAGGAGAGCAGGCTGTAGGCCAGCGCGTGCTCGCCGAGCAGGGCGCCCTCGTGGATGTCCATCAGCAGGCCGAACAGGAAGGCCAGGCCGAAGCCGAGCTGGCGCGGCTGGCGGATGTTCCAGAAGACCAGCGTGAGCGCGAGGAAATCGGGCATGGCGCCGCCGCGGCCCCAGGGCAGCAGGTTGAGCAGGAAGGCCAGTGCCAGGGTGAAGGCGATGAAGGCCCGGTTGGCCGGCAGCAGCAGGTATTCGCGGGGGGAGGTCATGCGGGCCTCAGGAGGGCGGCCGCCGGCGCCGGGCGTCGGCAGGTGCCGCCTCGGTGGGCGGCGGCGGCAGGGCGTGGCGCTCGACCAGCAGCACCAGCATCAGCCCTTGGTGATCGGGCGTGGCGACCGGACGGGCCAGCACCAGGCCGAAGGCGCCGGCCGAGCCCGGCGCCTCGATCTGCTCGACCCGGGCGACCGGCAGGCCGGGCGGGTAGATGCCATCGAGGCCGGAGGTGACCAGGCTGTCGCCGGGCCGGATGTCGCTGCTGGCCGCCACGAACCGCAGCTCGAGCAGCCCGCCGGCCCCGCCGCCGAAGGCGATCGCCCGTTGCCCGGTGCGCGCCACCGCCACCGGCACCGCGGCGCCGCGGTCGGTGAGCAGCGTGACCTCGGCCGACAGCGGCAGCACCCGGGTGACCTGACCGATGACCCCCTGGGCGCTGATCACCGGCTGGCCGGCGATCAGGCCCTGCTGCAGGCCCTTGTCGATGACGACCCGGCGGCTGAAGGGATCACGGCTGTCGCTGAGCACCTCGGCGACCACCGACGGAATTGCCGAGCGCTCGCGGGCGCCGAGCAGTTCGCGCAGGCGCCGGTTCTCGTCGGCCACCTGCTCGGCCTGCAGCAGCGCGCGGGCGTTGGCCGCCTCGACGCGACGCAGCTCGGTGTTGTCCTGGCGCAGCCGCTCGCTGCCCTGGACGTGCTCGCCGACCTGACGCAACAGGTCTCGCGGCGCAAGCAGCGCGCGCTGCAGCGGATAGAGCAGGGTGGCCGCGCCCTGGCGCAGGGCGCTCAGGGTCTGCAGGCGGGAGTCGATCACCAGCAGCGCGACGGCCAGGCCGGCGCACAGGAGCAGCCGCGCGTGGGCGGAGACTCCCTGGTTGAAGATGGGCGGCGGGCTGCGCTCCATGGGGCGGGCCCCGGCGCGGCGTAGGCGCCGGGAGAGCTATTCGTTGGTGAAGATGGTGCCGAGCTTGTCCATCCGCTCGAGCGCCATGCCGCAGCCGCGGACCACGCAGGTGAGCGGGTCTTCGGCGACCAGCACCGGCAGGCCGGTTTCCTCCATGAGCAGGCGATCGAGATCGCGCAGCAGCGCGCCGCCGCCGGTGAGCATGATGCCGCGCTCGGTGATGTCGGCGCCGAGCTCGGGCGGGGTCTGTTCCAGGCCGATCTTCACGGCCGACACGATCTGGTTGAGCGGATCGGTGAGCGCCTCGAGGATCTCGTTGGACGACACCGTGAAGCTGCGCGGGATGCCCTCGGACAGATTGCGGCCCTTGACCTCCATCTCGCGCACCTCGGAGCCGGGGAAGGCCGAGCCGATGCTCTTCTTGACCGCCTCGGCGGTCTGCTCGCCGATCAGCATGCCGTAATTGCGCCGGATGTAGTTGACGATGGCCTCGTCGAACT
>JBIKWU010000157.1:0-8920 GCA_044356115.1 Burkholderiaceae bacterium
GATCACGGACACGGGCATGGACACGGACACGCGCACGACCATGCACATGACCATGCACATGACCATGCCCGAGATCACGGCCACGGTCACGGCCACGCGCATGACCATGGGCATGACCACGCGCATGACCACGCGCATCCGCACGATCACGCTCATGGGCACGAGCATCACCACGACCACGAGCATTGCACCGAGCACGATCACGGACACGACCACGCGCACGATCACGCGCACGCCCCCCACGACCACGCTCACGACCACGCTCACGCCGCACCAGCCCCGGCGACCGCGCCAGCCCAGGCGACCGCCAGGCGAACCATCCCGATTAAGGCCGCGCAGCCACACCAGCACAGCCACGCGGTGAAATCACGCCGGATGGCCGAGTCTGCGGTCTATGTGCTCGAGAAGATGGCCCACGGTTACAAGCGCATGGGCCGCGCGCACGGCGGCGGCTTCTACGACTACCCGGAGGGCGCGCCCAAGCAGCTATGGTCGGGCCTCGATGCCTTCGCCAAGGGGCGTCGGCGCCTGCCCGGCCATGACGACGTTCGTGACCGCCTCCTGTATGCCCAGGCCATCGAAACGGTCCGCTGCCTGCAAGAGGGCGTGCTCGAATCCACCCGCGACGCCAATATCGGATCGATCTTTGGCTGGGGATTTCCCGTGCACACCGGCGGAGCCGCCCAGTTCGTGAATCATGTCGGGGTTGCCGCCTTCGTGGCTCGCGCCCGCGAGCTCGCCGCTCGCTACGGCGAGCGCTTCGAGCCGCCCGCCCTGCTCACCCGGCTGGCCACCGAAGGCAAACCGCTGTAGCAGCGCTGGGGCTGCCCGGCACCCCGCACAAGGAGACATCGCCATGCCACGCCAGGAATACCGGGTTCATGAGTATCGCGAGCCGGTGAAGCCCCGGCCCGCAGCCACCATCCTGCTGCTGCGCGATGGCGAACAGGGCCTCGAAGTCCTGATGACGCGGCGCTCCATGCAGGCGAGCTTCGCGCCTGGCGTCTATGTCTTCCCGGGGGGCGCGCTCGACGCGGCCGATCAGGGCGAGCAGGCCGCGCGCCTGTCACGCAGCCGCGAGAGCCAGTCTGACGAGCAGCGCGCGTTCACCATCGCGGCCATCCGCGAGGCCTTCGAGGAGCTCGGTGTGTTGCTCGCGCACCTGCCCGACGGCAGCCCCGCCGGACAGGTCCACCTCGATGCGCTTTCCCGTGAACGGGACGCCGACTTCCTCGAGCAGATCGAGCGCCACGACATGCGCCTGGCGGTAGACCGGGTCTGGTGGCTTTGCCACTGGATCACCGACCCCGACCTGCCCAAGCGCTTCGATGCGCGCTTCTTCGTCGCCCACATGCCTGCCGGCCAGGAGCCGGTGGCCGACGAAGGCGAGACCTTCGAACCGGTGTGGATCTCGCCCGCCGACGCGCTGCGCCGCCACGCCGAAGGCAGCTTCTCGATGATCTTCCCCACCATCCGCACCCTCGGACGGCTCTCCGGGTACGCGAACGCCCAGGCGGTGATCGACGCCTGCCAGGGCGAGCGTCCGATGTGGCGCTCCTCGCCCCGCGGCGCGCATTTCAAGGGCCAGATCGAGCGCTACTCCGAGCACGAGCCGCCCTATGGCGAACTCGAGCTGGTGTCTCCGGATGGCCGCCTGGTGCATGCCCTGGACTGGCAGCACGAGAAGGCCGTGCCGCTGATGCGGCATGTGCTGCGGCTTACCGCCCCCAATCCCGGGCGCATGACCGGCCCCGGCACCAACACCTACATCATCGGTGAGCCCGGCAGCGGCTTCCTGGTGATCGACCCGGGGCCTGACCTCTCGGTGCATGTGCAGCGCATCGCGGCCATCGTCGGCAAGGATCTCAAGGCCATCCTCTGCACGCATGCCCACCCGGATCACTCCCCGGGCGCGGTCGAGCTCAAGGCCCTCACCGGCGCGCCGATCCTGGGCGCGCCCTCAGGACCCAACTTCCGCAGCGAGTGGCAGTTCACCCCCGATCGCACCCTCGTCGACGGCGACACCGTGTCGGTGCCCGGCGCCACCCTGCGGGTGATCCATACGCCTGGTCACGCCTCCAACCACCTGTGCTTCCTGCTGGAGGAGGACGGTCTGCTCTTCTCGGGCGATCACATCAACAACGGCTCCACCGTGGTGATCGATCCGCCCGACGGCAACATGCTCGACTACCTGCGCGCGCTGGAGCGCCTGCTCACCATGCCCATGCAGTACATCCTGCCGGCGCACGGCTGGGTGCTTGGCTTCGCGCACGAGAGCATCCGTCAGCTGATCGCCCATCGCCTCAAGCGCGAGGCCAAGGTGCTCGCGGCCGTGCGCCGCAGCGGCGGCGGTACCATGGACGAACTGGTAAAGCTGGTCTATGACGACGTCGACCCGGTGATGCACCCGGTGGCCAAGCGCTCGCTCTTCGCCCACCTGGAAAAGCTGGTGGCCGACGGCACCGTGCTCACCAAGGAAGAAGGGCGCTGGCAGCCGGCTGGCTGACAACGCCCTTCAGGGGGTCGGGCAGGATCAGGCCGAGCGCGCTGCGTCGTCGGCCGCGGCGGCCTTCATCGAGAGACGCAGACGGCCCTTGTCGTCGGCCTCGATGGCCTTGACGCGGATCTGCTGGCCTTCCTTGAGGTAGTCGGACACCTGATTGACCCGCTCGTTGGCGATCTGCGAGACGTGCAGCAGGCCGTCACGGCCCGGCAGCACCTGAACGATCGCGCCGAAGTCGAGGATCTTGAGCACCGTACCCTCGTAGATGCGGCCGATCTCGACCTCGGCCGTGAGGCCCTCGATGATGGCCTGAGCCTTCTTGGCCGCCCCGGAGTCGACCGCCGCGATGGTGATGGTGCCGTTGTCCTGGATGTCGATGGTGGTGCCGGTCTGCTCGGTGATCTGGCGGATGGTGGCGCCGCCCTTGCCGATCACGTCACGGATGCGCTCCGGGTTGATCTTCATGGTGTACATGCGCGGGGCGAAGTCCGAGAGCTCCTGGCGCGCGCCGCCAACCGCGGTCTTCATGTGACCGAGGATGTGCAGACGGCCTTCGCGAGCCTGCGCCAGCGCCACCTGCATGATCTCCTTGGTGATGCCCTGGATCTTGATGTCCATCTGCAGGGCGGTGATGCCCTGCTCGGTGCCGGCCACCTTGAAGTCCATGTCACCGAGGTGATCCTCGTCACCGAGGATGTCGGTGAGCACCGCGAAGCGCCCGCCGTCCTTGATGAGGCCCATGGCCACGCCAGCCACATGCGCCTTCATGGGCACGCCGGCGTCCATCAGCGCGAGGCAGCCGCCGCACACCGAGGCCATGGACGAGGAACCGTTGGACTCGGTGATCTCGGACACCACGCGCAGCGAGTAGGCGAACTCCTGGACGGTGGGCAGCAGCGGGCGCAGCGCGCGCTTGGCGAGGTTGCCATGCCCGACCTCGCGCCGCTTGGGCGAGCCGAAGCGGCCGGTTTCGCCGGTGGCGAAGGGCGGCATGTTGTAGTTGAACATGAAGCGATCGCGGTACTCGCCGGTGATCGCGTCGATGATCTGCTCATCGCGGGCCGTGCCGAGCGTGGCGGCGACCAGCGCCTGGGTCTCGCCGCGGGTGAACAGCGCCGAGCCGTGGGCGCGCGGCAGCACGCTCGAGCGGATGGCGATCGGGCGCACGGTGCGGGTGTCACGGCCGTCGATGCGCGGCTCGCCCGAGAGGATCTGGCCGCGCACGATGCGGGACTGCAGCTCGAACAGGATGTTGCCCACCTCGTTGCTGTCGGGCACCGGCTGGCCCGCCGCCTTCGCCTCTTCGACGACCTTGGCGGCCACGCCGTTCTCGAGGGTGCGGACCCGGGTGGTGCGCTCCTGCTTGTTGCGCACCGCGTAGGCGGCGCGCATGTCGACCTCGGCCAGCTCGTTGATGCGCGCGATGAGCGCCTCATTGCGGGCCGGCGGTTGCCAGTTCCATTCGGGCTTGCCGCCCTCGGCGACCAGTTCGTCGATCGCGGCGATGGCGGTCTGCATCTGCTCGTGGCCATAGACCACGGCGCCGAGCATCACGTCTTCGGGCAGCTGATGCGCCTCGGACTCGACCATGAGCACGGCGGCATCGGTGCCGGCCACCACCAGATCGAGCTTGCTGGAGGCCATCTGCGTGGCGCTGGGGTTGAGCACGTACTGGCCGTCGATGTAGCCCACGCGCGCCGCCCCGATCGGGCCGCTGAACGGGATGCCCGACACGGCCAGCGCGGCAGACGCGGCGATCATGGCCGGGATGTCGCTGTCGACCTCGGGGTTGCTCGACACCACCTGGACGATGACCTGCACCTCGTTGTAGAAGCCGTCCGGGAACAGGGGGCGGATCGGGCGGTCGATGAGCCGGCAGATGAGGATCTCGCGCTCGGTGGGGCGGCCTTCGCGCTTGAAGAAGCCGCCCGGAATGCGGCCGGCGGCGTAGAACTTCTCGACATAGTCGACGGTGAGCGGGAAGAAATCCTGCCCCGGCTTGGCGCTCTTGGCGCCGACCACCGAGGCGAGCACCACGGTGTCATCCATGTTGACCAGCACCGCGCCGGAGGCCTGGCGGGCGATTTCGCCGGTTTCCAGGGTGACGGTGTTCTGGCCCCACGTGAAGGTCTTGCGTGCGATTTGGAACAAGGTGCTTTCCTTTGTAGACATTGCCCGCGCGGTCAGCCGGCGGCGCGGTTCGCGTGCGATCGATCAGAAGAAAAAACAAAGGCCCGCAAGCGAATGCCTTGCGGGCCTGCTGGTGCTGCCATCAACCGGTGTTGTCCGGGAGCAAGCGTTCAACCCCGAAGACCGAGTCTTTCGATCAGGGTCTTGTAGCTGGCCTGATTGGTGGACTTGAGGTAGTCGAGCAGCTTGCGACGCCGGCTCACCATCTTGAGCAGACCCCGGCGGGAATGGTGATCCTTGGTGTGGGTCTTGAAGTGACCGGTGAGGTCATTGATGCGGGCGGTGAGCAGCGCCACCTGAACTTCCGGCGAGCCGGTGTCGTTCTTGGCACGCTGGTAATCGGCGACGATCTTCGCCTTGTCTAGGGTTTCGACGGACATGGTTTCCCTTGGAGAACTTGCGGCGTCACTGGGATGGTGGGCCGTGCGGTTGAAAACGGAAGATTGTAGCCTGAGCCTGGCGAGCGGACAAGCCGACGCCCCAGCCCGGCCTGCCGCTCAGGTGCGCGGCAGGGTCACGCCGAGCTGGCCCTGGTACTTGCCGCCGCGATCGCGGTAGGAGGTCTCGCAGACCTCGTCGGACTCCAGGAACAGCACCTGGGCGCAGCCCTCGCCGGCGTAGATGCGCGCCGGCAGGGGTGTGGTGTTGCTGAATTCGAGGGTGACATGGCCTTCCCACTCGGGCTCGAGCGGGGTCACGTTGACGATGATGCCGCAGCGCGCGTACGTGGACTTGCCCAGGCAGATGGTGAGCACGCTGCGCGGGATGCGGAAGTACTCCATGGTGCGCGCCAGCGCGAAGGAGTTGGGCGGGATGATGCAGACATCGCCCTTGAAGTCGACGAACGAGCCCTCGTCGAAATCCTTGGGATCGACGATGGTGCTGTTGATGTTGGTGAAGATCTTGAACTCGTCGGCGCAGCGGATGTCGTAGCCGTAGCTGGACGTGCCGTACGAGACGATGCGCCGCCCGTCGCGCTCGCGCACCTGCCCCGGCTCGAAGGGCTCGATCATGCCCTGGGCGGCCATGCGGCGGATCCACTTGTCGGACTTGATGGTCATGAGGGGCAATCCTGAGGAAACGGGCCGCGATGATAGCGCGCGGCCATGGGTCAGCCGCCCCCGCGCTGGGTATGGAAGTCGAAGCGGCCGATCCACTCGCGCGCCTGCTCGGCGCGCCCCGGCGGGTACTTGAAGCGCACCCGCAAGGCCCGGAAGGTGACCAGGCCCAGGCGCCGCGGCGGCGCGGGCGTGAATCGGACCTCGATGTGGAAGTCGGCTACCGGCACACGGATCCAGTCATCACCGCTCTCGAACGCGGCCAGCCCGGTGACCTCGCGCAGCCAGCGCTCCAGGTCAGCACGGCTGCAGCCCATCTCGCGGCTGTCGCCGAAGCCCGGCCCGCGTGCGCTCATGTGCGCCGATCAACCACCGGCGATCGGCGGCCAGATGGCGAGCGCCTCGCCTTCGCGCAAGGCGCGGCCCGCGCGATCGGCCGGCGCCACGTAGGCACCGTTGACCAGCACCAGATGCACCAGACGGGCAGGCAGGTTGAAGCGGTCGATCAGGGCCTGCACCGTGGTGCCCTCGGGCACCTCGAGCACGATGGCGTTGCCCTCGCGCGAGCGCCCGTCCACCTGCTGCGGCAGGTGGTCGGAGAGCATGGCGAAGAGCTTGAAGGTGACGAGCCTGCCGTGACGCGCCGAAGCCGGCTCAGCGGGCGGTGCCGCGCGAGCGACCCTGCCACTCACCCTGCGCCTGCGCGCTGGCGAGATAGGCCTCCATCAACCGGGTGGGGTCCTGCTTGAGCGCCTCCTTCCAGCGCCCCAGGTGCACGCCACGCTCGACCAGGTTGCGCATCACGCCCACATGCTCGGTCATGCCCAGGCTGTTGGCGCCCACCACCATGTCGTCCCTGAACTCCAGGCGCAGGTAGCGGAAACGCTGCGGGTCGGCGAGCTCGACATGATCGCCGCCGGGCACGCCCTCCCACTGGCCGAAGGAGGTGGAGACCAGCCCCAGGGTGTCGAGCACGTTGATCTGGGTGACGCCACGCAACTGGTTGCGGTGGCCGCTCATGTTCATGGCGGCCACATAGGCCTGATCGACCGCATTGGGCTGGATGGCCGAGACGATGGTCTTGCCCACCACCGGATCGAAGGCCTCGGCGCAATCGCCGGCCGCGTAGACGCCCGGCACGGCGGTCTGCAGGGTCTCGTCGACCAGCACGCCCTGCAGGCAGCGCACCGGCGAGTTGGCCAGGAAGCCGATGTTGGGTTTCACGCCCGTGGCCTGGATGACCAGATCGAAGTCTTCGGTGCGGCCGTTGGACAGGCGCGCGCGCACCTTGTCGCCCGGCTCGAGCGCCTCCACCCGCGTGCCGGTGAAAACCCGCACGCCCTTGGTCTCGCACCAGGCCTTGATCATGCCGCCGGCGCCGGGGCCCATCATGCGCGGCACCATGCGGTCGCCCATCTCGACCACGGTGAGCTGCACCCCGCGCTGCGCCAGCGCCTCGAGGATGATGCAGCCGATGAAGCCCGCGCCCATCTGCAGCACGCGCGCGCCCGGCTTGGCCAGCTGCTGGATGCTGCGGGCATCGCGCAGCGTCCAGCAGGGATGCACGTAGGGTGAATCCAGACCCGGGATGGGCGGACGCACCGGCTGCGAGCCGGTGGCGATGAGGCAGCGATCGAAGGGCAGCACCCGGCCATCGGACAGCGCCACGGTGCGCGCCTGGGCGTCGAGCGAGACCACCCGCCCCTGCACGGTGCTGATGCACAGGCGATCGAAGTGGCCAGGGTCCTTGCGCAGATAGGTGCCGGGCTCGCCGATGTTGCCGATCAGCAGGTACGGGATGGCCATGCGCGAGTAGGACGGCTCGGGCTCGTCGCCGACCAGCCAGATCTCGTCATGGGGCCGGTGCTTGCGGATGGTCTCGGCCGCCACCACGCCGGCCGGGCCGTTGCCGATGATCACGTGCTTCATCACTCGCTCCTGGGCCGACCGGCCGCGGGCTGCCCGCCGCGCCGGTCGCGCCGACTGAAAAAAAGGGCGACCGACGGCCGCCCTGGTGACTGCGCGAGGCAGACTGCGCGTTACAGACCCAGCCGGGACCGGGTCTCGGCCTTGAGCTGGCCCTGCTCGTCCCAGCCGCGGACCTGATAGTACTCGGGCACCATCTTGTCGATGCCGCTGACCAGGCCCTTGGCCGGCCCGGTCTGGGCCGGCTCGGTCTTCAGGCGGGGCGGCAGATCGTCGTCCTTGCGGCTGAAGCCGGCGCGATTGTTGAAGTCGCGCTCGAGGTTCCAGATGCGCTCACCGATCAGGGCGACGTTGTCCATGGTGAACTCGTCGCCGCAGGCGGCCGCCACCTGGGGAGCCAGGTCGGCGAGCGTCCAGGCGAAGGTGGTGAACACGCACAGGCCGGAGGAGTCGAACGCCGCGGTGGCATCCTGGAAGGCCTTGACCAGATCGGCCTTGCCCTCGGTGACCAGGGGATCGGTCTTGACCGGGATGCCCAGGATCTCGGAGGCGACGGTGTACGAGCGCAGGTGGCAGGCCCCCCGGTTGGAGGTGGCATAGGTGAGGCCCATGCCCTGGATGCCGCGCGAGTCATAGGCCGGGAACTCCTGGCCCTTGACCGACATGGAGAGCTCGGGGTGGCCGTACTTGGCGCACAGCCGCTTGGAGCCCTGGCCGAGTTCCTTGCCGAAGCCTTCGCCGCGCGCCGTGAGCTCGGCCAGCTTGACCAGGGCCTCGGCCGAGCCGAAGGTGAGCTCGAGCCCGCCGGTGTGCTCCTTGGTGAGCACGCCCATGTCGTAGAGCTCCATGGCGGCACCGACCGTGGCCCCGAAGGAGATGGGGTCGTAGCCGTCTTCGTTGCAGAGCATGTTGGCGTACTGCAGGGCTTCGAGGTCCTTGATGCCGGGCGCCGCGCCCAGCGCCCAGGCCGCCTCGTACTCGAGACCGCCGGAGGCGCCCCAGTACTCGGGCTTGTTCTGCACCGAGAAATGGGTTTCGTCCATCTTGGAGATGCGCCCGCACGCGATGGTGCAGCCGAAGCAGGCCTGGTTGGTGACCAGATGCGACTTGCCATCGGTGGGACGCTTCTCGGCCATGGCCTCGGCCGAGATGCGGCTGGCGCCCTCGAACTGCACGTCGCGGTGATTGCGGGTGGGCAGCGCGCCGGTCTCGTTGATGACGTTCATGAGGACCTGCGTGCCGT
>JBIKWU010000158.1:0-8913 GCA_044356115.1 Burkholderiaceae bacterium
CCGCGTCCAGCCCATGCAGTTCGGCGTGGCCCGGCCCTGAGCCGCCCGCCCTCTTCCCCCAGGAGCATCCCATGATCTACACCGAGCAGCACACCGCGCTGCAGGACTCCCTCAAGCGCTTCATCGACACCGAGATCAACCCGCATGTGGACGAGTGGGAGGCCGCCGGCACCTTCCCCGCGCACGAGCTCTTCCGCAAGATGGGCAAGCTCGGCTTCCTGGGCGTGAACAAGCCCGTGGCCTACGGCGGCATGGGGCTGGACTACTCCTACGCCATCGCCACCGCCGAGGCGCTCAACCACATGAACTGCGGCGGCATCCCCATGGCCATCGGCGTGCAGACCGACATGGCCACACCGGCGCTCGCCCGCTTCGGCTCCGACGAGGTCCGCCAGCAATTCCTCGCGCCCTCCATCAGCGGCGAATACGTGGCCTGCCTGGGGGTCTCGGAGGTGGGCGCCGGCTCCGATGTCGCCTCGATCCGCACGCAGGCCCGCAAGGATGGCGATGACTACATCATCAACGGCGGCAAGATGTGGACCACCAACGGCACGCAGGCCGACTGGATCTGCCTGCTCGCCAACACCTCCGAGGGCAACCCCCACCGCAACAAGACCCTGATCTGCGTGCCCATGAACACACCGGGCATCAGCGTGGCCCGCAAGCTCAAGAAGGCGGGCATGAACTCCTCGGACACCGCCCAGCTGCACTTCGATGACGTGCGCGTGCCGCAGCGCTGGCGCATCGGCGAGGAAGGCATGGGCTTCACCTATCAGATGCAGCAGTTCCAGGAAGAGCGCCTGTGGGCGGCCACCGGCTGGCTGGCGTCGGCGCGCATCATCCAGGAAACCATCGACTACCTGCGCAGCCGCGAGGCCTTCGGCAAGCCGCTGCTCAACAACCAGTACATCCACTACAAGCTGGCCGAGCTCCAGACCGAGGTCGAGGCCGTGCGAAGCATGCTGCACCGGGCGGTAGACCTCTATCTCACCGGCACCGATGTCACCCAGCTCGCCTCCATGTGCAAGCTCAAGTGTGCGCGGGTGGCTCGCGAGGTGGCTGACTGGTGCGTGCAGTTCTGGGGGGGCATGGGCTACATGGAGGAAACCCGCGTCAATCGCTTCTGGCGTGACACCCGGCTGGGCTCCATCGGTGGCGGCGCCGACGAGGTGATGATGGGCATCATCGCCAAGACCATGGGCATCATGCCCCGCAACTAGGCCCGCACCATGGCACGCATCCAGACACTGCTCATCGCCAATCGCGGCGAGATCGCCTGTCGCGTCATCCGCACCGCGCGCCGCCTCGGGATCAGAACCGTGGCGGTCTGCTCCAGCGCCGATCGCGCCGCGCTGCACGTGCAACTTGCCGACAGCCATATCCAGATCGGTGACGCGCCTGCCGCCGAGAGCTACCTGCGCATCGACCGCATCCTCGATGCCTGCCGGCGCAGCGGCGCGCAGGCGGTGCACCCGGGTTACGGCTTTCTCTCGGAAAGCGCGGAATTCTCACGGGCCTGCCGCGACGCCGGCATCATCTTCGTGGGCCCCTCACCCGAGTCCATCGCCGCACTGGGCAACAAGTCGGCCGGCAAGCGGCTCGCGCGCTCGGTGGGTGTGCCCTGCCTGCCTGGCTACAACGAAGCCGACCAGGACACCGACACCCTGGTGGCGCAGGCGCGCCAGGTGGGCGCCCCGCTCATGATCAAGGCGGCCGCCGGTGGCGGTGGCCGCGGCATGCGCCGCATCGACACCCTCGATGACGAGGGCGCGCTGCGCGAGCAGCTCGACGCCGCCCGCCAGGAGGCCGCGGCCGCCTTCGGCAGCGGCCAGCTGCTGCTCGAGCGGCTGGTGCTCGAGGCCCGCCACGTCGAGATCCAGGTGTTCGGCGACACCCACGGCAACTACCTGCACCTCGGTGAGCGCGACTGCTCCACGCAGCGGCGCAACCAGAAGATCCTCGAGGAAGCGCCCGCCCCCGGCGTCAGCCCGGCGCTGCGCGAGGCCATGGGCCAGGCCGCCATCGAGCTGGCACGCGCCGTGCGCTACGAGGGCGCGGGCACCATCGAGTTCCTGCTGGCGCCCGACGAGCAGTTCTACTTCCTCGAGATGAACACCCGCCTGCAGGTGGAGCATCCGGTCACCGAGGCCGTCACCGGCCTCGACCTGGTGGAGTGGCAGCTGCTGGTCGCGCAGGGCGAGGCCCTGCCGCTTCGGCAGGATCAGATCCGCTGGCAGGGGCATGCCATCGAAGCCCGCCTGTGCGCCGAGGACGCCTGGAACGGCTTCGTGCCGCAGGCCGGCGCGGTGCTGGGCTGGCAACTGCCCCAGGGCCGGGCCATCCGGGTTGATCACGGCCTCACCGACACCCCGGTCATCCCGCCCCACTACGACTCCATGATCGGCAAGCTGATCGCCCACGGCCCCGATCGCGAATCGGCGCGGCGCTCCCTGATCACGGCGCTCTCCGAAACCTCGGTGCTGGGCGTGATCACCAATCGCGACTACCTCATCGCGTGCCTGCAGGCCGAGCCCTTCGTGCAGCCCCGGCTGTCCACCGCGTGGCTGGGCCAGCACGCCGACGCCTTCGCGCGTCCTGCGCCAAGCGCGGCCTGGTGGGCGATCGCCGCCGCGTGTCAGATGCATGCCAGTGGCGCGGGGTTCGGCGAGTTCGCCAACTTCGCCAGCACCGGCAAGCGTGCCTGGCCCCTGCTGCTCGCCGCGGCAGGCCAGCAGCAGGCCATGCAGGTCAGCGCCGGCGAACCCGGCCGCTTCGAGATCACGGTGGGCGACGGCCGCATCGATGTCGCACTCGTGCCGGTTGCCAACGGCCTGCTGCAGGCCACCATCGACGGTGTCAGCCACCGCGTGCACTGGCGCGCCAGCACCGAGGGCGCCTGCCTCGACGCCCTGGGCGTATGCGCCAGCCTCACCGACCGCACCCATGAGGGCGCGCGCGGCGAGCGCAAGGCCAGCGGCCGCATCGCCTGCGCCATGCACGGGCTGGTGGTGAAGGTGGCCGTCCAGGCGGGCGAGCAGGTTCAGCGCGGGCAACTGCTGCTGGCCATCGAGGCCATGAAGATGCAGCACCGCATCGAGTCACCCATCGACGGTACCATCCGCGAGATCGGCGTCGCCGAAGGCCAGCAGGTGTCGCCGGGGCGTCTGCTCGCCATGGTCGAGCCCGCCGCGGCGCCAGGCTGAGCGGCGTCGCGCGCCACCCCACACACGCAGTCCTCTATCGTCCCCACCCCGAACAGGATTCCCCCATGTCCGACACCCCTGTGCTCTACCAGGTCGATGGCGCTGTCGCCACCATCACGCTGAACCGGCCCGATGTGCTCAATGCGCTGAACACCGCGCTGATGCTTGCGCTGCGCGAGGCCGTCGAGAAGGCATCCGCCGATGCGGCGGTCCGTGCCGTGGTGGTCACCGGCGCCGGGCGCGGATTCTCCGCCGGCGCAGACCTCGCCTCCTCCTCGGGCGGCACGGGCAATGCCGGCACCACCCTGCGCGAGCGCTATCACCCGGTCATCCTGGCCATGCGCGCCATGCCCAAGCCGATCATCAGCGCGGTCAATGGCGTGGCCGCCGGCGCCGGCATGAGCATCGCCATGGCCGGCGACATCATCCTGGCGGGCCGCTCGGCGAGCTTCCTGCAGGCGTTCTCCAAGATCGGCCTGGTGCCCGATGCCGGCAGCACCTGGTTCCTGCCCCGCTATGTGGGTGACGTGCGTGCCCGCGCGCTGGCCATCCTGGCCGATCGCATCAGCGCCCAGGACGCGCAGGCCTTCGGGCTGGTGTGGCAGGTGCATGAAGACGCCGAGTTGCTGCCCAAGGCCCAAGAGATGGCCCAGCGCTTGGCCGCCATGCCCACCCGGGCCTACGCGATGATCAAGCAGGCGCTGAACGACAGCCACCAGCGTGATCTCGCCACCCAGCTCGAGCTGGAAGCCGATCTGCAGGTCGAGGCCGGCAAGACCGAAGATTTCCGTGAAGGCGTGGCCGCCTTCCTGCAGAAGCGCCCTCCGCAGTTCAAGGGCCGCTGAGCCATGAACCCGCCGCCTGCCAGCTCGCACAAGAGCCGGGGCGGCCCGCGGCGTCTGGCCGCGGCGGTTCGCTATTCGCTGCAGGGCCTCGGCGACGCATTCCGCCGCGAGGCCGCATTCCGCCAGGAACTCGCCCTGGTGGCGGTGCTGACGCCCGCCGCCCTGCTGCTGCCCTTCAGCGCGGTGGAGAGGGTGCTGCTGCTGGGCTCGCTGCTGGTGGTGCTGATCGTGGAGCTGCTCAACTCCGCGATCGAGGCCACCGTGGACCGCATCTCCCTCGATGAGCACCCCATGGCGGCTCGAGCCAAGGATCTGGGCAGCGCGGCGGTGATGCTCGCCCTGATCCTGGTCCTCATCACCTGGTCAGGCATCGCCGGGCCGGTGCTGTTCGGGATGATCAGCACCGGCGCCTGATCGTTCAGGCTTGCCGGCACCGCAGGCTTGCCGGCGGGCCCGGCTCGCAAGCAGGCCTGTTGACACGCGATTCAGGCCCGCCCGAATCCCTGCTACTTGGTTCCCAGCCCCATCGAGCGGGTGACGAGCTCTTTCATGATCTCGTTGGTGCCGCCATAGATGCGCTGCACACGGGCATCGGCATAGGCACGGGCGATCGGGTACTCCCACATGTAGCCGTAGCCACCGTGCAGTTGCACGCACTCGTCGATCACCTTGCACTGCAGGTCAGAGCACCAGTACTTCGCCATGGAAGCGGTGGCGGTATCGAGCTTGCCTGCCATGAGCAGTTCGATGCACTTGTCCACGAACACGCGGGCCACCTGGACCTCGGTCTGCGCCTCGGCCAGCTTGAATCGGGTGTTCTGATAGGCCGACACGGTGGTGCCGAAAACCTTGCGCTCCTTCACGTAGGCCACGGTCCAGTCGATGGCTGCCTGGGCAGACTCCACCGCCGAGATCGCGATCTGCAGCCGCTCCCAGGGCAGTTCCTGCATGAGGTAGATGAAGCCCTCGTTCTCGCGACCCAGCAGGTTGCTCACCGGCACCTTGACGTTGTCGAAGAAGAGCTCCGAGGTGTCCTGCGCCTTCATGCCCACCTTCTTCAGCCGCTTGCCCTTCTCGAAGCCGGGCATGCCCCGCTCCAGCAGCAGCAGACTCGTGCCCTTGGCACCGGCCGACGGATTGGTCTTGGCGACCACGATCACCAGGTCCGCGAGGTAGCCGTTGGTGATGAAGGTCTTGGACCCGTTCAGCACGTAGTGATCGCCGTTGCGGGTAGCCGTGGTGCGCACGCCCTGCAGGTCGGAACCCGCCGCCGGCTCGCTCATCGCGATGGCGCCGATGATCTCGCCCTTGGCCATGCGCGGCAGGAAGCGCTGCTTCTGGTCATCCGTGCCATAACGGTTCAGGTAGGGCGCAACAATCTCGGAATGCAGCCCGAAGCCCAGCCCGGTGGCATTGACCCGCGCCACCTCTTCCATCAGCACCACCGAGTAGAGCTTGTCGGCGTCAGCACCGCCGTACTGCTCGGGCATGGAGGAGCAGAGAAAGCCGTTCGCGCCGGCCTTGGTCCACACCTCACGGTCGACATAGCCCTGGTCTTCCCAGGCAGCGTGATGCGGCACCACCTCGGTCTCGAGGAAGCGGCGCAGCGAGTCGCGGTAGAGGGTGTGGTCCTCGTTGAAGAGGGTGCGATCGATCATGGTGATTCTCCGTGTCGTGACCCGGCAAAGGTACCAGTTTCTTCCATTAGACTTGGCCGCTGACCCGACACTTCAGCTGCCCTCTCAGACCCCGGAGTTCCAAATGACAGAAGCCTTCGTCTTCGACGCAATCCGCACCCCGCGCGGCCGGGGCAAGGCCAGCGGTTCGCTTCACGAGGTCAAGCCGGTAACCCTTCTGACCGGCCTCATGCAGGAGCTCGAAAGACGACATCGACTGGACACCACGCAGGTCGAAGACGTGATCCTCGGCGTGGTGAGTCCGGTGGGCGAACAGGGCGCCGTCATCGCCAAGACGGCCGCGCTGGCGGCAGGCTGGAACGAGCAGGTTGCCGGCGTCCAGATCAACCGGTTCTGCGCCTCCGGCCTTGAAGCAGTGAACCTGGCGGCGCAGAAGGTCAGGTCGGGCTGGGAAGACCTGATCGTCGCCGGCGGCGTTGAATCCATGTCGCGGGTGCCCATGGGCTCTGATGGTGGCGCCTGGGCGCAAGACCCCGAGACCAACCTGCGGACGGGCTTCGTGCCGCAGGGTATCGGCGCCGACCTGATCGCCACGCTGGACGGGTACACCCGAGATCAGGTCGATGAATTCGGCGTGAGGTCGCATCAAAAAGCGGCCGCAGCAAGCCAGGCCGGTCACTTCCGTCGCTCTCTCGTGCCCGTGCGCGATGCGATGGGTCTGCCCATCCTCGACCGCGACGAGACCATTCGCCCACAGACCACGCTCGAATCGCTGGCCGCCTTGCCGGCATCGTTCGCGAAGCTGGGCGCGATGGGCTTCGACGCGGTCGCGCTGCGCAAGTATCCGCAGGTGGAACGGATCGACCACGTGCACCACGCTGGCAACTCTTCCGGCATCGTGGACGGGGCCGCATTGACCCTCATTGGCAACGAGGCCGTCGCCAAGCGTCTGGGCCTCACGCCCCGAGCACGGATTCTTGCCACTGCGCTGACCGGCACCGATCCGACCATCATGCTCACCGGCCCCGCGCCGGCGAGCCGCAAGGCGCTTCAGAAGGCCGGGCTGACCGCCGATGACATCGACCTTTTCGAAGTGAACGAAGCATTCGCGGCCGTTGTCATGCGGTTCATGCAGGAACTGCAGGTTCCCGAGGAAAAGGTGAACGTGAACGGGGGCGCCATCGCCATGGGACACCCCCTTGGCGCCACGGGCGCCATGCTCCTGGGCACGCTGATCGACGAACTGGAGCGCCGCAATTTGAAACGCGGACTCGTGACGCTCTGCGTGGGTGGAGGGATGGGTATTGCGACGGTGGTGGAGAGGGTTTGATTATCGCGACGAAATTGGACGCTCGGCTCACGAAAAACGTGAACTCTGGGCGTGCTCAATCAATCGCAGAAGAACAGCATACCCTTGATCGTGCGGGGGAATGACGACAACCCCCGCCGACGGGATTTCGCTGGAGCGGACTCCGATGTACACGACCAATGAAGACCCGAACTCTTCTACTGGCCGGGAAGAGCGCCAACTCAGGTATTCCATCAGCGACTCGATATCGACGCAAATGACGACGGTACTCGCCCCAGCTGTTTGCCAGGAAAGCACGTCCTCGGAACTGAACCGCCGGCGTATCGTTGATAGAAGACCCTGTGCGCCAAGAAACTCGCTTGCGCCCAATGCAGCATCCTGATTCTGATTGCAAAGAATTACGATGCGATGAGCATCAGGCGTCATTGAGGAATCGATACGGCCAAGCGAAATTCGTGGTTCCTGAAAATCCGTCCAAGATGTCTCGCTCGCCAACGGTACGCTCAGAACGAAGATTGTCCCGCGGGATTCGATGGATCTAAGGCGAACAGAATGCGCAGGCATACTGCGAATCGTCGTATCGACAAGATACAGACCAAGCCCCCGTCCTGTCGCGGTGGGCGCGCCTGGCCCGCAAGGCTGTTCGCTGACCGAAGTTCCCTTCACGAACGGCGACCAGATCTTCTTCCGGAGTATCGGGGAAATCCCCACGCCATTGTCAATGATAAAAACCCTGCAACGCTGGCCGCTTTGTCTCACGGCTATGCGAACCCGAGCATCCGAACTCTCCGCGCCTGGCGAATGGCGAATGGCGTTGATGACAATATTCACCAGAACCTGTCTCAGCGCCGGCGCGTTTGAGTGGACAAGGAGGCCCGGCGAACAAGAATCGAATTCCAACGTGACGCCCCGAAATGACGACTCGACCCGTGCCAGCGCAGCAACATCGGCGAGAATATCTGCCAGAGAGATCCTTGAAAGGGGAATATCCTCCAACTTGCCGACCGCATTTCCCCATACACTCAGGTACTCTAGCGTGTTGTCGACCATCCTGACTGCATCAGCGATATGCGCCAGACGCCCCTTGATGTCTGCGGGTGAACTGGAAGCTGCGCAGGAATCGACCAATGTCCGCAGGGCAACCAGCGGCTGACGCAGTTCATGCTCGGTGGCAACGATCAGATTGCGCTGGATGGCATCGGAGTCTCGAAGGCGCCGCACGTCTTCGAGGACGATGAGATCATGTCTTTTGTTGACGCACAGCCAACTGAACCCGAAAATATTGAGGGCGGTGACATAGAATATCGCATGGAGCGCACTCCCGCCTGGATCGGCAATAAGACTGACCTGAAATAGCATCAGCCCGGACAATCCGCCGCCGATCAGCAGGGCAAGCCAAGGCTCAAGTCGCAGCGCAAAATAATGCAGAGACAGCGCCAGAAAGAGTGGCGCACTGAGTTCCAGCCAACCCGAGGACAATCCGAGAGGCCGATGCGACACCACGACTATGACCACCATGATCGTGGAAAAACTTACTATCGAAGCAAGCGCGTACAAGGCTGCGGGCTTGGCACCGGACCATCGAAGAGCGTAGATGCAGAAACCGCCTAGCAGGACTAGCGCAATGGCTCTGGAGGATGTTATCCTTGCTTCGTCTCCGGAGATCAGACCAGCTACGAGAAAATAGGCAAAACCGCCTAAAGCCAACAGAACTGCGAGTACTATTCCCGACCGTCTGCGATCAGAACTGTAATCCGAGGAATCTGCTGCCGGAAGAACCGAGGACCAATTCAAGTCTGGCAAAGCAATCATGATCGCCCTCCTGTTGAAATACATCCTTTTAAGCGGTAATCAAGGAGCAAGCCCTTATGGACGTTCGTAGCCTGATCTCGGCATAGGTTACGCCAAGCCACCGCCAG
>JBIKWU010000159.1:0-8834 GCA_044356115.1 Burkholderiaceae bacterium
CGTGGTTCCTCAAGACCGGCCTGCCCCTGCCGCTGTCCATCGCCGCCGGCGGCAGCGTGGCCGCGCTGGTGGGCGTGATGGTCGGCATCCCGGCGCTGCGGCTCCACGGCATGTACCTCGCGATCGCCACCCTGTCCATGGCGGCCATCGTCGAGCAGGTCTTCATCCGCTGGGAGTCGGTCACTGGCGGCTTCAGCGGGTTCGCCATGCCGGCACCGGCCCTGTTCGGGGTCGAGTTCGATGGGGCGGGCTCGTTCTACTACCTGTGCCTGATCACCACCTTCCTGCTGATGGCCTATGCGGTGAACCTGCTGCGTTCGCCCACGGGGCGAAGCTGGATTGCGGTGCGCGACAGCGAGATCGCCGCCCAGAGCATGGGCATCCACGTGTCCTCGGCCAAGGTGAGCGCCTTCGCGGTGAGCGCCTTCTACTGCGGCGTGATGGGCGCGCTGTTCGCCCACAAGGTGGGCTTCCTCGCGCCCGATGCCTTCTCGCCCATGCTGTCCATCCAGCTGCTGATGCTGGTGCTGATCGGCGGCATGGGCTCGCTGCATGGCGCGGTCTTCGGCGCGCTGTTCATCGTGATGCTGCCCACCGGCCTGTCCTTCGTGAAGACCTGGCTGCCCGAGTCGGTGGCGCGCCAGCCCTCGCTCGAGGTGGGTCTGTACGGCCTGCTGCTGGCGCTGTGCGTGCTCTACGAACCCACCGGCATCAACGGCCGCTGGCAGAAGATCAAGTACTTCTTCGCGGTGTTCCCCATGTACAAGAAGGCCACCTTCATCCGCCAGAAGGCCTTCATGAAGACGGAGCGCCTGCGGTGACCTACTTTGCGGCGCAGGGTCTGGGCATGCGCTTCGGCGGAAACCGGGTGGTCGATGGCGTGGACATCGAGGTGGCCCAGGGTGAGGTATTCGCCCTCATCGGCCCCAACGGCGCCGGCAAGACCACCATCTTCAATCTCATCAGCCGCATCTACAACCCCACCGACGGGCGCATCGTCTTCCGCGACCAGGACATCACCGCCATGCCGGCCCATCAGGTGGCGCGGCTGGGCATCGCGCGCACCTTCCAGAACATCGAGCTCTTCGAGAACGCCACGCTGCTGCGCAACCTGCTGGTGGGGCGCCATGTTCATACCCGCGGCAACCTGCTCACCGACGGCCTGTTCACGCCCCGGGTGAAGCGCGACGAACTCCGGCATCGGGAACGGGTCGAGGACGTCATCGACTTCCTCGATCTGCAACGCTACCGCGACAAGCCGATCCGCGACCTGCCCTACGGCGTGCGCAAGATCACCGAGATCGCGCGGGCGCTGTGCATGGAACCCAGCCTCATCCTGCTCGACGAGCCCTCCTCCGGGCTCAATCCCGAGGAGACCGAAGACCTCGCCTTCTGGATCCACGACATCCGCACCCTGCGCGGCATCACCGTGCTGCTGGTGGAACACGACATGCGCCTGGTGAGCGATGTGTCCGACCGGGTGCTGGCCATCAACTCGGGCCGCATGCTCGTGCAGGGCACGCCCGCCGAAGTCCTCAATCATCCGGAAGTGGTCCGTGCCTACCTCGGCTCCTGACGCCACCACCGGGGCGACCACCACGCCCATGCTGGCGGTGGCCAATCTCGAGACCTACTACGGCCCCATCCTGGCCATCCGGGGGGTGAGCTTCGACGTGCCCCAGGGCGAGTTCGTCACCATCCTGGGGGCCAACGGCGCCGGCAAGAGCACCATCCTGAAGACCATATGCGGCGTGGTCGACCCGCAAAAGGGCAGCGTGCACTTCCGCGGCGAGGCCATCCACGGCAAGGATCCCGACGCGATCGCCCGGCTGGGCATCAGCCTCGTGCCGGAGGGGCGCGAGGTCTTCCCCTTTCTCAGCGTCATCGACAACCTGAAGATGGGCGCCTACAACCGGCGCGATGCCGACGGCATCGCCGCCGACCTCGAGCAGGTGTTCGACTACTTCCCCTCCTTGCGCCATGCCATCCGCCGGGCCGCCATGAGCCTGTCGGGGGGCGAGCAGCAGATGCTCGCGATCGGTCGCGCGCTGATGGCCCGCCCGCAGGTCATGCTGCTCGACGAACCCTCGCTGGGGCTGTCGCCGCGGCTGGTCAGCGAAATCTTCGAGATCCTCAAGCGCATCAACCATGAGCGCGGCCTCACGCTGCTGGTGGTCGAGCAGAACGCCAGCATCGCGCTGCAGTCGGCCCGCATCGGCCATGTGCTCGAGATGGGGCGCATCGTCATGTCCGACACCACCGAGGCGCTCTCCCAGAAGGAGGATGTGCGCGAGTTCTACCTCGGCCTGAAGGATGCCGGCGTGCGCGGCAAGCGCCGCTGGAAGAAACGGAAGACCTGGCGATGAGCGATCCGACGGTCGACGGCTGCACCACCATCCCGCAGCTGTTCCGCGCGCAGTGCCTGGCGCGCGGCAACGCCACAGCCATGCGCGAGAAGGACTTCGGCATCTGGAAGTCGGTGAGCTGGGCGCAGTTCGGCGAGCGCGCCAGGCGCGTGGGCATCGCCTTGCACCGCCTGGGGCTGCGTCGCGGCGACGTGGTGTCCATCCTCTCCGAGAACAACCCGGAGTGGCTCTACACCGACCTCGGCGTGATCGGCATGGGGGGCATCACCAGCGGGGTCTACACCACCGACTCCGCCCGGCAGGTGGAGTACCTGGTCAATGACAGCCACAGCCGCTTCTTCTTTGCCGAGAACGAGGAACAGCTCGACAAGATCCTCGAGGTTCGCGACCGCTGCCCCAGCCTGCTGAAGATCGTCATCTACGACACCGAGGGGCTGGAAGACTTCCAGGACCCCGGGGTGATGACGTTCGAGGCTCTGCTCGCCATGGGCGAAGGCGACGAGGCGCTCTGGGAGGAACAGATCACGCAGGCGCGCCCCGAGGACGGCGCCATCCTGATCTACACCTCGGGCACCACCGGACCGCCCAAGGGCGCGCTGATGTCCCACCGGAACATGATGTTCCAGCTCTCGGTGAGCGACGCCTTCTGCACGCTCACCCCGCAGGACCAGCTGCTCTCCTTCCTGCCCCTGTGCCACATCGCCGAGCGCAAGTTCAGCGTGATGTACGCCATCAAGACCGGCGCGGTCATCAACTTCGCCGAGCAGCCCGACACCGTACCCGAGAACATCCGCGAGGTGGCGCCCACCTTCTTCTTCGCGGTTCCCCGAGTCTGGGAGAAGTTCTACTCCGAGATCTCCATCCGCATGGCCGACGCGATCTGGATCGGGCGCTGGGCGTATTCGCTGGCGCTGTCGCTCGGTTACCGCATCGCCGATCGCAAGCTGGCCGGCCAGCCGGTGGGCGCGGGCCTGCAGCTAGCCTTTCGCATCGCTGACCGCCTGGTCCTGCGCAACATCAAGATCTGGCTGGGGCTGGACCGCACCCGGCTGATGGGCACCGGCGCCGCGCCGGTGTCGCCCGAACTCATCCGCTGGTATCTGGCCCTGGGCCTGGAGATGCGCGAGATCTACGGCCAGACCGAATGCTGCGGCCTGGCCACCGTGATGCCCGAGCACAAGAAGCTGGGCACCGTGGGCCGCGCGCTGCCAGGCACCGAGGTGCGCATCTCGGAACGCGGAGAAATCCTGATCCGCGGGCCGCATGTCTTCAAGGGCTACCTCAACCAGCCGCAGAAGACCGCCGAGACCGTGGTGGACGGCTGGCTGCACACCGGCGACGTCGGCGAGATCGACGCCGAGGGCTACGTGAAGATCACCGACCGCCTCAAGGACATCATCATCACCGCGGGCGGCAAGAACATCACGCCCTCCGAGATCGAGAACCAGCTCAAGTTCTCGCCCTACATCTCGGACGCGGTGGTGATCGGTGACCGCCGCAAGTACCTCACCTGCCTGGTGATGATCGACCACGAGAACGTCGCGCAGTACGCGCAGGATCGCAGCGTGCCCTTCACCAATTACGCCTCGCTGTGCGCAACCAAGGAGGTGCGGGCCCTCATCGCCGAGGAGATCGAGAAGGTCAATCGCGCCGTGGCCCGTGTGGAATCGATCAAGGACTTCCGGCTGATCGACCGGCTGCTCACCGCCGAGGACGAGGAGCTCACTCCCACCATGAAGCTCAAGCGCTCGTTCGTGAACACCCGGTATGCCGCGCTCATCGAGGACATGTACTGACTTCGGGCCCCGCCGTCGGCCGAGCCCCCAACCCGCACCGAAACTCTCAGCGCTCCATCAACCCCAGGGCCACCAAACCGCCCGCTCATCCCCACACCAGGAGAATCACATGGGTGCCTATCGCAGTGCTTCAATCCTCGCAGCCGCCCTGATCGGGCTGGCCTCGGGCGCGCAGGCCCAGGACGTGGTCTGGAAGACCCAGGGGGTCACCAAGGACGAGATCGTCCTGGGCATCCACACCGACCTCTCCAGCGTGGCCGCCACCTTCGGCGTGCCCTCCTCGAACGCCATCCGCATGCGGGTGGACGAGATCAACGCCGCCGGCGGCATCCACGGCCGCAAGATCCGTCTGGTGGTGGAAGACAACCAGTACCAGGTGCCGCGCGCGGTGCAGGTGGCCAACAAGCTCATCAATTCCGACAAGGTCTTCGCGATCGTCGGCGCGGCCGGCACGCCGATGAACGTCGCGGTCCTGCCCTCGCAGCTCAAGGCGGGCGTGCCCAACATCTTCCCGATCAGCTGGGCGCGCAGCATGGGCGAGCCGGTGCACCCGCTGAAGTTCGGCATCTATACCTCCTACCCCGACCAGATCCGCGGCGCGGTCAAGCACATGGTGGAGAAGAACGGCAAGAAGACGGTGTGCGCGATGTACCAGGACACCGACTTCGGCCGCGAGATCTACCACGCGACCATCGCGCAGTTGAAGTTCATGAACATGGATCTGGCGGCTGCCACCTCGCACCGGCCCACCGACACCGACTTCACGGTGGCGATCAACAAGCTGCGCGAGGCCAAGTGCGACCTGATCGCCATGGGCACCATCGTGCGCGACACGATCATCCCCTACACCACCGCGCGCAAGATCGGCTGGACCAACGTCGACTTCGTCGGCACCTCGGCCTCCTACGACATGGCGATCTCCTCGGTGGAGGGTGGTGCCACTGACGGTTACCTGACCGTGGGCTTCTTCGACGTACCCTCCGAGAAGACCGCCTCGCCGGCGGCTGCCGCCTGGATGAAGCGCTACCGGGAGCGATTCAACCTCGAACCCACGATCCAGGCCGCCCTGGGCTTCACGATGATGGACCTGCTCGGCCAGGCGCTGCAGAAGGCGGGCAAGGACCTCACCACGCGCTCGCTGGTAGCCGCCCTCGAGCAGGTTCGCGCCTACCAGGACGGCTTCGGTGGCCCCGAGCAGAGCTTCAGCGCCGAGCAGCATTACTCCTCGCGCGCCTCGGTGCTCTACAAGGTGCAGGGCCGCCAGTGGGTCCGGGTCGGTCCGGTGCCCAAGCCCTGAAGCCCACCTGTCAGGGAGACCGACATGCCCAACCCTTGCGTCCTGATCACCGGCGCGGCCAGCGGCATCGGTCGCGCCGCCTGCGAGCGCTTCCTGCGCGCCGGCTGGTTCGTGCTGGCCGCCGATTACAACGCCGCCGTCGGCGACACGCTTGCCCGTGAGTGGACAGCCGCCTTCCCCGCGATCGATGGCCGTCGCTGCGTCGGCTTCGTGCGTGCCGATGTCAGCGTGGAGACCGACGTCGAAACCGCCGTGCATGCCGCCTGTGAACTCGGCGGCCGCCTCGACTGCATCATCAACAACGCCGGAGTCGGCGGCGCCTTCGGGCCCATCGACGAGATCTCGGTGACCGACTGGGACTACACCTTCGCGGTGCTCATGCGTGGGGTGTTCCTCGGCACCAAGCACGCGGTCCGGGTCTTCAAGGCGCAGGGCGACGGCGGCTGCATCATCAACACCGGCTCCATCGCCGGCATCAGCGGCGGCAGCGGCCCGCAGGCCTATTCGGCCGCCAAGGCCGCGGTGCTGAACTTCACCCGCGCCACCGCCCTCGAACTCGCCCCGCGCCGCATCCGGGTGAACAGCGTGTCGCCCGGCGTGATCCGCACGCCGCTGTCGGAGTCGGGCAAGCAGGACGTGGGCGCGGCCATGGCGGGCTTCCAGCCCTGGCCCGACACCGGTGAGCCGGACCACATCGCCCGCGTGATGGAGTTCCTGGCCGGCGAAGGCGCGGAATTCGTCACCGGCGAGAACATCGTGGTCGACGGCGGCCTGCTCGCCGGCGGCGCCCGTCTGGATGATCGGATCGGCGGAAACCCGGCCGCGCGCAACCTGGTCGGCGTGAACCGCGGCTCCACCGGCGAGCGCCACGCCTGGCGCAAACTCTGAGGCGCGCCGGCACGCGCGGGGCCAGCACGGCCCCGGCGCGCCGCTCAGTTCATGACGGTGCCGCCATCCACCGCGATGGTCTGGCCGGTGACAAAGCGTGAATCGTCCGAGAGCAGCCAGCGCACCGTGCCAGCCACATCGGCACTCTCGAGATTGCGGGTGATGGCCTGACCTGCCGCGATGGTCTTGAGCGCGGTCTCGTGCTTCTCGCCGAAGAACTCCCGGGTGCCTTCGGTCTTGACCGCCGAGGGTGCGATGGCGTTCACGCGGATGTTGGCGCGGCCCAGTTCCCGCGCCAGACCGCGCGTGAGGCCGATGACCGCTGCCTTGGACGTGGTGTAGTGCAACGCGTAGGGCAGCCCGTACAACGCGGCCAGCGAACTGATGTTCACGATGCTGCCGCCACCGGCGTCGCGCATGGCCGGGAACACCGCCCGGCAGCAATGCCAGATGCCCTTGACGTTGACGGTCATGGCCGCATCCCACTCGCCTTCATCGATCTGATCGAAGCGACCGCCCTTGAGCGTGGCGTAGAGCGCGGCGTTGTTGATCAGTCCGTCGATGCGGCCGAAGGCCGCGAGCGCGGCCGCCGCCATGGCATCGACCGAGGCCCGATCAGCGACATCGACCGTGACACCAATCGCCCGATCGCGCCGCGCGCCCAGCGCAGCGAGGGTCTCCTCGCAGGAGGCGCGATCGGCAGCCACCGCAAGGCCGCCCTGTTCAACGACATCCAGCACGTACTGACGCCCGATACCGCGGGCCGCGCCGGTCACCACCACCACCTTGCCGTTCAGCATGTCTGGCTCCATGCCCCTGCCGGCTGGCATCGGGCAGAAAAATAGGAAGGGAAACCGCCGGAACCATTCTAGGCAGCTGGCATCACGACGCGCATAAGCAAGTTCGTTTCCTGCATGAAAGACGCCGCGGCACGCGCAGGTGGCGATGCTATAGTCCAGCGAACCCCGACTCGCCGACGGCACCCGCATCACCGTCGCCCGGCAGCCTCCGGCGCACCCACCGCGGTCGGACCCACCCGTTCATCTCCCCAGGAGCATCGTCATGACACTGCTTTCAGGGCCAGGACATCACCGAGCAGCCCTCGCACCGCATCGTCGCCCTGGGTCTGGCCCAGGCACCCGAGGGGCGGCAGGTGTTCGCCGCCATGAGCGTGCGCGAAAACCTGCTGCTCGGTGGCGCGATGCTGTCCCGCGATGACTTCGAGACCACCTTCGCGGACGTGCTCGACCGATTCCCCGTGCTGCGCCAGCGGCTCGCGCAACAGGCGGGCTCGCTGTCGGGCGGCGAGCAGCAGATGCTGTGCATCGGCCGGGCACTCATGAGCCGGCCGCGACTGCTGCTGCTCGACGAACCCTCGCTCGGCCTGGCGCCCAAGATCGTCCGGCAGATCTTCGAGCTGGTGAGCAGCATCCGGGCTGCCGGGACCGCCATCCTGCTGGTGGAGCAGAACGTGCGGCAGGCGCTCAAGGTGGCTGACCACGGCTACGTGATGGAGGGCGGGCGCATCGTGCTGGAGGGCCCGGCCACCGAGTTGCGCGACGACCCGCGGGTGCGCGACGCCTATCTGGGCGGGGCCTGAGCCCACGGGGCCTGCGGCCATGCACCGTCAGCTCTTCGACTTTTCCGATCCGCGCGCCACCGAGGCCTGGCAGGCGATCGACGACCGCGTGATGGGCGGCATCTCGCGCAGCCGGCTGCGGGCCGATCCCGCCGGGCACGCGGTCTTCGAGGGCGAGGTGTCGCTTGCCCAGAACGGCGGCTTCGCCTCGGTGCGTTCGACAGCCGCCGAGCGAGGCCTCGCCGGCGCCCGCGTCTGCGTGATCGAGGTTCGCGGCACGGGCCAGCGCTTCCGGCTGAACCTGCTCACCGACGACCGTTTCGACGGACTCAACTACCAGAGCAGCTTCACGCCGCCCATCGAGCGCTGGGACACGCTCGAACTGCCCTTGTCGTCATTCAGGGCGAGCTTTCGTGGCCGGGAGCTTCCCGGCGCGCCAGCGCTGGATCCGGCCGCCATCCGCCAGGTCGGGCTGATGATCGCGGAACGGCAGGTGGGGCCGTTCCGCCTCGACATCCGTCACATCAGCCTGACCTGAGCCTCGGCCGCTGTCACTCAGCGGCTGTACTTCTGCACCAGCGACTGTGCATCCTCGAGCATGGCGCGGCCGTTGTACCCGCGCTTGTTCATCTCGGCCACCCACTCGTCATCGAGATTGTCGGTGGCCTTTTTCCAGCGCTCGAGCTCGGCCGCGGGGATCTGCGTGATGGTGTATCCCGGCGTCTCGGCGAACACCTTGCGACCCGGCACGTCATTGCCCTCCTGGGTGCTGCCCAGGAAGGCCGAGAGTTCGCGCCCCGAGTTCTTGTCGATGACGGCCTTGAGGTCGGGCGGCAGCGAATCGTAACGGGCCTTGTTCATCGGCACCACGAAGAAGGTGGTGTAGAGCGCCGGCGAGCCTCTCGGGG
>JBIKWU010000014.1:0-27648 GCA_044356115.1 Burkholderiaceae bacterium
GAGGGCATGAACCATGATGCGCGCGCGCCGCAGGCCTGCCTGTTCGACACCGCGCTGGGCCGATGCGCGATCGCCTGGGGCCCCGAGGGCGTGCTCGCGGTGCAGGTGCCCGACGCCGACGACGCGGCCACCCTGGCGCGGCTGGGCCGCGGCCTGCCGCCGCTGCGTTGCGAGCCGTGTGATGAGGCCTCGCCGGCGATCCGCGCCGCGATCGAGGGCATCGGCGCGCTGCTGCGCGGCGAGCCGCGCCATCTGCGCGAGGTGCCGCTCGACATGGGCCGCATTCCGGTCTTCCATCGACGGGTCTATCACCTGGCGCGCGAGATTGCCCCCGGCATCACGCTCAGCTACGGCGAACTCGCGCGGCGCCTGGGCGAGCCGGCCGCGGCGCGCGCGGTGGGCCAGGCGCTGGGCGCCAATCCCTTCGTGATCGTGGTGCCCTGCCACCGCGTGCTGGCGGCGGGCGGCCGGGCGGGCGGGTTCTCGGCGCCGGGCGGGCTGCGCACCAAGGCGCGGCTGCTCGCGATCGAATCGGCCTGCGCCCCGCCGCCGCCACGGGGCGGCACCGGCTCGCTGTTCGAATGAGCGCAGATCCGAGTCGGCGGGCCGGGTGTCGGTGCGTGCGAGGGCCGGAAGCGTCATCCGGTGATTGTGGCAGACTGCCCGCATACCCGTCCCCAAGGAGCGCCCATGACCCGCGAGACCGCGCCTGGCCGGCGCCGCTGCTGGGTGGAGGTCACCGAGAACCTCGACCTGTCGGTGCTCGATGCCGGTGCCACGCCCGGCTTTCGCGGCGAGGAGGCCAGCGCCCGCGAACAGACCGAGGTGCTGCGCTCGCAACTGGTGGCGCTGCAGGCGCGGCTGTATGCCGAGTCGCGGCAGCGGCTGCTGGTGGTGCTGCAGGCCATGGACACCGGCGGCAAGGATGGCGTCATCCGCAAGGTGTTCTCGGGCGTGAACCCGCAGGGCGTGCGGGTGGCCCGCTTCGAGCGCCCGACCAGCGCCGAGCTGGCCCGCGACTATCTCTGGCGGGTGCATGCCCAGGTGCCTGCCGCCGGCGAGATCGCGATCTTCAACCGCTCCCACTACGAGGACGTGCTGGTGGTGCGGGTCAACAGCCTGGTGCCGCGCGCCCAGTGGAAGCGTCGCTACCGGCACATCCGCGGTTTCGAGCGCCTGCTGGTCGACGAGGGCACCACGGTGGTCAAGATCTTCCTGCACATCGACCGCGACGAGCAGGCGCGGCGCCTGCAGGCTCGCCTGGACGACCCCGAGCGCCACTGGAAGTTCGACCCCCACGACATCGAGCAGCGCCGGCACTGGGATGCCTACATGAGCGCCTTTCGCGAGGCCATGCTGCAGACCCATCGGCCGCAGGCCCCCTGGTACATCATCCCGGCCAACCACAAGTGGTACCGTGACTGGGCGGTGATGACCATCCTGGTGCGCACGCTCGGTCGCATGAATCCGCAGTTTCCGCCGTCGCGGATCGACCCCGCCACCGTTCACATCGACTAGCCGCGCGGCCCTCCGCTCATCCTGCCCGAAACCCATCCATGCCCGTTCGAGAGTTTCAGACCCTGGCCGAACTCGCCGGCTGCGTCGGCACCGAGGTGGCCGTGAGCGACTGGGAAGTCGTCACCCAGGAGCGCATCGACCTGTTCGCGCAGGCCACCGGCGACCATCAGTGGATCCATGTCGATCCGGCGCGTGCGGCCACCGGGCCCTTCGGCAGCACCATCGCCCACGGCTTTCTCACGCTGTCGCTGCTGCCCATGTTCATGGGCCGGACCATCGCGGTGCGCGATGCCCAGATGAGCGTGAACTACGGCCTGAACCGCGTGCGTTTCACCGCGCCGGTGCCGGTGGGCAGCGAGGTGCGGGTGCGGCTCACGTTGCTGGGCTGCGATGCCATGCCCGATGGCGGCACGCAGGTGACGTGGCAGGCCACCTTCGAGCGCAAGGGCGCCGAGCGGCCGGTGTGCGTGGCCGAGCAGATCTCGCGTCGCTATCCGCAGCGCGCCCCTGCCTGAGCTCGCGCCCGCTTCAGCACATCACCGGAAAGCGCGCGCGCAACTCGGCCACCGCCGCGGCGTCGAGGCAGCGGCAGGCGCGCCCGTGCAGGCTGAGATGCAGGCGCGCGCTGGCCTCGATCTCCTCCACCGTGTCGCTCGCCGCGTTCAGGTCGACCCCCGCGGCCAGCGGCCCGTGATTGGCCAGCAGCATGGCGTGATGACGGCCGGCGCGGGCGCGCACCGCCTCGGCCAGCGACAGGTCGCCGGGCGCGTGATAGGGCACCAGCGGCAGTTGCCCCACCCGCATCACCTGGTAGGCGGTGATCGGCGGCAGCGCGTCCTCGGGATCGACATCGGCCAGCACCGAGACCGCCGTGGCATGGTGCGAGTGCAGGTGCGCCACGGCGCCGGCGCGCGGCCGCTCGGCATAGATGGCCAGGTGCAGGAAGCTCTCCTTGGTGGGCGCCTCGCCTGCGAGCAGCCGGCCCTGCGCGTCGAGCAGCGAGAGCCGGGCCGGATCGAGCTGCCCCAGGCTGACCCCGGTGGGCGACATCAGGAAGCCGTCGCCGGCGCGCGCGCTGAGATTGCCGGTGGAGCCGTGGGTGAGGCCGCGCTCGAAGAGCGAGCGGCCGATGCGGCACAGGGTGTCGCGCAGCGCGGCGTGGCTCGCGCTCACGCGCGGGTCTCCAGCTGGGCGAGGGCCTTGGCGAAGAAGTCGGTGCTGCCGAAGTTGCCCGACTTCAGCGCCAGCGCGAGCGGCGCCTGCCCGGGCTGGGCCTGCGCGAGCATCCAGGGCACGCCGGGGTCGATCTGCGGACCCACCCGCAGGCAGCTCAGGCCGAGCGCCTCGACCACGGCGCCGGAGGTCTCGCCGCCGGCGACCACCAGCCGGTCGACCCCGGCGGCCACCAGGCCGCGCGCCAGCCCGGCCATCAGGGTCTCGATCAGGCGCCCGGCAGCTTCCACCCCCAGTGCCTGCTGCACCTCGCGCACCTGCGCGGGTTCGGCGGTGGCATAGAGGAGCACCGGCTCCTGCGGCAGGCGCGCCAGCGCCCACCGCAGGCTGGTCTCGAGCACCGGATCGCCGGCCGCGATGCGCAGCGGGTCGATCCGCAGCGCGGGGCGATGCGCGCACCACGCGGCCACCTGCGCGTTGGTGGCGCTGGAACAGCTGCCCGAGAGCACCGCGGCGTGACCGTGCAGCGCCGGCATGGCCGCTGCCAGGGCGGGGTCGGCGGGCAGCAGCCCGGCGCGCGCGAAGTTGGCCGGCAGGCCGAGCGCCACCCCCGAGCCGCCGGTGATCAGCGGCAGCTCGGCGCAGGCCCGGCCGATGGTGAGGAGGTCATCATTGCCCAGCGCATCGACGATCGCGATGGCCACGCCCTCGGCCTGCAGCGCCTGCAGCCGCGCGGCCAGCGCGGTGGCCCCGGCGGCCACGGCATCGAAGCGGGCGAGGCCCACCCGCTGCGCGGTCTGGCGCTGCAGCACGCGCACCAGATTGGCGTCGGTCATCGGGGTGAGCGGGTGGTTCTGCATGCCCGATTCGCTGAGCAGCGCATCGCCCACGAAGAGGTGGCCGCGGTAGATGCTGCGGCCGTTCTCGGGAAAGGCCGGGCAGGCGATGGTGAAGGCCGCGCCGGTGGCCTGCATCAGCGCGTCGGTCACCGGGCCGATGTTGCCGGCGTCGGTGGAGTCGAAGGTGGAGCAGACCTTGAAGAAGTACTGTCGCGCCCCGGCCGCGCGAAGCGCCTGCCAGGCGGCGAGCGACTGCGCCACCGCGTCGGCCGCGGCGATGGTGCGCGACTTGAGCGCCACGACCACCGCGTCGGCCTGCAGTCCGGCGAGGGTGTCGGGCGTGGGGACGCCGATCACCAGCAGGGTGCGCATGCCCCCGCGCACCAGCATCCCGGCAAGGTCGGTGGCGCCGGTGAAGTCATCCGCGATGCAGCCGAGCAGCATGGTCTCAGCTCCGCGGCCCGGGCAGGGCGATGTCGGTGAGGCGCTGGAACATCTTGATCACGGCCGAGTCGTCCTCGCCGCCCAGGCCGCAGGCGCTGGTGGCGAGATACATCTGGTGCGCGGCCGAGGTGAGCGGCAGCGGAAAGGTGAGCTGGCGCGCCGAGTCGAGCACGATGCCGAGATCCTTCACGAAGATGTTCACCGCCGACAGCGGGGTGTAGTCGCCGGCCAGGATGTGCGGCACGCGGTTCTGGAACATCCAGCTCGCGCCGGCACTGTTGGAGATCACCTCGTAGAGCTGGTTGGCGTCGATGCCGGCGCGGATGCCCAGGGCCATGGCCTCGGTGGCCGCCGCGATGTGCACGCCGGCGAGCAGCTGGTTGATCATCTTCACCTTGGAGCCCATGCCGGGCGCGTCACCCAGGCGATACACCCGCGCGGCGATCGCGGCCAGCACGTCTTCCACTGCCGCGAAGGTCTCGGGGGCGCCCGAGGCCATCACGGTCATCTCGCCGGTGGCGGCGCGCGCCGCGCCCCCCGAGACTGGTGCATCGAGCAGGCGCAGCCCCATCGCGCCGAGCCGCTCGCCCAGGCGCTCGGCGACATCCGGCGCCACGGTGCTCGAGGCAATGACCACGCCGCCGGCCGCCAGCGCGGCGGCAGCGCCCTGCGGGCCGAAGAGCACCGCCTCGGTCTGCGCGGCATTGACCACCAGCACGATCAGGGCCGAGACCCGCTCGGCCACCGCGGCGGGCGTCTCGTGGGCGTGCCCGCCCGCCTCACGGATGCTGGCGCGGGCGCTCTCGCGCAGGTCGCAGGCATGCACCTCGAAGCCCTTGCGCAGCAGGGTCTGCGCCACGCCCATGCCCATGGCCCCCAGGCCGATCACGCCCACCGGGCGCGGCGATGCCGGGCGTTCGGCCCGGTCGGGTGATTGCTGCATGCGGTTCTCCTGCGAATGCGCGGCGGGCCCGCGCCGGCCAGGCACACCCTGGCGGGCGGCGCCCGATTATAGGGGTGGCTTCTGTTACCCTTGCCGACGCCTGTTCAAAGCGTTCTCCCATGAAAAATCCCCGCGTCTGGTTTGCCGTCCTGATCACGCTCGTGCTGTCGGCCTGTGGCGGCTCGCCCTCGGTGCCGGGCGTGCCTGTCGGGGTGTCGGTCGCACCCGGCGATGGCCGCGCCGTGATCACCTTCACCCAGGAGCCCGGCCTGCAATACTGGGTGTTCTACGCCCCGGGTGACACGGTGTCGTTCCCGGGCTCCATGCAGGTCAACGGCTATCGCTCGGTGCGTCTGGCCACCTCGCCGCTCGCGGTCACCGACCTCCCCAACGGCACGCAGTACGCCTTCATCGTGGCGGCCTCCAGCAACGGGTCCAAGGCGGGTCCTACCTCGGCACCGCTCACCGCCACGCCGCGGCCGGCCGGTGAGGCGTGGGTGGTCGGCAAGGCCACCGGCACGGCCACGCTCAATGCCGTGGTCTTCGATGGCACCCGCTTCGTCGCCGTGGGCGATGCCGGCACCATCGTGGTCAGCACCGATCTGGTCACCTGGACCCCGGCGGTCTCGGGCACCTCGGCCAGACTGCTGGCGATCACCTATGCCGGCGGCCGTTACGTGGCGGTGGGCGAGGGCGGCACCGTGCTGGTCAGCGTCGATCGGGCCACCTGGAGCGCGGCCGGTTCGGGCACCTCGGCGGCGCTCAATGGGGTGGCCTACCTCTCGGGCCTCTACTACGCGGTCGGTGACTCGGGCACGCTGCTGCGCAGCGCCGATGCCGGCACCTGGATCGCCACCACCAGCGGCACCGGCGCGGCGCTCTACGCCGCCGGCGCCTATGGCGACCGGGCCGTGGTGGCCGGCGCCGGCGGCGTCCTGCTCACCAGCACCAACCTCATCGACTGGACACCGGCAGCCTCGGGCACCACCGCCACCCTGCGCGCGCTCGCCCAGGGCAACGGCCGGGTGGTGGCGGTGGGCGATGGCGGTGCTCTCATCGGCAGCGCCGACGGCCTCACCTGGAGCGCGGCGGCCTCGCCGGTCAGCGCCGCGCTGCGGGCGGTCACCTACAGCAGCCGCTATGTCGCGGTGGGCGCCGGCGGCACGGTGGCGCTCAGCACCGACGGCATCACCTGGCGCGCGGCCAGCGCCGGCACCACCACCTCGCTGGGCGCCACGGTCTTCGGCCTGAACAGCTACATCGGGCTCGGGGCTGGCGGCGCGCTGTTCGTCGCCTACTAGGCGCTCGCGCAACCGGCTGCCCAGCCACGCTTCGCCCGACCATGGCCGAACGATCCTTCCACGCCGAGGTCGGCAAGCTGCGCCTCGGTGAAGGCGAGACCTTCCTCGGCGAGGGCATCCTCGCGGTCACCAAGGCGCTGCTGCAGGCCGGCGTGTCCTACGTGGCCGGCTACCAGGGCGCGCCGATCTCGCACCTGATGGACGTGCTCACCGATGCCGACGACATCCTGCGCGAGCTCGGCGTGCACTTCGAGCACAGCGCCAGCGAGGCCACCGCGGCGGCCACGCTCGCCGCCTCGGTGCATTACCCGCTGCGGGGCGCGGTCACCTTCAAGAGCACCGTGGGCACCAACGTGGCCGCCGACGCCCTGGCCAATCTCGCCTCGGGCGGGGTCACCGGCGGGGCCATGCTGATCGTGGGCGAGGACTACGGCGAGGGCTCGAGCATCATGCAGGAGCGCTCGCACGCCTTCGCCATGAAGTCGCAGGTCTGGCTGCTCGATCCGCGCCCCAATCTGCCGAGCATCGTGACCATGGTCGAGAAGGGCTTCGAGCTTTCCGAGGCCACCCGTACGCCGGTGATGCTCGAACTGCGCATCCGCGCCTGCCATGTGCGCGGCCGCTTCACCGCGCGCGCCAACCGCCGCCCCGCGTTCACGCTGAAGGACGCGATCGAGAATCCGCGCCGCGATGTCGATCGCATCGTGCTGCCGCCCGCCAGCTTCCTGCACGAGCAGGAAAAGATCACCGAACGCTGGCCGGCCGCGCAGCGCTTCATCCGCGAGCACGGCCTGAACGAGCAGTTCGCGCCGCGGGCCCAGGATGTCGGCATCGTGCTGCAGGGCGGCATGTACAACGCGGTGGTGCGCGCGCTGCAGCTGCTCGGTCTGGCCGACGCCTGGGGCGAGACCCGGGTGCCGCTCTACGTGCTCAACGTGACCTATCCGCTGGTCGACGATGAGCTGCTCGCCTTCTGCGAGGGCAAGCAGGCGGTGCTGCTGGTGGAGGAAGGGCAGCCGGCCTTCATCGAGCAGAACATCGACTCCATCCTGCGCAAGGCGGGCAGCGCCACCCGCGTGCATGGCAAGGACCTTCTCCCGATGGCCGGCGAACTCACCGGCGCGGTCATGGTGAAGGCGGTGCTGCGCTTCCTGCGTCGCTGCGCGCCGCAGCTCGTCGAGGGGGTGCCGCTGCCCTCGGCCGCCCACACCGCGATGCCGGCGGTGGTGGCGGCCCCGGCCCCCGATCGCAGCCCGGCACTGCCCGGGGCCGATGCCACCGATCGCGAACGCCTGCTGCGCGAGGCCGATGCCCATGTGCATGCCCGGCCGCCGTCGTTCTGCACCGGCTGCCCGGAGCGGCCGATCTTCACCGCGCTGAAGCTGGTCGAGCGCGAGCTCGGCCATCACCATGTCAGCGCCGACATCGGCTGCCATCTGTTCTCGATCCTGCCGCCTTTCGACATCGGCGCCACCACCATGGGCTACGGCCTGGGCTGGGCCGGTGCGGCCGCGCTCAACACCGACCAGACCCGGCGGCGCACCATCAGCTTCATGGGTGACGGCGGCTTCTGGCACAACGGCCTGACCAGCGGGGTGGGCAACGCGGTGTTCAACCGCACCGACAACCTGCTGGTGGTGGTCGACAACAGCTACAGCGCGGCCACCGGCGGGCAGGACCTGCCCTCGTCGCGGGCGCTCAACCCCATCCGCTCCACCCGCCACAGCATCGAGAACGCGGTGCGCGGCGTGGGGGTGTCGTGGGTGCGCTCGGTAAGCCGCACCTATGACGTGGCCGGCTTGCGCGAGACCTTCCGCGAGGCGCTGACCACTCCCGACGCCGGCCCCAAGGTGATCGTCGCCAGCAGCGAGTGCATGCTCAACCGCCAGCGCCGCGAACGCCCCGCGGTGCGGGCCCGCATCGCCGCCGGCGAGCGCACCGTGCGCGAACGCTTCGGGGTCGACGCCGAGACCTGCACCGGCGACCACTCCTGCATCCGGCTGTCGGGCTGCCCGTCCCTGTCGGTGCGCGACAACCCCGATCCGCTGCGCCGCGACCCGGTGGCCACCGTGCTCGAGAGCTGCGTGGGCTGCGGCCTGTGCGGCGAGGTCTCGCATGCCGCGGTGCTGTGCCCCTCGTTCCATCGGGCCGGCATCGTCAGCCATCCCGGCCGGCTGGAGCGCTGGCGGGCGCGGTTCGGGCGCTGGCTGGCAGGCTGGCTGTCGCGCGGCGAGCAGGCTCGTCTGCGCGCGATCCACGGATGAGCGCCGCGCCGCGGCCCATCACCGTCGCCATCCTGGCCATGGGCGGGGAGGGCGGCGGGGTGCTCGCCGACTGGCTGGCCGACCTCGCCGAGCATGCCGGCTGGCACGCCCAGGCCACCTCGGTGCCCGGCGTCGCGCAGCGCACCGGCGCCACGGTCTACTACCTGGAGCTTTTCCCCGGCGCTCATCCCGCTGCCGCCGGACGCGACCCGGTGCTCGCGCTGATGCCCACCGCCGGCGAGGTCGATCTCGCCGTGGCCTCCGAACTCATGGAAGCGGCGCGCGCGGTGCAGCGCGGTCTGGTCACGCCGGATCGCACGGTGCTGATCGCCTCCACCCATCGGGTCTACGCCATGACCGAGAAGATGGCGATGGGCGATGGCCGGGTCGATGCGCAGCGCCTGCTGCAGGCCTGCCAGGCCGCGGCCCGCGCCTGCGTGCTCGCGGATTTCGCGGCGCTCTGCGCGCCGGCGCAGGCACCGATCGGCGCCGCGCTCTTCGGCGCGATCGCGGCCAGCGGTCGTCTGCCGTTCAGCCTTGCCGAGTTTCGCGCGGCGATCGAGCGGGGCGGCGTGGGCGTGGCAGCCAGCCTGGCGGCTTTCGAGGCCGGCTGCCAGGGGGCGGCCAGCGCGCTGGCCGGCGAGCCGCAGCCCGTCAGCCCGTACCCCGCGCAGCCCGATGCGCCCCTGCCGGGCACGGGCCCGGCGCTGACGGCGCTGGCCGATCGCATCGGCGCGCGCCTGCCGCCGGCGGTGCGCGCCACCGCCATCCATGGCATCCGCCGCCTGGCCGAGTACCAGGATGTGGCCTACGCCGCCGAGTACCTCGCGCTGCTCGAGCGTTTCGTCGGGCGCGCCCCCGATGCTGCCTGGCTGGACGAACTCGCGCGCCATCTCGCGCTGTGGATGAGCTACGAGGACGTGATCCGGGTGGCCGACCTCAAGACCCGGCCCGAGCGGCTCGATCGCGTGGCCGAAGAATCGGGGCTGCAGCCCGGGCAGGTCCTGATGGTCGACGAGTTCCTGCACCCCCGCCTCGACGAGATCGCCGATCTGCTGCCCGAGCGGCTCGGCCGGCGGGTGCTGGCCGGGGGGCCGCTCGCCTGGCTGCTCGGTCGCTTCGTCGGCCGTGGCCGGGTGGTGCGCACGTCTTCCGCGGGCGGCTACCTGAGCCTGTTCGTCGTGGCCCGCCTGCGCCGCTGGCGGCGCGGCAGCCTGCGCCATCAGCGCGAGCGCGCGCTCATCGACGCGTGGCTGGCCGCCATCGAGAGCCTGCTCGACACCGACCCGGCGCTCGCGCTCGAGCTCATCCGCAACCAGCGGCTGGTCAAGGGCTATGCCGACACCCACGCCCGCGGCCTGGGCAACTACCGGCGCCTGCTCGCGCTGCTGCCGGCGGTGCGCCCGCGGGCTGGCGCAGCCGCCCTGATGGCGGCGCTGCGCGAGGCGGCGCTGGCCGACGAGCAGGGCGAGAAGCTTGCCGCGGCGATTGCCGGCTTCGGCCTGCCCGAGGGCGTGGACGCCTCCGACGCCGTGCCGGGCTGAGCACGCGCGCCGGGCATGCGCACCGGCACCCGCACCGGCACCCGCACCGGCACCCGCGCCGGGCACGTGCACCGGCACCCGCACCGGCGGCAGCGCGCGCCGGTCGGAACGCTTCATCGGCCGCGCCAGCCGGCGCGGCCCGTCGATTCACGCGGGGCCATCGCCCCAGGGAGAGCATCACGATGGACATGGGACTCACAGGACGGCGCGCGCTGATCACCGGGGCCACGGCCGGCATCGGCTACGCGATCGCGCAGGGGCTGGCCGCCGAGGGCGCGCGGGTCTGGATCACCGGGCGCAGCCAGGCGGGCGTCGATGCCGCCCTGGCGCGGCTTGCCGCGGCCGTGCCGGGCTGCGAGGCGGGCGGCACGGCTGCCGACTGTGCCACCGAGGCCGGGGCGGCGGCGGTCTTCGCCGCGTTGCCCGAGGTTGACATCCTGGTCAACAACCTCGGCATCTATGGCCGTGCCGCCGCGTTCGAGATCACCGACGCGCAGTGGCAGTCGCTGTTCGACACCAACGTGATGAGCGGGGTGCGCTTCACCCGCCATTACGCGCCCGCCATGGCCCGGCGCGGCTGGGGCCGGGTGGTGTTCGTGTCGAGCGAATCGGGGCTGAACATCCCCCGCGAGATGATCCACTACGGCATGACCAAGGCCGCGCAGCTCGCGATCTCGCGCGGCTTCGCCATCGAACTCGCCGGCACTGGCGTGACCGTGAACGCGCTGCTGCCCGGGCCCACCCGCACCGAGAACACCGAGCGGCTGCGCGCCGAGCGCGCCCGGGCCGCCGGCATCAGCGTGGCCGAGCTGGAGACGCAGTTCTTCCGCCAGTACCGGCCCAGCTCGCTGCTCTCGCGCTTCACCAGCGCCGAGGAGGTGGCCAACGCCGCGGTCTACCTGTGCAGCGAGCGCGCCAGCGCGACCACCGGCTCGGCCATGCGGGCCGAGGGCGGCGTCGTCAACCAGATCATGTAGGCCGGCGAGGCCGCGCGGGCGGCCTCAGAAGCGCACCACATAGCCCGGGCCATCGATGGCCGGGTACTGCGCGAACAGCGACTCGTCGACCACCAGCCCGATGCCCGGCGCGTCCAGCGGTTCGACGCAGCCGTCCGCGCCGATGCTGAAGGTGGTACCGAACAGGTCGCGCAGCGGATTGAAGGGCGACACGCAGGCCTCGAAGTAGCCGCCGTTGTCGAGCGCCGCCAGGAAGTGGATGGACGCGGCGTGGTTGAGCCCGGTGGCCGAGCTGTGCGGGTGCACCGGCAGGCTCCAGGCCGAGGCCATGGCCGCGATGCGCAGGCCCTCGGTGATGCCGCCGGTCTTGGACAGGTCGGGCTGCAGGATCTGCACCGCGCGCTCCTCGATCATGCGGGCGAACTCGAAGCGGGTGTAGTGGTTCTCGCCCGCCGCCAGGGGCACCTGCGCCGACAGTGCCGCGCCGGCCCGGTAGGCGGCCCATTCATTGCAGCCGAAGGGTTCCTCCAGCCATGCCACCCGCGCCTCGGCCAGCGCCGGGATCACCCGGCGGGCATCGGCGAGGCTGTACGCGGTATTGGCATCGGTGAGGATCTCGATGTCATCGCCCAGGCCGGCGCGCACCGCCTGCACGCGCGCGATGTCGTCGCGCGGGTTGTCGCCCAGCCGCAGCTTCACCGCGCGATAGCCCCGCGCCACATAGCCCTGCGCCTCCTCCACCAGGCTGGCCGGAGCCTGGAAGCCCATCGAGATGCCGCCGGCGTAGGCCGGCACGCGGCGCCGGCTGCCGCCGAGCAGCCGATAGAGCGGCATGCCGGCGGCCTTGCCGCGGATGTCCCACAGCGCCATGTCGATGCCCGAGACCGCGAGCGCGGCACCCGCGCCCAGCCCGTGCGAGGACAGCTGCATGCGGTTCACCCGCGCGAACACGCCCACCACGTCACAGGCATCCATGCCGGTGATCATCGGGTTCAGGGTGCTGTTGATCAGGCTGACCACCGCGCCGGGGCTGCGGCCGGGGTGGGCCTCGCCATAGCCGGTGAGGCCGGCGTCGGTCTCCACCCGCACGATGATCGCGTCGCGCTTGGTGGTGGCGCCCACGCCCAGGCGCACGGTCTTGCCCTCGGGCAGCCGGAAGGACAGCGGGATGGCGGTGACACGGGTGATCTTCATGAAAGACTTTCGGGGGCAGGTTGACGCAGATCAGAGCCCGCATCGGGGCCGTTGCTTAGGGTACCCTGAGGCCATGACCCGTTCCCCATTCGATCGTTTCGGTCCCCGCCTGCCGCCGGGTTTCGGTCGCCCGGCCCGCGGCCCGTTCGCCACCCTGCTGGCCGCGGTGGGCACGGTCATCGCCGTGGCGCTGGGGCTGGTGTTCTGGGTCACCGCGCTGGCGGTCGTCGCCGTGCTGGTGGTGGTGGCCCTGGGCTGGTTCTGGTGGAACACCCGGGCCGTGCGGCGCAGCCTGCGCGAGGCCGCGCGCGCCGCGCAGGCCCAGGCAGAGGCCGCCAGCCGCGCCGGCGGCACCGGCCCGTTCTCAGGCGGGCAGGGCGCGGCGCACGGGCCTGCCGGCCGAGACCGCTGGCGCGAGGGCGTGGAAGACGCGCGCATCCTGGCTGACCATGAGCGCGCGCCGGGCGGTGAGGGCCGGCCGGGCGATCAGGGCCCTGGCGGGCGCTGACGCCGGCCCGCGGCCTGGCCGGGCCGCAGGCCGCACCCGGCCGGGCACGGGCTGCGCCGCCACCGGCCTCGCCGGGCTCAGGAGAAGGCCTGGATGCCGGTCTGCGCCCGACCCAGAATGAGCGCGTGGATGTCGTGTGTGCCCTCGTAGGTGTTGACCACCTCGAGGTTCACCATGTGGCGGGCCACGCCGAATTCATCGCTGATGCCGTTGCCGCCCATCATGTCGCGGGCCATGCGCGCGATGTCCAGGCTCTTGCCGCAGGAGTTGCGCTTCATGATCGAGGTGATCTCCACCGCCGCGGTGCCCTCGTCCTTCATGCGGCCCAGCCGCAGGCAGCCCTGCAGCCCGAGGGTGATCTCGGTCTGCATGTCGGCCAGCTTCTTCTGGATGAGCTGATTGGCCGCCAGCGGCCGGCCGAACTGGTGCCGGTCGAGCACATAGCGGCGGGCGCGGTGCCAGCAGTCTTCGGCGGCGCCGAGCGCGCCCCAGGCGATGCCGTAGCGGGCGCTGTTCAGGCAGGTGAACGGGCCCTTCAGGCCTTCCACGCCCGGCAGCAGCTGCGACTCGGACACCGGCACCTGGTCCATCACGATCTCGCCGGTGATGGAGGCGCGCAGGCCCACCTTGCCGGAGATCTTGGGCGCCGACAGGCCCTTCATGCCCTTCTCGAGGATGAAGCCCTTGATGCGGCCGTCGAAGTCGCCGCCCTGGCACTTGGCCCAGACCACGAACACGTCGGCGATCGGGCTGTTGGAGATCCACATCTTGCTGCCGGTGAGCTCGTAGCCGCCCGGCACCGCGCGGGCCCGGGTGGCCATGCTGCCGGGATCGGAGCCGTGGTTGGGCTCGGTCAGCCCGAAGCAGCCGATCCATTCGCCGCTGGCGAGCTTCGGGAGGTAGCGCTGGCGCTGGGCCTCGGTGCCGAAGTCGTGGATGGGCAGCATCACCAGCGAGCTCTGCACGCTCATCATCGAGCGGTAGCCGGAATCGACCCGCTCGACCTCGCGGGCGATCAGGCCGTACGACACGTAGTTGAGCCCGGGGCCGCCGTACTGTTCGGGGATGGTGGGGCCGAGCAGGCCGAGCTCGCCCATCTCGCGGAAGATGGCCACATCGGTCTTCTCGTGGCGAAAGGCCTCGGTCACGCGGGGCAGCAGCTTGCCCTGGCAATAGGCATGGGCGGCGTCGCGCACCATGCGCTCGTCTTCGGTGAGCTGGGCATCGAGCAGCAGCGGGTCATCCCACTGGAACTGGGCCTTGGCGGACTTCTCGGAACTCATGGATGGCATTCCTGCACGGAGGTCGAAACCGCGATTTTAGCCGCTGCGGGGGCCGTGCCCGTGGATGGCCCGCGCGCCGGTCCTCGCGGCCTCGCCGGCCGATATCATGGCGGTCGCGGCCTTCGCCGCGCTTCTGAGGAGTCGATCGCATGGAAACCGACGTGGCGGTGCTGGGTGGCGGGTGCTTCTGGTGCCTGGAGGCGGTGTACCTCGATGTCGAGGGCGTGATCTCGGTGGAGTCCGGCTATGCCGGCGGCAGCGTGGCCAATCCCTCCTACGAGGCGGTGTGCAATGGCGACACCGGTCATGCCGAGGTGGTGCGGGTGGTGTTCGACCCCAAGCGCATCAGCTACCGGGACATCCTGGGCATCTTCTTCGCCATTCACGACCCCACCACGCTGAACCGCCAGGGCGCCGACGTGGGCACGCAGTACCGCTCGGTGATCTTCCATGGGGACGCGGCCCAGCAGGAGATCGCCCGCACCATGATCGACGAGCTCGGCCGCGGCGATGTCTATGACCGCCCGATCGTCACGCAGCTCGCGCCGCTGCCCGACTACTGGCCGGCCGAGGCCTATCACCAGCGCTACTTCGAGCGCCATCCCTATCAGGGCTACTGCATGGCGGTGGTGGCGCCCAAGGTGGCCAAGTTCCGCAAGCAGTTCGCGGCCCGTCTGCGCCGCGCCTGAGCAGGCGCACACGCCGGCCGGTTTGCGGGCTTGCAGGCCCGCGCCGGCACCCTCATCTTCGCGGCGGGCGGGCACCGGCCTTGCCCGCAGCCATCCGGGCCGGCCTGCTAGCCGACCTCGCGCATCGCATCGGAGAGTCCATGACCGTTCGCCAGATCCTCAAGCGCCTGCTGCTCGCCGCCTCGATCGGGCTGCTGTCGGCCTGCGGCTACAACGACATCCAGAGCGCCGACGAGGCCGCGCAGTCGACCTGGGCCGAGGTGCTCAACCAGTACCAGCGTCGCGCCGATCTCATCCCCAACCTGGTGAACACCGTCAAGGGCTTCGCCGCCCAGGAGATGGACGTGCTCACCCGCGTGACCGAGGCGCGCTCGCGGGTCGGTCAGGTCAAGGTCGATCCGGCCGACGCGGAGTCGCTGCGCCGCTTCGAGCAGGCCCAGCGCGAGCTCGGTGGCGCGCTCTCGCGCCTGCTGGTGGTCACCGAGAACTATCCGCAGCTCAAGTCCGACGCCAACTTCCGCGACCTGCAGGCGCAGCTCGAGGGCACCGAGAACCGCATCGCGGTGGCTCGCAAGCGGCACATCGATGCCATCCAGCGCTACAACACGCTGGTGCGGCAGTTCCCGGTCAACCTCACCGCGATGGTCTTCGGCCACGGCGTGAAGCCGCAGTTCACGGTAGAGGACACCCGGGCGATCACCACGCCGCCCAGGGTCGAGTTCAATTCGCCGGCGCCCGCGCCGGCGCCGGCCAGTCGGTAGCCTGGTGTGATCGCCTGGCTGCTGGGCCTGCTGCTGCTCGCCGGGCCGCTGGCGCCGGCGAGCGCGCAGGATCCGTCGCTGCGGCCGGTGCCCGCGCTCAGTGGGCGGGTGGTCGATCAGGCCGGGGTGCTGCAGCCGGCGGAGCGTGAGCGCATCGAGGCCGCGCTTGCCGTGCTCGAGCAGCGCAAGGGCGCGCAGATCGCGGTGCTCACGGTGCCGGCGATCGCGCCCGAGCCGGTCGCGTCCTACGCGCTGCGGGTGGTCGAGGCGTGGCGCCTGGGCCGCGGGCAGACCGGCGCCGCGCAGGCGGTCGACGACGGCGTGCTGCTGCTGGTGGTGCGTGACGAGCGCAAGCTGCGCATCGAGGTCGGGCGCGGCCTGGGGGGCGCGATCCCCGACGCGCTCGCCAAGCGCATCATCGCCGAGACCATCGCGCCGCGCCTGCGCGAAGGCGCCTTCGGGGCGGGCATCGAGGCCGGCGTGACCGACCTCATCCGGCTGATCGATGGCGAACCTCTGCCGGCCCCCTGGCACCCCGCCGAGGCGCCCGCCGATGACACCGACTGGCTCGCGCTGATCGCCTTCGCGGTGCTCTTCGGTCTGGCCGCCGCGCGGCGCATCGGCCGCCGGCCGGCCTCGCTGCTCTCGGGGCTGGGCGGCGGCGTGCTGGCGTTCTCGCATGGGCAGGGCCTGATGGTGGCCCTGCCGGTGGCGGTGGGCGTGGCCATGATCGTGCTGGTGCTGGCTGCGCTGGGGGGCGGCCCCGGGCGTACCGGTGGCCATGGCCGGGTCTGGACCGGTGATGGCGGCCCGGGTGGGTGGCGTGGTGGTCGCGGTGGCGGCGGCAGCAGCGGTGGTGGCTTCAGCGGCGGCGGCGGCAGTTTCGGCGGCGGTGGCGCCTCGGGGGACTGGTGATGGGATCGGTCACGCTGGCTCCGGGCCTCTGGGCGCGCCTGCGGCGCGCGCTGCGGCATCTGCTCACCGATCACGCCGACCTCCGGCGCGCCATCGATCCGGCGGTGCTGGCCGCCGTGGCAACGCAGGTGGGGGCGGGCGAGCACGGCCATCTCGCCGAGCTGCGGGTGGCGCTGGAGCCCTCGCTCGCGCCGCTCACCGTGCTGCGCGGTCTGAGCCCGCGCGAGCGCGCCCTCGAGGTGTTCGGGCGGCTGGGCGTGTGGGACACCGAGGGCAACAACGGCGTGCTGCTGTACCTGCTGCTGGCCGACCATGCCGTGGAGATCGTGGCCGACCGTGCCGCCGCCCGCGCCATCCCGCAGGCGCACTGGGATGCGGTGGCCCGCGCCCTGGCGCAGGCGTTCGCGGCCGGGCAGGGGGCGGCCGGCCTGCAGGCGGCGGTCGCCCGCATTTCCGAGTTGCTGAGCGCGGCCTTCCCGGCGACCGGGGCGGCGCGCAACCTCGACGAACTGCCGGACCGGCCGGCCGTGCTCTGATGGCAGGGCGGCCGATGCGCTGGCGTCTGAAGCCGTCTCAGGCGATGCCCTCGCACCCGATTCCCTCGCACCCGATGCCGCCGCGCCGCGGGGCGCTGGCGCCCGTCGTGGCGCTGCTGATCGTGCTCGGCCATGCGCTGGCCCTGCTCGCGCTGCAACGCGGCTTCGATGGCGCGCGCGCGCTGGCGCCCACGCGGCCTGCGCCGGTGCGGGTCACCTTGCTGGCTGATGCGGTGGCGCCCGTGCCCGAGCGCGCCCAGGCCGCGCCCGCGCCCCCGGTGCCGCGAGCTCGGCCGCCGGCGCCTCAGCCCGCGGCCCCCGCGGCCCCCGCGCTCGAGCCGTCATCGCCGCCCTCATCGCCCGCGCCGGCCGAGGCGCTCGAGGCCGGGTCAGAGGGCGGTTCGGCCGTGCCCTCACCCGGACCCGCCGTCGCAACCGGGGCCATCACCGCGACCGAGGCCGCGCCCGCCGGCGGCCCGCCGTCCGGGGCGCTCGCCGCCGAGGCCGGTGCCGGCGCAGAGGCGGCATCCGGCGCTGCCCCGCCTGCGAGCGCGGTCGCGGCGGCCAGCCCGGTGCCGCCCTCCGGCGCCCCCTTGCCCGCTCCGCCGCCGGCGCGCATCCGCTTTCGCGTCCACTACGGCGACTACGCCAGCCGCCATGCGGTGGCCGTCCTCGAGTACCAGGTGGAGGCCGCCGACGGGCGATACCAGCTGCGCACCGAGGGCCGCGCCGAGGGCCTCACCGCGCTCTTCTACAGCGGCGTGCTCACCCAGACCAGCACCGGCCGCTATGGCGACGAGGGCCTGCAGCCTGAGCGTCACACCGAGCAGCGCGGCCGCGGCGGGCTGCGCTGGGCCGCGCTCGACGCGGCCACCGGGCAGGCAAGCTTCTCGGGCGGGCAGCGGGCCAGCGCGCCGCCCGGCACGCAGGATCGCCTCTCGATGCTGATCCAGCTTGGCCTGATCGCCCGGGGCCGGCCATCGCAGCTTGCCCCGGGCATGACCCTGTCGCTGCCCGAGCTCGGTTCGCGCGGTGTCGACACGGTGGCCTACCGCAGCCTCGGCGACGAGACCCTGGCCACCGACGAGGGGCCGGTGCGTGCCCTGCGGCTCACCCGGCACGACGGGGATCCTGCGCGCGACCCCCGGATCGACATCTGGCTCGGGTACGATCAGCACCTGTTGCCGGTGCGAATCCGGCTCACCGATCCGGGCGGGCGGGTGCTCGACCAGATTCTCGTGCGGTGAGCCGCCCCGGTCCCCGAATCGCGGCGCCGGGCTGGCGCCGCCCCGCCTTCAGGACCCGAGTGGCATGAGCCCAGACCACCCCGATCGAGCCTCGCCTGCGCCCGACGCCCCGCCGCTGCAGCTGGCCATCGTGCCGGTCACGCCCTTCCAGCAGAACTGCTCGCTGCTGGTCTGCACCCGCAGCGGCACGGCCGCGGCCTTCGACCCCGGCGGCGACCTCGACCAGATCGACGAGGCGCTGCGCAAGCTCGGCGTGCGGCTCGAGAAGGTCTTCCTCACCCACGGTCACATCGATCACTGCGGGCAGGCTGCCGAGTTCGCCAAGCGCCACGGCGTGCCCCTCGAGGGGCCGCACATCGACGACAAGTTCTGGATCGACCAGCTGCCCGGCCAGGGCCATCGCTTCGGCTTTCCGCCCCTGGCCGCCTTTCAGCCCGACCGCTGGCTGGTCGATGGCGACACCGTGCGCTTCGGCCAGCAGACCCTGCAGGTGATCCACACGCCCGGCCACACGCCCGGCCATGTGGTGTTCTTCCACGAGGGCGCGCGCCTGGCGATCGTGGGCGACGTGCTCTTCCAGGGGTCGATCGGACGCACCGATTTCCCGCGCGGCAACCACGCCGACCTGATCGACTCGATCACGAAGAAGCTCTGGCCGCTGGGCAGCGATGTCTCCTTCGTGCCCGGTCACGGCCCGATGAGCACCTTCGGCGAGGAACGCCTGCACAACGGCTTCGTGGCCGACGAGGTGCTCGGCGGCTGAGCGCCGCCGCCGGGTCAGGCCTTCTGCCGGGTGTCCTTCAGGCTCACGCAGCGGTTGAACACCAGCTGCTGCGGTCGGCTGTCGCGGCTGTCGGTCACGAAGTAGCCGTGGCGCTCGAACTGCAGGGCCTGGCCGGCCGGGGCGCGCAGCGCCGACGGTTCCACCCAGGCCGACACCTCGCGGCGCGAGTCGGGGTTGAGGGCCGCGAGGTAGTCGCCGTCACCGGCGCCGGGCTGCGGCTCGGTGAACAGCCGCTCGTAGAGGCGCACCTGCGCGGGCAGGGCGTGAGCCGCCGACACCCAGTGCAGATTGCCCTTGACCTTGTAGGCATCGGCGCCGGGCGTGCCCGAGCGCGAGTCGGGCATGAGCTCGGCCAGCACGGTGTCCACGCGGCCATCGGCACCCGGCACGAAGCCGGTGCAGCGAATGACATGGGCGTAGCGCAGCCGCACCAGGTTGCCGGGGAACAGCCGGAAGAATCCCTTGGGCGGCTCGATCGCGAAGTCCTCGCGTTCGATGTAGAGCTCGCGCGAGAACGGGAATTCGCGCCGGCCCAGCTCGGGCCGCTGCGGGTGGAAGGGGGCGCTGCAGGTCTCGAGATGGTCGGCCGGCAGGTTGGTGATGACCAGCCGCAGCGGATCGAGCACCGCCACGCTGCGCGGCGCGCGCGCCTCGAGGTCATCGCGCAGGGCCTGCTCCAGCACGCTCATGTCGATCCAGGTGTCGGCGCGCGACACGCCGATGCGATCGCAGAACAGCCGGATCGCCTCGGGGGAGTAGCCGCGTCGGCGCAGACCGGCGAGCGTGGGCAGGCGCGGATCGTCCCAGCCATCGACGCGGCCGGTGCTCACGAGTTCCTGCAGGCGGCGCTTGCTGGTGACGGTATAGCTCAGATTCAGCCGCGCGAACTCGATCTGCCGCGGCAGCGGGCGCCGGAAGAAGCCGCCCTCGGCCAGGCGCTCGAGCAGCCAGTCGTAGAGCGGGCGGTGGTCCTCGAACTCCAGGGTGCAGATCGAGTGGGTGATGTTCTCGAGCGCATCGGAGATCGGATGCGCGTAGTCGTACATGGGGTAGATGCGCCAGCGCTCGCCGGTGCGGTGATGCTCGGCGAAGCGGATGCGGTAGAGGGCCGGATCGCGCAGGTTGATGTTGGGCGAGGCCATGTCGATGCGCGCCCGCAGCACGTGGCTGCCCTCGGGGTGCACGCCGTCGCGCATCTCGCGCAGCAGCGCCAGGCTCTCGGCCGCCGGCCGGTCGCGGTAGGGCGAGTTCCTGCCCGGCTCGGTGAGGGTGCCGCGGCCCAGGCGCATCTGCTCGGCGCTTTGCGAGTCGACGTAGGCATGACCGGCCTGCACCAGATGCTCGGCCATCTGGTAAAGCTGCTCGAAGTAGTCGCTGGCGAAGTACAGGTTGGACTCGCCGCCACCCTCGGCCGGGTGATCCCAGCCAAAGCCCAGCCAGCGCACGGCGTCGAGGATGGCGTCGACGAACTCCTGGTCTTCCTTGACCGGGTTGGTGTCGTCGAAGCGCATGTGGCAGCGCCCGTCGTAGTCGCGCGCCAGCCCGAAGTTCAGGCAGATCGACTTGGCATGACCGATGTGCAGGTAGCCATTGGGCTCGGGCGGAAACCGGGTGCGGATGCGTGCGGGGTCGGGCTGGCCGGCTGCCTGCTCGCTGCCGGGGCCCGGATGGCCGCACCAGCGCCGGCTGGCGTGCGCGCCCGCCGCCAGGTCAGCCTCGACCTGGGTGCGGATGAAGTTGTGGGTGGCGGCGGGAACCTTTTCCGTCATCGTCAGACGCCGAGCAGTTCGACCTCGAACAGCAGGGTGGCGTTGGGGGGAATCACGCCGCCCGCGCCGCGTGCGCCGTAGCCCATCTCGGGCGGAATCAGCAGCTGGCGGGTGCCGCCGACCTTCATGCCGGCGAAGCCCTCGTCCCAGCCGCGGATGACATGGCCCGCGCCCAGCGGGAACGAGAAGGGCTGGCCGCGGTCCTTGCTGGAATCGAACTTCGCGCCGCGCGCGCCGTTCTGCCACAGCCAGCCGGTGTAGTGCACCGTGACGTGGGCGCCGGCCGCCGCCTCGGCGCCGCTGCCCGGGGTGGTGTCGTCGTACTGCAGCCCGGAGGGCAGGGTCTGGAAGGCCATGGTCATTCTCCTGGTTGGGATTCATGGGCGCGGCGCAGGGCCTCCACCCGGGCGCGGTTCACGCCGAAGTCTCGACGCCCGAGGCGGGCCGCCGAGCGGACATGGGCAACCCCGGACGGCGCGTCGAGCACCAGATCGAGGTCGTCGATGAAGCGAAACCAGCGGCTCTCGCACTCGGCGCGCAGATGGCTGGCGGTGCGCTCGACCACCCGCACGCCCGGCAGGGCGGCTGCCTGATCGGCGAGCCGCGCGAAGGCGGCCCGGGGCTCGCCACGCAGCGCGATGGGATCGATGCGATGCGCGGCCGAGGTGCTCAGGCTGGACACCGCGTTGTCACGCGATTCGTCGATCGGGGCCAGCGTCAGCCCCGGACGGGTCGCCGTGGCCGGTCCGGCGAGCAGCCCCGCCTGGCCGGCGGCCAGCACCGCCAAGGGCAGCGCGAGCAGGCCCAGCGCCATCACCTCCCAGAGGCGCAGCGCGCTCACGGCTGACGCCCCCGCCAGGCGGTGAGCATCATGCCGCCCATGCCCGAGAGCATGACCCAGGCCGAGATCAGCCAGCCCAGGAAGGGCACCACACCCACGAGCAGCAGCAGCACCAGCGTGCCGGCCAGCCAGGTGATCAGGCCGAGCCGGGTGCCATCACCGCCGTCGGTGAAGGCCTGACGTGCCCGCAGGGCCACCGACCACACGCCGATCAGGTAGCCGGTGAGCAGCAGCACCGGGTAGATCGCCAGCAGCGCCGCGCCCAGCGGAATGCCCACGATGGTGAGGATGGCCGCGCCCGCGCCCACCGGCAGCACGATCAGCAGCGCGACGCCCAGGCCCAGCGAGGCGGCGGCGTCATGCCAGGCGCGCCGCGCGGCCTCGCGGGTGAAGCCCGGCAGCGCGAGAAAGAGCAGCGCGCCGAACAGCAGCAGGCCGATCGACCACAGCATCACGCCGAGCAGCCCCCAACGATTGTTGACCGATTCGTCAGCAGGCGCCGGGGCGGGCTTCTCGGCCTCCTGGCGGGTGACCTCGCCGCGCACCTGCGCACCGGGCGTCTGCTTCAGAGGATTGGGGCTGGTGTAGGACAGGGCGCCCAGGATGCGCGCGCCTTCGAGCAGCTCGATCTCCTCGGCCACCAGCCGCACCTTGCCGCCGACCGTGCCGTCGATGGCGATGCGCTGCGCGTAGACCGTGAGTTCGCCGCCGATCTCGCCGCGGATGTCCACCGAGCGCCCGGCGATCAGCGCGTCACGACCGATGCGCGCGCTGCGCTCGAAGGCCAGCTCGGAGCCCACCCGCAGCAGATCGCCGCCCACCGGGGCATCGAGCACCAGCTTGCCGGCGGCCGCGCGCAGGTCGCCACCCACCGGCCGGCGCAGATCGACATCGCCGCCGATCAGCATGGCATCGCCCTTGACCTCGGCATCGATCACCACCCGCGAGCCGGCGGCATGGAAGTCGCCTTCCACCGGCGTGGCCACCCGCACCGTGCGCCCGGCGCGATAGACGTTGCGCGTGCCGTAGGAGGCCACGCCGTCGCGCCGCGTGGCGCTCTCGGCCGCCGATTCCGCCGCCGCGCCGCCGGCCGCCGAGAACTGGGCCTGGGCCGTGCCAGCCAGCAGGCCGAGCAGCAGCACGACCAGACCCAGCAGGGCCCGACCCGGACGCGGCAGGAGGCCGGCGGTGGACAGCGGCATGGCGTGGCTCAGGCCGGACCCGCGCGCAGGCGTCGGATCAGCGAGGAGGTGTCGTTGCGCCCGCCGCCCATGGCCTGCACATCGCGGTAGAACTGGTCGATGAGCGCGGTGGCGGGCAGCGGCGCGCCGTTGCGGCGCGCCTCTTCGAGGCACAGGCCGAGGTCCTTGCGCATCCAGTCCACCGCGAAGCCGAAGTCGAAGCGGTTCTCGACCATGGTGCGGCCGCGGTTGTCCATCTGCCAGCTCTGCGCCGCGCCCTTGCCGATCACCTCGAGCACGAGGTTCATGTCGATGCCGGCGGCCAGGCCGAAGTTCACGCCTTCGGACAGGCCCTGCAGCAGGCCGGCGATGCAGATCTGGTTGACCATCTTGGCGAGCTGCCCGCTGCCGGCCTCGCCGATGCGGGTGAAGGCGCGCGAGAAGGCCATGGCCACCGGCCGGGCCTGCTCGAAGACCGGCAGATCGCCGCCCACCATGACGGTGAGCTGGCCATTGACCGCGCCGGCCTGGCCGCCCGATACCGGCGCGTCGAGGAAGTGCAGGCCGTGCTGGCCTGCCTGGCGATACAGCTCGCGCGCGACCTCGGCCGAGGCGGTGGTGTGATCGACGAACACCGCGCCCGGCTTCATGCCGGCGAAGGCGCCATGCTCGCCGAGCACCACCGAGCGCAGGTCGTCGTCATTGCCCACGCAGGCGAAGACCAGGTCGGCGCCATGCGCGGCCTGGCGCGGCGTGGGGGCCGACTGCCCGCCATGCTCGGCGGCCCAGCGATCGGCTTTCTCGGCGGTGCGGTTGTAGACCGTGACCGAATGCCCGGCGCGGCGCAGATGGCCGGCCATGGGGTAGCCCATGACACCCAGGCCCAGGAAGGCCACGGTCACCGGGGCGATGGGTTCGTAGCTGCGCTGGGTCATGCGGACGGTCTCCGGGAGCGGGTGGGATGGGATTGCCGATGCGCGTTGTTCACAGGGCAAGCCCGCCATTCTAGACGGCTTCACCGCGGGGGCGCGTCGAGCCCCCGGGGCGCGGACGGCGATGGTCGGGGATCAGAAGGCCGCGGCGCAGCCGTCGCGGCGGCTGTCGCTGGCGGCGGCGTAACCGTCATCGAGGTCGTCGCTCAGGCGCCAGATGAACTGGCCGGAGCCGAAGTCCATGTAGGAGTCGAGCACCGGCTCGATCTCGTGACCCAGGCCGCGCAGGCCGGCCACGATGGCCTCGGGCATGGTCGACTCGATGTCGAGCTTCAGGCCGCGCTGCACCTTCCAGCGCGGCGCGTCGCAGGCGGCCTGCGGGTTCTGACGGTGATCGAGCATGCGCGAGAGGGTCTGCATGTGGCCCTGCGGCTGCATGTTGCCGCCCATCACGCCGAAGCTCATCTGCGGAGCGCCGTCCTTCATGAGGAAGGCCGGGATGATGGTCTGGAAGGGCCGCTTGCCCGGCGCCACGCAGTTGGGGTGCGCCGGATCGAGCGAGAAGCAGTAGCCGCGGTTCTGCAGCGACACGCCCACCTCGGGCACCACCACGCCCGAGCCGAAGCCCATGTAGTTGGACTGGATGAACGAGATCATCATGCCGTGCTGGTCGGCGGCGGTCAGGTAGATGGTGCCGCCGGCCGGGGGCAGGCCATGCTGGAAATCGGTGGCGCGATCCTCGCGGATCAGGCGCGCGCGCTGTGCGAGGTAGCCGGGGTCGAGCAGGTGCGCGGGGGTCACCTCGGTCATGTAGCGCACATCGGCCACGTAGCGGTAGACATCGGCGAAGGCGGCCTTCATGGCCTCGATCTGCAGATGACGGGTGCGCAGCGAGTCGGCCGGGTGCGCGCCGATGTCGAAGTGCTGCAGCATGCCCAGCGCCATCAGCGCGGCGATGCCCTGGCCGTTGGGCGGGATCTCGTGCAGGGTGTGGCCGCGGTAGTCCTGGCTGATGGTGCCGCACCAGTCGGGCCGGTAGCCGGCCAGGTCAGTCAGGCTCAGCGTGCCGCCATGCTCGCGGGCGTGCGCCACCAGGGCCTGCGCGGTCTCGCCTTCATAGAAGTCGCGGCCACGGGTGGCGCCGATGCGGCGCAGGGTGGCGGCCGCCGCCGGCAGGGCGAAGCGCTCGCCGATGCGCGGCGCCCGACCGCGCGGCATGAAGGCCTGCGCGAAGCCGGGCTGGGTGTGCAGCTCGGGCACCGCCGCGGCCCACTTCTGGCTGACGATGCCGGCCACGCCGTGACCGCGCTCGGCCAGTTCGATGGCCGGCTGCAGCAGGTCCTCGAAGGGCAGGCTGCCGAACCTCTCGTGCAGGGCAGCCCAGGCGCTCACCGCGCCCGGCACGGTGACGCTGTCCCAGCCGCGCATCGGGAACTTCCCGCCATGGCGCCGGGCGTAATAGGCGGTGTCCCAGGTGGCGGGCGCGGTGCCGGAGGCATTCAGGCCGTGCAGCTCGCGCCCGTCCCAGACGATCGCGAAGGCGTCGCTGCCCAGGCCGTTGGAGACCGGCTCCACGATGGTGATGGCCGCGGCTGCCGCGATGGCGGCATCAACCGCATTGCCTCCGGCGGCGAGCATGCGCAGGCCCGCCTGCGCGGCCAGCGGCTGCGAGGTGGCCACCACGTTGCGCGCGAACACCGGCGCCCGGTAGGTGGGATAGCGGACGGACCAGTCGAAGTCGAAGGGGGTGGCGCTCATGGCGGTCTTTCAGCAGCCGAGCTGGTCGGCGAGGTCGAGGAAATCGGTGGCGTGGTGGTCGAACGCGGGCTCGCGGCTGATGTCGGGTTGCCGGGTGGGCCCGAACTCCATCGGCCGGGTGACGAAGGCGGTGCGCAGGCCGCAGGCCGCGGCGGCGTGCAGGTCTTCCTTGTGCGCGGCCACCAGCATCACCTGCCCCGGGCTCACGCCGAAGATGTCGGCCACGCCCAGGTAGGTCTGCGGGTCGGGCTTGTAGTGGCGGAAGACCTCGGCCGAGAGGATCAGGTCCCAGGGCAGCGCGGCCCGCTTGGCCATGTTGGCGAGCAGCCCCAGGTTGCCGTTGGACAGGGTGCAAAGGGTGTAGCGGCTGCGCAGCCGGTGCAGGCCGGCCAGGGTGTCGGGCCAGGGGTCGAGCCGGTGCCAGACCTTGTTCAGGTGCTCGATGCGATCGGGCAGCAGGCGGATGCCGAACTTGGTCAGCACGCTGTCCAGGATCATGCGGTGCAGGTCGTCGATGCGGGTCCAGCCGAGCTCGCCCTGGCGCACCCGCTCCATGGCCGGCAGGTAGCCGGCCCGCCAGGCCAGCGCGAAGCGCCCGCCATCCACGCCGAGCTGCATCGCGTCCACCTCGCGCGCGATCGAGCCGTGCCAGTCGACCACGGTACCGAAGACATCGAAGGCGAGGATCTGCAGCGGATCTGCCGCGGGCTTGCTCATGGCCGGGTCTCCTTCATTCGGGCTTGATGCCGGCACGCTGGATCACCGCCTTCCAGTTCTCGTGGTCGGCGCGGATCAGGCGGGCGAACTGCTCGGGGCTGCCGCCGGCCGGCTCGGCGCCGGCGCGCTCCAGGCGCTCGAGCACCTCGGGCGCGCGCACCGCCGCGTTGATCTCGCGGTTCAGGCGGGCCAGCACCTCGGGCGGGGTACCGGCCGGCGCGAAGGCCCCGAACCAGTTGCTGATGTCCATGCCGGCGATGCCGACCTCGGCGAAGGTGGGTACCTCGGGCAGCGAGGGCGAGCGGCGCTCGCCGCTCACCGCCAGCGGGCGCACCTTGCCGTCGCGGATGTGCGGCTGGGCCGAGACCACGCTGTCCATCAGGAAGGCGATCTGGCCGGCCACCAGATCGGTGATCACCAGGCCGGTGCCGCGGTAGGGGATGTGCACCACGAACAGTCCGCCGGCGCGCCACTTGAACATCTCGGCCGACAGATGCGGGTAGGTGCCGATGCCCGAGGAGCCGAAGTTGTAGCGGCCGGGGCTGCGGCGCAGCAGCGCCACCAGCTCCTGCACCGTGCGCGCCGGGAAGCCCGCGCCCACCACCAGCACGCTGGGCGCATTGGCCACATGCGCCACCGGCGCGAAGTCGCGCGCCGCGTCATAGGGCATCCGGGGATTGAGGGCCGGGCCCACCGAGTGGGTGGAGCCCGTGCCCATGAGCACGGTGTAGCCATCGGCCGGGGCCTTGGCGACCATGTCCGAGCCAATGCTGCCACCGGCGCCCGGCCGGTTCTCCACCACCACCTGCTGGCCCAGCGCGGTGCCCAGGCGTGTGGCCAGGGTACGGCCGATGATGTCGGTGGCGCCACCCGCCGGGAACGGAATCACCAGCTTCACCGGTCGCGTGGGCCAGGCCTGCGCCCGGCCGGACCGCGGTAGCGCCGTTGTCAGGGCGGCGGCAGGCAGGCCGGCGAGCAGCCGGCGTCGAAGCGGAAGGGACATGGCGTGCGCGGCAGAGGGAAAGCCGCGCAGTCTAGCAAAGCCGCCCCGGGCAAGGCCGGGGCGCTCGGGGCCGGGGCGCAAGCGCACAGGCCAGAGGCGCAAGCGCCCGGGGCGGTGCAGACCGCCCCGGATGCCGGCGTGACGCTAGTCGTCGACGAAGGCCTCTTCGCGTTTCTTGGCGATGGCCGGCAGGAACACGATCACCAGCAGCAGCACCGCGATGCCCAGCAGCGTGGCCGAGAGCGGCCGCGTGATGAATACCGACCAGTCACCGCGCGAGATGGTCATGGCCCGTCGCAGGTACTCCTCCATCAGCTTGCCGAGCACGAAGCCCAGCAGCAGCGGTGCCGGTTCGCAGTCGAGCTTCTTGAAGACGTAGCCCAGGATGGCGAACGGGATGGTCATGAACACGTCGAACACGTTGTTGTTCAGCGAGTACGACCCGATGCAGCAGAACAGCAGGATGGCCGGGAACAGGATGCGGTAGGGCACCGTCAGCAACTTGATCCAGATGCCGATGAGGGGCAGGTTCAGGATCACCAGCATCA
>JBIKWU010000160.1:0-8806 GCA_044356115.1 Burkholderiaceae bacterium
GGTGGCATACACCACCACGGTCAGGCACAGCCCCGGCGCCAGCGCCAGCCACGGGCCCTGGAACATGTAGGTGCGGCCGCCGCCGGAGAGCATGCCGCCCCAGGTGGGCGCCGGTGGCGGCACGCCGAGCCCCAGGAACGACAATCCCGACTCGGCCAGGATCACGGCGCCCACGCGGGTGGTGAACAGCACGATGATCGGCGGCAGGATGTTGGGCAGGATGTGGCGCAGCAGGATACGGCCGGTGCCCGCGCCGATGGATTGGGCGGCGTGCACGTACATGTTCTCGCGCACCGACACCACCGCGCTGCGGATGATGCGCGAGCCGGCGATGCCCAGCAGCAGGCCCAGGGTGCCGATGATCTGGATCATGCCGGGGCCGAGCACGGACACCACCACGATGAGGATGATGAGGTCGGGGAAGCTCATCCAGGCGTCGACGAAGCGCTGGGTGACCATGTCGGTCTTGCCGCCGAGGTAGCCGGTGAGGATGCCGATCACCACCGACACGACCGTGGCGAGGGTGGCGGCCGACAGGCCGATGATCACCGACAACTGTGCGCCGTACAGGCAGCGCGAGAGCATGTCGCGGCCGAGGTTGTCGGTGCCGAAGGGGAACTCGAGCGAGGGCGGCTTGAGCCGGTTGATCGGGCTGATCTCGTTCATGCCGTAGGGCGCGAGGAAGTCGGCGAACACCCCGCAGAACAGGAAGATCAGGAACACCACCCCGCCGGCGGCGCCCAGCGGCTTGGTGCGGAACAGCCGGCTGAGGAAGCCGGCGGGCGCGGGCCGCGCCGGGACGGCGCTGGCGGCAGCGGTGGCGCTCATGAACGGACCCTCACGCGTGGGTCGAGCAGGCCGTAGCTCAGGTCGACCACCAGGTTGATGAGCATGACGGCCAGACCCACCACCAGGAACACCCCGGTGATGATCGGATAGTCGCGCTGGTTGACGGCATCGAGCAGCAGGGTGCCCATGCCGGGGATGCCGAAGATCTGCTCGATGATCACTGCGCCGCCGATCACCAGCGGCGCCTGCAGGCCGATGAGGGTGACCACCGGGATGAGCGCGTTGCGCAGCGCGTGGCGGAACACCACCAGCCGCTCGGGCAGGCCCTTGGCCATGGCGGTGCGGATGTAGTCCTGGCGCAGCACCTCGAGCATCATGGTGCGGGTCATGCGCATGGTGACCGCCGAGAGCGCAGCCCCGAGCACGGCCGCCGGCACCAGCATCTGCTGCAGGTTGCCGATCGGGTCGTCGCTGAAGGCGATGTAGCTCACCTCGGGCGACCAGCCCCAGAAGATGGAGGGGATCACCACCACCATGGTGCCCAGCCAGAAGCTGGGCACCGCCAGCAGCAGGATGGAGAACGAGCGGGCGATGTAGTCGCCGGCGGTGTCCTGGCGGATGGCCGAGTAGATGCCCACCGGCAGCGCGATGCTCAGGCCGATCAGGATGGCGAACAGTCCGAGCTCGAAGGTGACCGGCAGCCGCTCGGCCAGCCGGTCGACCACCGGGGTGGCCTGCCACAGCGAGTTGCCCATGTCGCCGCGCAGCAGATTGCCCACCCAGGTGAGGTACTGCGACCACATCGGCTGGTCGAGCCCCAGGGTGCGCATCAGCGCCTCGCGGTCGAGCTTGCTGGCGCTGATGTCGTTCTGGCTGAGCATCATGTCGATGATGTCGCCAGGGATCAGCCGCACCGTGCAGAACACGATGATGCTCGCGAAGATCAGCGTGGGGATCAGCGCCAGCAGACGGCGCGCGATGTAGGCCTGCATGACTCAGCCCCCTGTCACCGGCTGCCGCCGGGACGAACCCGGGTTTCGAACGGCCGAGCGCAGGCGCTGCCAGACGGGATGGGGCATGTGTCTCCTCGGTGGGCGGCCCCTGCTCCTTGCCGGAGTCTGGCGGGGTCCGTGTCCGATCCACTGTAGGTCACAAGCCTCGCGCGGCGCAAGGCGGCATGCCGGCAGGCGCGCCGCGAGGCATACCGGAATTTCTAAATCGGTGTCGTGCCCGCCCGCGTCATGGGATGTGGCAAGCTCTCGCGGGCCTCCCGGGTCTGCACCCGTCGGCCCTCGCCCCCGGAATCCCTCCCCCCGTCGCGCCCGGCGCGACGTGCCTGACCGGAGTCATGCCATGAATGCCCTGAGCGAACCCGAGACCCTCGCCTCCTTCCGCGCCGAGACCCGTGCCTGGCTGCAGGCCAACTGTCCGGCCGAGATGCGCCGCCCGGTCACCAGCGAGAACGACACCTGCTGGGGCGGCCGCAACTTCGTCTTCCAGTCCGAGGCCCAGCGCCTGTGGATGACCCGCATGGCGGACAAGGGCTGGACCGTGCCCGACTGGCCGCGCGAGTACGGCGGCGCCGGCCTGTCGCGTGCGGAGGTCAAGGTGCTGCGCGAGGAGATGCGCGGGCTGGGCTGCCGCTCGCCCCTGGACAGCTTCGGCATCTGGATGCTCGGCCCGGCGCTGCTGCGCTATGGCAACGCCGAGCAGAAGGCCGAGCACCTGCCGCGCATCGCCCGCGGCGAGATCCGCTGGTGCCAGGGCTATTCCGAACCCAACGCCGGCTCCGACCTCGCCTCGCTCGCCACCCGCGCCGACCTGCAGGGCGACCACTTCGTGGTCAATGGTCAGAAGATCTGGACCTCCTATGCCGACAAGGCCGACTGGATCTTCTGCCTGGTGCGCACCGATTTCTCGGCGAAGAAGCACGACGGCATCAGTTTCCTGCTCTTCGACATGGCCTCGCCCGGCGTCACCACGCGCCCCATCCTGCTGATCTCGGGCAAGTCGCCGTTCTGCGAGACCTTCTTCGACAACGTCCAGGTGCCGCGCCGCAACCTGGTGGGCGAGATCAACCGCGGCTGGGAGATCGCCAAGTACCTGCTCACGCACGAGCGCGAGTCGATCAGCGGCATGGGCACGCGCAGCGCGGGCCGGCCGCTGCCCCAGACGGCGCTGGCCGCCGCTGGCGCCGATGCCGAGGGCCGGCTCGCCGATCCGCTGCTGCGCGCCAGCCTCGCTGCCTTCGAGGTCGACGAGGCGGCCTTCGGCCTGATGCTCGAGCGCCATGGCGACCTCGCCCGCCAGGGCCAGGCCGACCCGGCCTTCTCGTCGGTGCTCAAGTACTACGGCTCGGAACTGAACAAGCGCCGCTTCGAGCTCGCGATGCAATCGGCCGGCAGCGACGCCCTGGAATGGGAGAGCGATCGCTCCGGCGACGGTGCCCTGGCGCGCGGCTGGCTGCGCACCAAGGCCAACTCCATCGAGGGCGGCACCAGCGAGGTCCAGCTCAACATCGTCTCCAAGCGCATCCTGGCGCTGCCCGGCGCCTGAGGCCTGCGCCTGCCCAACGCCTTCTGAACGGAATCCCCATGGCACTCACCCTGGATGAATCGCAGCGCATGCTGCACGACTCGGCGCGCAGCTTCATCGGCGAGCGCGCGCCGGTGGCCCATCTGCGCCGGCTGCGCGACAGCCGCGACCCTGACGGCTTCGATCGCGCCCTCTGGCAGGAGTTCGCCAGCATGGGCTTTGCCGGCGTGCTGGTGCCCGAGGCCCATGGCGGCCTGGGCCTGGGCCTGGTCGAGGCCGGCATCATCATGGAGAACATCGGCCGCAGCCTGATGCCCTCGCCCTTCTTCGCCACCTCGGTGCTGGGCGCGCTCGCGCTGGCCGGCGCCGACCACCCCGACGCCATGGCCGGGCACCTCTCGGCCCTGGCCGCGGGCGAGCGGCTGTTCGCGCTCGCGATCGACGAGGGGCCGCGGCATCGGCCCGCGGCGCTCGCCTGCACGGCCACGCCGGCTGGCGAGGGCTTCACGCTGCAGGGCGCCAAGACCTTCGTGGTCGATGGCCATGTGGCCAACTGGCTGATCGTGGCGGCAAGCGCGCCGCAGGGCACGGTGCTGCTGCTGGTCGATCCGGCGCAGAGCGGCGTCGCGGTGGAGCGCACCGTGATGGTCGATGCCCACAACGCGGCGCGGGTGCGCCTCGACTCGGTGGCGGTGCCGGTGGCGCAGGTGCTGGTCGGGCCGGCCCGCGGCGCGGCGGTGCTGGCCGGGGTGCTCGAGGCGGGCCGCGCGGTGCTCGCCGCCGAACTGCTCGGCGCCGGCGACGAGACCTTCTCGCGCACCGTGGCCTACCTGCGCGATCGCAAGCAGTTCGGCCGCACCATCGGCGAGTTCCAGGCGCTGCAGCACCGGGCCTCCATCCTGTACACCGACCTCGAACTGGCCCGCGCCGCGGTCATGCGCGGCCTGCAGGCGGCCGGCGTCGGCGGCGACGAGGCGGCGCGCTGGGTGTCGGTGGCCAAGGCCAAGGCCTGTCAGGCGGCCGGGCTGGCGGCGCAGGAGGGGGTGCAGATGCACGGCGGCATGGGCATGACCGATGCCTTCGACCAGGGCCTGTTCATGAAGCGCATCAAGGTGCTGCAGGAGCTCTTCGGCGACGCCGCCTTCCACGGCGACCGGCTGGCGCGCCTGAACGGCTACTGAGCGCCGGCATGGCCGACACCCCAGCCCAGGGCGCGAGCGGCGGCAGCCGTGCCGCGGCCGCGCTGCCGCCGGGCTGGCCGGCGATGTCGCTGGCGCAGGCCCACGCGCTGCTCACCGCGCCGGGCAGCCCGTTCGAGCTCGACACCGCGATCATCGACGGCCGCGAGCTGCGCGTCTGGAAGCACGCGCCCGCCACGCTGCGCGAGGTGTTCCTCGCCGGCCGCGCGCACGGTGCCCGGGACTTCCTGGTCTATCGCGACGAGCGGGTGAGCTTCGAGGGGTTCGCGCGGGCCAGCATCACGCTGGCCCATGCCCTGATCGCGCAGGGGCTGCAGCCCGGCGACCGGGTGGCGATCGCCATGCGCAACCTGCCGGAATGGCCGGTGGCGCTGTTCGGCACGCTGCTCGCGGGCGGGGTGGGCACGCTGCTCAATGCCTGGTGGACCGGGCCCGAGCTCGAGTACGGCTTCACCGACTCGGGAGCGCGGTTCGGCTTCGTCGATGCCGAGCGGCTCGAGCGGCTGGCACCGCACCGGTCGGCCTGCGCGGCGCTCGAGCAGCTCTGGGTGACCCGCCCGGCGCAGGGCGCGGCAGCCGATGCGCAGGCCCGGCCCCTGGCCGCGCTGATCGGCCCGAGCGCGGGCTGGGCGTCGTTGCCAGACCTGGCGCTGCCGGCGGTGCCGCTGCAACCCGACGATCCGGCCACCATCCTGTACACCTCGGGCACCACCGGCAGGCCCAAGGGCGCGATGGGCTCGCATCGCAATGCCACCTGCGCGGTCATGGCCGGCCAGTTCACCGCGCTGCGCAATTTCCTGCGCCGCGGCGAGCCGCTGCCGCAGCCCGATCCGGCGGCGCCGCAGCGGGCCACGCTGATGTCGATCCCGTTCTTCCACACCACCGGCTGCCACGCGGTGCTCGGCCCCAGCCTCGCGGCCGGCGCCCGTCTGGTGCTGATGCATCGCTGGGATGCCCTCGAGGCGATGCAGCTCATCGAGCGCGAGCGCATCACCAGCGCCGGCGGTGTGCCCACCATCGCCTGGCAGCTCATCGAGCACCCCGAGCGCGAGCGCTTCGACCTCAGCTCCCTCGAGAGTGTGGCCTATGGCGGCGCGCCGGCGGCCTCCGAACTGGTGCGGCGCATCCGCGAGGTGTTTCCGAAGTCGGCGCCCGGCATCGGCTGGGGCATGACCGAGACCACCTCCACCTTCACCGGCCACAGCGCCGAGGACTACATCAACCGGCCCGAGAGCAGCGGCCCGAGCCTGCCGGTGGGCGACATGAAGATCATCGACGAGGCGGGCGTCACCTTGCCGGTCGGCGCGGTCGGCGAGCTGTGCGTGCGCGGCCCGAACGTGGTGCGCGGCTACTGGGGCAAGCCCGAGGCCAGCGCACAGACCTTCGTCGATGGCTGGCTGCGCACCGGCGATCTGGCCTCGCTCGACGACGAGGGCTTCGTCACCATCGTCGACCGCAAGAAGGACATGCTCATCCGCGGCGGCGAGAACATCTACTGCATCGAGGTCGAGGGCGTGCTGTTCGCCCACCCCGCGGTGATGGACGCGGCGGTGATCGGCCTGCCGCACCGCACCCTCGGCGAGGAGCCGGCGGCCGTGGTCACCCTGCGGCCCGGCGAGGCCATCGACGAGCCGGCCCTGCGGGCCTTCGTCGCGGCCCGGCTTGCCGCCTTCAAGGTGCCGGTGCGCATCGTGTTCAGCCCGCAGGTGCTGCCGCGCAACGCCAACGGCAAGATCCTCAAGGCGCAGCTGCGCGACTTCTTCGGCGAGCTCCCTCGCGGCGGCTAGCCCGCGCGGCGGCTGGCCTGCCGGGCGGCGCGCCGACCGAGCGCGCGCGTCGGACGATCGCGGCCGTGGCTCGGCCCGGTGCTACCATCGCGCGCTTTCCTACGACCGCCACGCCTGCCATGCTCTGGATGCGCTTCCTGCTCGACGGGCGTCCCGCCCTCGGCCAACTCGACGGCGGGCAGGTGCTCGTCCATGAAGGCAGTCTCTTCGACGCGCCCAGGCCCACCGGACGCACCGTGCCGCTCGAGGGCCTGCAGTGGCTCGCGCCCTGCGAGCCCGGCAAGTTCATCTGCCTCTGGAACAACTTCCATGCCGCGGCCGCCAAGCAGGGGCAGGCCATTCCGGCCGAGCCGCTGTGGGTGATCAAGGCGGCCACCGCGCTGTCGGCCCATCAGGCGCCCATCGTCGCGCCCGCGCCGGCGGTCTATGACGGCCGGGTGGTGTTCGAGGGCGAGCTCGGCGTGGTGATCGGCCGGCGCTGCCGCCATGTCGATGCCGAGCAGGCCGCCGAGCATATCCTGGGCTACACCTGCGTCAACGACGTGACCGCGCTCGAACTCATCGGCCGCGATCCGGCGTTCGCGCAATGGACCCGCGCCAAGAGCTTCGACGGGTTCGGTCCGTTCGGGCCGGTGATCGCCACCGGGCTCGATCCGCTCGCGCTCACGGTGCGAACCCTGGTGGGCGGGCGCGAGCGTCAGAACTACCCGGTGTCGGACATGATCTTTCCGCCGGCGCAGATCGTCGCGCGGCTCTCGCGCGAGATGACCCTGGAGCCCGGCGACGTGATCTCCTGCGGCACCTCGCTGGGCGTGCTGCCCATGCGCCCCGGCCAGCGGGTGGAGGTGGTGATCGACGGCATCGGCACCCTGTCCAACGAGTATCAGGCCGCGGCTGCCTGAACCGCGGCCCGCGCGGCCGCTTCTGCCATTCGGAGCGTGTGAGATGAAGATCACCATCGTGGGGGCCGGCGCGATCGGCGGCTATCTCGGGGCGCGGCTGGCGCTGGCCGGCGAGGATGTCACCTTCGTGGCCCGCGGACCCAACCTCGCGGCGCTGCGCGCCGACGGCATCCGCCTGATCGAGGAGGACGGCACCGAACGGGTCGCTCGCCCGGTGCGGGCGGTGCAGTCGATGGCCGAGGCCGGCCCGCAGGACTACGTGCTGCTCACCCTCAAGGCCCACCAGGTGGCCCAGGTGGCGCCCGACATGCGTGCGCTGTTCGGGCCCGACACCGCGGTGGTGACCATGCAGAACGGCATCCCGTGGTGGTACTTCCATCGCCTGGGCGGCGAGTACGAGGGCCGCGCGGTCACCTCGGTCGATCCGCAGGGCCTGATCGCGGCCAGCATCGAGAACGAGCGCATCATCGGCTCGGTGGTGTACCCGGCGAGCGAGCTGGTGGCGCCGGGGGTGGTCAAGGTCATCGAGGGCAATCGCTTCTCGCTGGGCGAGCCCGACAACAGCAAGAGCGAGCGCGCGCTGCGCCTGTCGGAGGCGATGATCCGGGCCGGGTTCAAGTCACCGGTGTCCACCGACCTGCGCGGCGAGATCTGGCTCAAGCTGTGGGGCAACCTCACCTTCAACCCGGTGAGCGCGCTCACCCACGCCACGCTGGCCGGCATCTGCCGCTTTCCGCTTACCCGCGAACTCGCCGCCGGCATGATGCGCGAGGCGCAGGCGGTGGCCGAGAAGCTCGGCGCGCGCATGCGGGTGTCGGTGGACAAGCGCATCGCCGGTGCCGAGGCGGTGGGCGAGCACAAGACCTCGATGCTGCAGGATGTGGAGCGCGGCCGCGCGCTGGAGCTCGACGCGCTGCTGGGCAGCGTGGTGGAGCTGGCGCGCATCACCGGCATCGAAACGCCGCGCATCGACGCCATCTACGCCTGCGCCTCGCTGCTGGCCGCCACGCTGGCGGCACGCAACGGCCGGCTGGAAGTGCAGCCGGTCTAGCCCCGGCCGCGCAGCGCGCGGGCGATGCGGTTCAGGGGCTGCCAGAAGAGCATCGCCAGGCCCAGCGACATCAGCGAGCCCACCAGCCCGTTGGCCCAGAACACCGACAGGCTGCCCTGCGACATCAGCATGGCCTGACGGAAGCTCGACTCGGCCATGTCGCCGAGCACCAGCGCCAGCACCAGCGGGGCGAGCGGATAACCGAGCTTCTTGAAGAGGTAGCCGAGCAGGCCGAAGACCAGCATCAGCACGACGTCGAAGAGCGCGTTGTGCACGGTGTAGGCGCCGATCGCGCAGATCACCAGGATGACCGGCGCGATGATCGCGAACGGCACCCGCAGGATGGCCGCCCACCAGGGCACGGTGGTGAGCACCACCAGCAGGCCCACGACGTTGCCGAGGTACATGCTGGCGATAAGGCCCCAGACGAAGTCCTTCTGCTCCACGAACAGCAGCGGACCGGGCTGCAGGCCCCAGATCAGCAGGCCGCCGAGCAGCACCGCGGCGGTGGGCGAGCCGGGGATGCCCAGGGTGAGCATGGGC
>JBIKWU010000015.1:0-27506 GCA_044356115.1 Burkholderiaceae bacterium
TGAAGAAAGAGCTCGAGTGGGTGCGCCAGAACCCCAAGGGCCGCCAGGCCAAGAGCAAGGCGCGTCTCACGCGCTTCGAGGAACTGGCCAGCCACGAGTACCAGAAGCGCAACGAGACCGCCGAGATCTTCATCCCGGTGGCCGAGCGCCTGGGCAACGAGGTGATCGAGTTCAAGGGCGTGAGCAAGGCCTACGGCGATCGCCTGCTCATCGACAACCTCAGCTTCAAGGTGCCGGCCGGCGCCATCGTGGGCATCATCGGCCCGAACGGCGCGGGCAAGTCCACGCTGTTTCGCATGATCACCGGCCGCGAGCAGCCCGACAGCGGCGAGATCAGCATCGGCAACACCGTGCAGATGGCCTTCGTCGATCAGAGCCGTGATGCCCTGCCCAATGACAAGACGGTCTGGGAAGCGGTGTCGGGCGGGTCTGACATCCTCACCGTGGGCCGCTTCGAGATGCAGTCACGCGCCTACATCGGCCGCTTCAACTTCAAGGGGTCCGATCAGCAGAAGCTGGTGGGCAATCTCTCGGGGGGCGAGCGCGGCCGGCTGCATCTGGCCAAGACCCTGCTCGCGGGCGGCAACGTGCTGCTGCTCGACGAGCCGTCCAACGACCTCGACATCGAGACCCTGCGCGCCCTGGAAGACGCGCTGATCGAGTTCGCAGGCAGCGTGCTGTGCATCTCGCACGACCGCTGGTTCCTCGACCGCATCGCCACGCACATCCTGGCGGCCGAGGGCGATTCCCAGTGGAACTTCTTCACCGGCAACTACACCGAGTACGAGGCCGACAAGCGTGCCCGGCTCGGTGAAGAGGGCGCCCAGCCCAAGCGCATCCGCTACAAGGCGCTGCGCTGAGGCCGGCAGCCGCGTGCTTTCCGGGGTGCGGCCGCCGGGTCGTGCCGGGCTGAAGCGTCTGGCTCAGGCGCGCGGGCTGCGGGCGATGGCGGCACGCACGTCGGCGGCCATCCGGTGGTCGTGTCTGGCCAGCTCCCGGAGCGCCTCGTCGGCGCGGGCGGCTGCCATGCGCTCGCCCATCGCCACCAGCGAGTGACCGATCCGGGTCAGCAAGGGCGTGGCGGGGGCGGCGTAGGGGCTGGGCGCGCGGTCCAGGCCATGGCTGACGACGCGGGCGATCTCCAGGATGCGTTCCAGGCCTTCATGGGTGGTGCTGAGGGTGCTCATGGTGCGTTCTCCGTTGGGGAGGGCTGCGCGAACTGCGCTGCCCTATGCCTCTAATTTGCGGCACCGCAACAACGTTTTCAAGTTATCATTTGTCATGTCAAGTATATGAAAGATAAATGTCATGGCCCTCAACTTCCGCCAGCTCGACCTGAATCTGCTGAGGGTGTTCGACGAGATCATGGTCGAGCGCAACCTCACCCGCGCCGCCCGCAACCTCACGCTCACCCAGTCGGCGGTCAGCAATGCCCTGCGCCGGCTGCGCGAGGTGGTGGGTGATGAACTGGTCACCCGGGCCGGCTACGGGGTTCAGCCCACGCCGCTGGCACTGAGCATCTGGCCCACCGTACGCCAGTCGCTGGAAGCCATTCAGGAAGTGTTGGCGCCCACTGACTTCGATCCCGCCCGGACCGAGACCAGCTTCGTGCTGGCCATGGCCGATGCCACCGCCAGCCTGCTGATGCCGCCGCTGATCAACCGCATCGAGACCACCGCGCCGGGCGTGTCGCTGCGGGTGCTGCCGCTCACCACCCGCGATCCGCGCGAGCTGCTGGAGGGCGGCGAGCTCGATCTGGCGATCGGCTACTTCCCGGTGATGATGGCGGCCATCCTGCAGCGCAGCATGACCGATGCCGCGCCTGCGTCATTCCTGACGCAGCGGCTCTATGACGGTCGCTATGTCTGCGTGATGCGCCGCGACCATCCCCTGGCCGCGGGTGAACTCACCCTCGATGCCTTCTGCGCCGCGCACCACCTGCTGGTGAGCTTCTCGGGGCGGCCCTATGGTTTCGTCGATCAGGCCCTGGCCGCGATCAAGCGCCAGCGCCGGGTGGTGCTCACGGTCAACCAGTACTTCACCGCCGGCCAGGTGGTGGCGGGCTCGGACCTGCTCACGGTGATGCCCGAGCGCTTCGTGCCGTCCACCGGCATCGCCGGTGAGCTGGCCATGCGGCCGCTGCCGGTGGAGATGCCGGCGCTGCATGTCGACCTGGCCTGGCATCGCCGCCAGCAGCAGCGCCCCGGCCACCGCTGGCTGCGCGACGCGCTGGCCGACTGCGCGGCGCGGGCGTTCGAGAGCGGGGGCGCTACTTCCGCAATTCCTTCCCCACCCCCCGGTTGACGAACTCGTACGTCGCCACCTTGCGCACATCCACCTCGCCGGGCTTGAACAGGCCGGCCCTGGTCATCTTCTCGAGGAAGTCGCGCACCCGGGCCTCGTTCATGGCGCCGATGCCGCGTTCCAGCGCCTCGCCGGAATCGACGATGCCCTGCTGCTTCATCAGCGCCACCGAACGCTCGATCTCGTCATCGGTGAGTTCGGGGTTCTCCTTGCGCATCAGCGCATTCGCGGCCTTGCGGTCGCCATAGAGGTACCCGTACCAGCCGGCGATCGAGGCATCGACGAAGCGGCGCACCAGATCGGGCTTGTTGCGGACGGTGTCGGTGCGCGCCTCGATCAGCGTGGAGTAGGTGGAGAAGCCGTGGTCGGCCAGCAGGTGCACCACCGGCTTGAAGCGGCCCTGGTTCTCGATGTAGATCGGCTCGGCCACCGAGTAGCCCTGCTGCACCGACGCCTTGTTGGCCAGGAAGGGCGAGAGGTTGTAGGTATAGGGCTTGAGTTGCTCGTCGCGAAAGCCGTGCTGCACCTTGAGCCACTGCCACCAGCTGAACTGGCCGTCCTTGGCCACCAGCACCACCGGCGCCCTGGCCAGCGCGGCAAAGCTGTCGTAGCCCTGGCCGGGGTGGGCGATGAGCGCCTGCGGGTCCTTCTGGAAGATCGCGGCCACCACGGTGATGGGCAGGCCGTTCTTCACGTTGTCGAAGGAGTGCAGCAGGTTGCCGGTCATCAGGAAGTCGATCTTTCCCGCCGGCAGCAGCGGGCGGTTGTTCACCTGCGGCCCGCCCTGCTGGATGGTCACGTCCAGGCCGGCCTTGCGGTAGGTGCCATCGACCAGCGCCTGGTAGAAGCCGCCGTGGGCGGCCTGGGCCTTCCAGTTGGTGGCGAACACCACCTTGTCCTGCGCGTGCAGCGCGGGGGCGGCGGGCAGCAGCAACGCGAGCAGCGCGCGCGCCGCCAGTGAGCGGATACGGGTCATGCGGTGATCTCCGGAAGCGATGCGGGCCGAGGCGTTGGGCGGCCGACGCCCGCGCGCGGCCATGGCCGCAGTCTAGCGCCCCGGCTTGCGCCCGCGGCCCCGATGCCGGCTAGCGCTCGGACTCGTGCCAGCGCCCGAGCAGCAGCCGCGACAGCCCGTTGAAGAGCCAGAAGATGGCTACGCCGGTGAGCGAGACCAGCACCAGCGCGGCGAACATCTTCGGGGTCTCGGTGCGGAAGCTCGCCTCTAGGATGCGCGAGGCCAGGCCGGTCTCGCGCCCGGCGGCGCCGGCGGTGAACTCGGCCACCACCGCGCCGATCAGCGAGAGCCCGCCCGCGATCTTCAGCCCGCCGATGAAGTAGGGCAGCGCCGAGGGCGTGAGCAGCAGCCGCAGCCGCTGCCAGGGCGTGGCCCGGTAGAGCGTGAACAGGTCGCGCAGGTTGGCGTCGGCCGAGCGCAGCCCGATCACGGTGTTCGACAGGATCGGGAAGAAGGCCACGATCCAGGCGCACAGCAGCAGGGCCGCGGTGGTGCTGTCGACATAGATGAGGATGAGGGGCGCGATCGCCACGATCGGCGTGACCTGCAGCACGATCGCAAACGGCAGGAAGGAGCGCTCCACCCACGGCGACAGCGCGAAGAGGCTTGCCAGCAGCACTCCGCTGGCCGCCGACAGCGCCAGCGCCCCGACGGTGATCTTCACGGTGTACCACCAGGCCGGCGCCAGCGAGGCGAAGTGCTGCGCCAGCGTGGCCGCCACCAGGCTGGGCGAGGGCAGGATGTAGTGCGGCACCTCGGCCACGCGCACCCAGATCTCCCAGGTGGCAAGGGCTACCACGAACACCAGCCAGGGCAGGGCGCGATCGAGCTTCATGCGGGCGGGTGGTTCATGGCGGGTGGTTCAGGCGGTGGCGTCGTCTGGCGTGGCGGCCGCGGCGCGGCGCAGCGCCTGCGAGACCCGCGCGCAACGCGCCGCGAAGTCGGGCGAGCCGCGCCAGTGGTCGTCACGCGGCTGGCCGCCGGGGTTGTCGATGATCTCGGCGATGCGCCCCGGGCGCGCGCTCATCACCACGATGCGCTGTGCCAGGGTCACTGCCTCGAACACGCTGTGGGTCACGAAGAGCACGGTGAGCGCGCGTGCGGCCCACCAGCCGAGCAGGTCTTCGTTCAGGCGCTGCCGGGTGATCTCGTCCAGCGCCGCGAAGGGCTCGTCCATGAGCAGCACGCCGGGCTGCGCCACCAGCGCGCGGGCGATCGACACCCGCATGCGCATCCCCCCCGAGAGCTCGCGCGGATAGGCGCGCTCGAAACCGGCCAGCCCCACCGCCGCGAGCTGGGCCTGCACGGCAGCCTGCGCCTGCACGCGCCCCTGGCCGGCCAGGCGCAGCGGCAGCCAGACGTTGTCGGCCACGCTTGCCCAGGGCATGAGCGTGGGCTCCTGGAACACGAAGCCCACCGGCGGCAGGCCACCGGGGCCCGCGGGCGCCTGCAGGTGCACCGCCCCCTCGCTGGGCGTGTCCAGCCCCGCCACCAGGCGCAGCAGCGTGCTCTTGCCGCAGCCCGAGGGCCCGAGCAGGGCCACGAACTCGCCGGCGGCCACGCTGAGCGAGGCGTCGGTGAGGGCCTGCGTGCCCGAGGCGAAGCGCCGGCCGAGCCGCTCGACGCGGATGACCGGCGCGCTCATGCTCACAGCGGGGTGAGCCCCAGGCTCTTGACCAGGGAGATCCACACCGGCCCCTCGTCGTCATAGAGCTTTCGGAACTCCTGGTGGCTCACTGCCGACTCCTCGATGCCGAAGGTGTTCAGGATCTTCTGCACCCGCTCGGTCTTGCCGCCCTCCACCATGAGGTCGGAGATGCGCTGCACGATCTCCGGGGGCATGCCGGTGGGGCCCACCAGGCAGATGAAGCCCTTGAGCTGGAAGGCCTTGTCGGTGACACCCTGCTCGAGGTACGTCGCAACCTCGGGAATGTTGCGCATGCGCCGCGGCCCGGGCACCGCGATAGGCCTGCCAACCCCGGAGGACAGCACGGCATTGGCCGCGGCAGTGCTGCCGGTGCCGCCCTGGATCACGCCGGCGGCCACGTCCTGCCACATCGGCGCCTCGCCGCGGTAGTGCACCGCCTCGATGTTCAGCTTGAAGATGCGGTTGATCTCGGCCACCGTGATGTGCGCGAAGGAGCCGGGGGAGTAGGTGCCCAGCGAGACCTTGTTGCGGCGGGCGTACTCCACGAACTCCTTCAGGTTGCTCACGCCGAGGTTGCGGTTGACGATCAGGGGCAGCGCGCCCGGGTACATGCTGGAGATCAGCACGAAGTCCTTGTCGGCGTCATAGGGCAGGGTCTTGTAGAGCACCCGGTTCATGAGCATCGTGGTGGCGATGGTGAACATCAGGGTGTAGCCGTCAGGCGGTGCGGCCTTGACCGCCTGCGCGGCGATCGAGCCGCCGGCGCCGGTGCGGTTCTCGATCACCACCTGCTGGCCCAGGCGCTGGCCGATGTGCTCGCCATAGGCGCGCGCGAAGATGTCGGTGAGGCCGCCCGCAGGGTAGCCGCAGATGATGCGGATGGGCTTGGATGGCCAGGCCTGGGCGCGCGCCGGCCCGGCGCCCAGCAGCGGCACGCTGCCTGCGCCCAGGCCGGCCAGCAACTGGCGGCGGGTGAGGTCGGTGGTCATGATCGGTCTCCTGAGCGTCTATAGTGTTGGCCTTCGAACGAGGCCCGCGCACTATAGCCGCGCGGTGCCGCTCCTGGGAGAGCCGGTATGCGGATCGATGTGGTTTCCGACGTGGTTTGCCCCTGGTGCTTCATCGGCAAGCGCCAGCTCGAGGCGGCGCTGGCCGACTGGGCCGCGCGTCACCCTGACCAGGGCCCGCCCGAGGTGGTCTGGCACCCCTTCCAGCTCAATCCCGGCATGCCGCCCGAGGGCGCATCCCGGGCGGAGTACCTCACCGCGAAGTTCGGCACCGCCGACACCAGCCGCCTCTATGCCAACGTGCGTGCGGCCGCCTCTGAAGTGGCCTTGCCGCTCGCGCTCGATCGCATCGCCCGGCAACCCAGCACGCTGCGCCCGCACGCCTTGCTCGCGGCGGCGCTGCAGGCCGGCGGGCCAGAGCTGCAATCGCGCATGGCCGAGGTGCTCTTCACGGCCTACTTCCAGGAGGGTCGTGACCTCAGCGATGCCGCCGAGCTCGCCTGCCTGGGCATGGCCGCCGGGCTCACCGAGCCGCAGGTGGCCGCCGCCCTCACCGACCCCGCGCTGGCCGACGAGGTGTCGCGCGTGGATGCCGGCATGCGTGACGCGGGCATCGGCGGCGTGCCCTTCTTCGTGGTCAACGGGCGGGTGGCGGTGAACGGCGCGCAGGGCGCCGAGGCCATCGGCCGGGCGCTTGCCCGCGCCGCCACGCTCGAACCTGCACCCTTCGCGCTGGCTGGCTGAGGCGCTGCGCGCTGCCCTGACCCCGAGGCGTCCGCTGCGCCCAACAGGAGACTCTCCATGACCCCGATCTCCCGCCGTAATCTGCTTCGTGGCGCGCTGGCCGTCGGCGCGCTCGCCGCGCCCGCGCTGACCCGGGCCCAGGCCTGGCCCACGCGCCCGGTGCGCATCGTGGTGCCCTTCGTGGCCGGCGGCTCCTCGGACATCGTGGCCCGTACCGTGGGCGCGCGCATGCAGGCCAGCATCGGCCAGACCGTGGTGGTGGAGAACCGCCCCGGCGCCAACGGCGCCATCGCTGCCGAGCACGTGATGCGATCGCCTCCCGACGGCTACACCTTCATGGTGGGCTCGATCGGCACTTTCGCGATCAACGCCGCCCTGCAGCCCAGGCTCAGCTACGACCCCATCCGTGACCTCGAGCCGCTCACGCTCGCGGTGACCACGCCCAATGTGCTGGTGGCCGCGCCCTCCTTGCCGGTCAAGGACGTGAAGGAGCTCATCGAGCATGCCCGGCGCAATCCCGGCCGGCTCTCCTATGCCTCCTCGGGCACCGGCTCGTCCGATCATCTCTCGGCCGAGCTCTTCAAGCTGCAGACCAACACCTTCGGCGTTCACATCCCGTACCGCGGCGGCGCGGCCGCCATGGCCGACCTCATGGGTGGCAATGTCGACGCCTCGTTCCAGAACATGGGCGCGGCGGTGCCGCACATCCGGGCCGGCAAGCTCAAGGCGCTGGCGGTCACCAGCGAGTCGCGCCGCCCGCAGCTGCCCGACACACCCACCATGATCGAGCAGGGTCTACCCGGGTTCGTCGTCACCTCCTGGCAGGCCTTCATGGGGCCGCGGGGCATGCCCCGCGAACTGGTGGCGCGCCTGAGCGCCGAGCTGGTGGCTGCCCTCACCCACCCCGAGGTCAAGGCGCGATTCGCGCAGCAGGGCTTCGATGTGGTGGCCAACCGGCCCGAGGAGTATGCCGAGTTCCAGCGCCGCGAGATCGAGCGCTGGCGCGAGGTGGTGCGGCGCAAGGGCCTCACGCCCGACTGAGGTCGCGGTGGGCCTGCGGCGCGCATGCCACCCGGCGCAATGATGTCCGGCCGTCTGCCTGAGCTGCGCTGCGATGCGCTCGTGGTGGGCGGTGGCATCAATGGCGCGGGCATCGCCCGCGACCTCGCCGGCCGTGGCCTGTCGGTGGTGCTCGCCGAGCGCGATGACCTCGCGGGCCACACCTCCTCGTCGTCCACCAAGCTGATCCACGGCGGGCTGCGCTACCTCGAACACCGCGAGTTCCTGCTGGTGCGCAAGTCGCTGGCCGAACGCGAACGGCTGCTGCGCAGCGCCCCTCACATCATGTGGCCGCTGCGGTTCGTCATGCCGCATGACCCTGGCATGCGTCCGGCCTGGCTCATCCGGCTCGGGCTGTTCCTCTACGACCATCTTGCCCGGCGCGAGTTGTTGCCGGGTTCGCATCCGGTCGACCTGCGCCGTCATGTGGCGGGCGAGGCGCTCAAGCCGGGATGGCATCGCGGCTTCGTCTATTCCGACGGCTGGGTCGATGACGCCAGGCTGGTGGTGCTCAATGCCGTGGACGCGGCCGAGCGCGGCGCGCAGATCCTCACCCGCACCGCCTGCCTGGACGCGCGCCGCGCGGATGACCGATGGCAGGCCACCCTGCGGCACGGCGATGGCCGGCAGCAGACGGTGAGCGCGGCCGCGCTGGTCAATGCGGCCGGCCCCTGGGCGGCGCAATTCCTGGGTGAACAGGTTCGGGGGGGCCACCCCCGCGCGCTGCGCCTGATCCGCGGCAGCCACATCGTGGTGCCGCGGCTCTTCGCGCACGACCATGCCTACCTCTTCCAGAACCCTGACCGGCGCATCATCTTCGCCATCCCGTACGAGCACGACTTCACCCTGATCGGCACCACCGACGTGGAGCACCAGGGGCCACCCGGGCTGGCCCGCGCCGATGCCGCCGAGCTGGCTTATCTGTGCGAGCAGGCCTCGCGCTACTTCGCGCGCAGCGTCACGCCGGCCGATGTGGTCTGGTCCTACTCGGGCGTGCGGCCCCTGCTCGATGATGCCTCGGGCGACCCGTCGGCCATCACGCGCGACTACGCGCTCGAGCTCGATGCCGCCGGCGCGCCGCTGCTCTCGGTGTGGGGCGGCAAGATCACCACCTTCCGCAAGCTCGCCGAAGAAGCTGCCGATCAGGTCTGCGCCGCGCTCGGCAGGCCGGCCCCGGCATGGACGGCGGATGCCCTGCTGCCCGGCGGCGATCTCGCCGGCGATCGCCGACCGCAACGCGGGGATGTCGTGGCCGCGTTCGAGGCCTTCGTGGCTGAGCTCGTGGCGCAGCATCCCGATCGCTCGCCCCTGCAGTTGCGCCGGCTGGCGCGCGCCCACGGCTCGCGGGTGCATCGTCTGCTCGCCCTGCCGCGCGGCGCCGAAGTGGCGCCCGGTCTGCATGAGTCCGAGCTGCACTGGCTGCACCGCGAGGAATGGGCGCGCTGCGCCGATGACGTGCTCTGGCGCCGCACCAAGCTGGGCCTGCATTTCACGGCCACGCAGCGGGGGGCGGTGGATGCCTGGTGTGAGACGCATTGGGCGCGGGCACGGCATGGCGGCGAGCCGGGCGACGGTTTTCCGCGATAATCTCCGAAGCCGGCTGCAGTAGTCGCAGTGGCTCGCTGTTTCGGAGGTTCCCCCGTGCCCAGCCTTGACGAACCCGTGTCGGCCGCGGACGCGTTCAGCGCCGCATCGTCTACCCAGCCCGCCGACCCAGGCGCGATCAGGCCTCTGTATGGCGACAACCCGCCTGCGGGCTGGAGCGCCGCCATCAAGACCGCGGCGGTGCGAACGGCGGTCGATACCCTCACGGCCGGCGGCAATCGGATCGACCATGCCGGGCTGCTGAGTGTCATCGAGGCCGCCCTTGGCGCGGTATCTCCCGGCGCTGCAGTCGGGCAGGATCTGGTCGATGACCTCAAGGCCATCGCCGCCCAATCGGCGTCGGTCTTCACCGCGCGTGACCTCAACGGTGACGAGACCGGGTATCTCGGGTACGTGTTCGGCCAGATGGTCAACGGGTCTGTGGCCAATGCGGTGTTCACCGGTGGCGGCAGCACCACCACTGCCCTGGGCAATCTGACCGCGACCACCACGCGCGCCAGCCTGGAGCTGCTGCGCGACAAATGGCTGCTCGGCAAGGACCTTCCCAATCCGGCGGTGGAGGGCGACAAGGCCAACCCCGCGGCCGGCGCGGCTACCGGTGTCTATGAGCGCTTCCTGGCGCCGCTGATCGCGGGTGGTACCAGCTACCAGGATGTCAACCAGGGACAGGCAGGTACCTGCTACCTGCTGGCGGCCGCCGCCGGCGTTGCAGCCACGTCGCAGACGGCGCTGCAGAGCGGCTTCGTGGCCAATACCGGCACGAACCGCACCTGGGGCATGCGTTTCTTCGGCACGGCCGGTCAGGAGGTCTGGGTCACGGTCGATGACCGGCTGGTGGTGTCCACGGCGGGCTCGGGCACATCGCTCTATGCCCAGGCCACGGGCCGCGATGCAGCCGGCAACGTCACCCCCGAGATCTGGGCCCCGCTGCTCGAGAAGGCGTACGCGCAGGCCAATGAGCTCGGGGTCTTCGGTCGCTCCACCAGCACCAACGCCATGATCGCCATCGAGGGCGGGCTGGCCGATCCGGTCGCCTCGCTGGTGGGCGGTCGCATGGTGCAGATCAAGGGCGACCCCGCGAACACCATCAACGGCAACCCGCTGATGGCGGTGGTGGCTGCGCCCGAGGGCAGCAACGCGCTGGCCGAGGTGGTGGCCGCCATGAACGCCGGCAAGGTGATCTGGCTGGGTTCGGATCTGGCTGCCACCAACGGCCAGGGCGCCACCACGTATGTTGCGGGCCACGCCTTCTTCCTGGTTGACGCCGATCCGGCCAATCCCACCAACACCACGGGTCTGGCCTACAACCCCTGGGGCACCAATGCGGGCACCGATCCCGCGGCGCAGCCCTTCTTCCAGTCGCCATTCCCGATCACCCTCACCGAGGCTCTGGTTGCCGACGCCAAGCTCGACTTCTTCTACGCCTCGTGGGGCACCGGCAACACCGACACCGTGCTCGCTACCGACCGCGGCGATCAGGTTGCGGTCGGTGCCAGTGCTGACCGGGTGCGCGGCTTCGGTGGCAACGACACGCTCCTGGGTGAACTCGGTGACGACACGCTCGACGGCGGCGCCGGCAATGACAGTATCGACGGCGGCGAAGGTACTGACATCGCGGTTTTCGCCGGCGCTCGCTCGCTCTACAGCATCACCTGGGATGCCGCTGCCAGCCGTTTCACGGTGGTCTCCACCGCCGAGGGCACCGATACCGTGGCCAATGTGGAGTCGCTGCGGTTTGCCGATGTCACGGCAACAGCGGCCTCCCTGCAGGCGACCAACACCGCGCCCACCCTCAGCAGCATCACGCCGCTGACCGGCGCGAGCGAGGACACGGCCTTCACCATCACCTGGGAGGCGCTCAAGGCGGCCTCCAACGCGGCTGACGCCGAGAGCGACGCGATCTTCTTCCGGGTGGAGCAGGTCAGCAGCGGCACCCTGCGCCTGGGCGGTGTGGCGGTCACCGCGGGAGTCACGGCCATCGGCGCGGGCCAGTCGCTGAGCTGGACCCCTGCCACTGATGCCAACGGCCTGCTCAATGCCTTCACCGTGCGCGCGGCCGACGCCGGCGGCGTGTCCACCGGCGTGGTGCAGGTGCAGGTGCAGACCACGCCAGTCAATGACGCGCCCACCGGCGCGGTGAGCATCACCGGCACCCCCACGCAGGGTCAGACGCTCACGGCCAGCAGCGGCGTGGCCGACGTCGATGGCATTCCAGCCAGTGGCACGGGCGCCATCAGCTTCCAGTGGCTCGCGGGCGGCACGGCCATCTCGGGCGCCACCGCGTCCACCTACCTGCTCACCGCGGCCGAGGTGGGCAAGACCATCACGGTGTCGGTCTCGTACACCGACAACGGCGGCACCGCCGAGAGCGTGAGCAGCAGCGCCACGGCGGTGGTGGCCGCGCTGCCTGATGGCGCCATCAGCGGCACTGCGGGCAACGACAGCCTCAGTGGCACGAGCGGCAACGACACGCTGCGCGGTCTGGGCGGCGACGACACCCTCACCGGTGGCGCCGGCAACGACAGCATCGACGGCGGTGCAGGCACCGACACGGCGGTGTACGGCGGCATCCGTCGGCAGTACACGGTGAGCGGCAACGCCACCAGCGCCACGGTGAGCGGCCCCGACGGCAACGACGCGCTGGCTGGGGTGGAGCGGCTGCGTTTCGTCGACGGGGTGCTCGATGTGGGCACGCGCCAGTTCACAGTCAACGTGAACGCGGGCAGCGCCATGCGGCTGTACTGGGGTGCGCTGGGTCGCGGGCCCGACGCCGCCGGGCTGCAGGGCTGGACGGCGGCGCTCGAGGGCGGCATGAGCCTGAACCAGGCGGCCGCCGGCTTCGTGGGCTCGGCGGAGTTCCAGGCCAAGTACGGCAGCCTGGACAACGCGGGCTTCGTGAACCTGCTCTACCAGAACGTGCTGGGTCGGGCGGCCGACGCGGGCGGGCTGGCGGCGTGGGTGGGCTCGCTCAATGGGGGCAACACCCGCACGGCGGTGCTCACCGGGTTCAGCGAGAGCGATGAGTTCAAGAACCGCACGGCGTTCCTGTCGACCGAGGGTGTGCTCACGGCCACGCAACTCGAGGGCACGGCGGGTGCCGACACGCTCGAGGGCAAGGGCCTGATCAAGGAGCTGGTCGGGGGTGCGGGCGACGACACGTACGTGGTGGACAGCGCCGATGATCGGGTGATCGAGCTGGCCGGCGGAGGCACGGACACCGTGCGCGCCTCGGTGAGCTACACGCTGGCCGATAACGTGGAGAACCTCGTGCTCGTCGGCAGCGCCGATATCCGCGGCACGGGCAATGCGCTGGCCAACAGCATCACCGGCAACGCCGGGGCCAACCGCTTCACGGGCGGCGCGGGCGACGACACCCTCGAGGGCGGCGCCGGGCGCGACTCGGTGCTGGCCGGCGGGGTGCGCAAGCAATTCACGCTCACCGGCAACGCGCTGACCGGCACGGCCACGCTGGCCGGCCCCGACGGCAGCGATCGGCTCAGCGGCATCGAGGCGGTGCGCTACTACGACGGCACGCTGTACTTCGACCCCACGGCGAGCATCGCGCGGGTGGCGCGGCTGTACCAGGCGGCGCTGGGCCGCGCCGGTGATGCGCCGGGCATGAACGCGCACGCCGCGCGGCTGGACGCGGGCACGAGCCTGGAGACGGTGGCGCTGAGCTTCGTGGACAGCGCCGAGTTCCTGCAGCGCTACGGCAGCAACATGAGCAACACCGCGTTCGTGCAGCAGACCTACCGCAACGTGCTGGGTCGCGAGGCCGACGAGGGCGGCCTGGCGGGCTGGCGCGGCGCGCTCGATGGCGGGATGAGCCGCGGGCAGATGATCACCGGGTTCTCGGAGTCGGCCGAGTTCGTGGGGTCGTTCAGCGCGAGCAACCCCAACGGGTGGTGGGATGTGAACGAGACGGCGGCGCAGGCCTCGCGGCTGTACTGGGGGGCGCTGGGTCGCGCGCCCGATGCGGCCGGGCTGCAGGGCTGGACGGCGGCGCTCGAGGGTGGCATGAGCCTGAACCAGGCGGCGGGTGGCTTCGTGGGCTCGGCCGAGTTCCAGGCCAAGTACGGCAGCCTGGACAACGCGGGCTTCGTGAACCTGCTCTACCAGAACGTGCTGGGTCGGGCGGCCGACGCGGGTGGGCTTGCGGCGTGGGTGGGTGCGCTCAATGCGGGCAACACCCGCACGGCGGTGCTCACCGGGTTCAGCGAGAGCGACGAGTTCAAGAACCGCACGGCGGGTGTGACCGCTAGCGGTGTGATGACGGCAGACCTCTCGCCCACGCTGTCCTCGGCGGGGCAGGCGCTGGTGGTCACGCGCGAGGCGCCCAGCTTCGTGGTGCAGGGCCCGGCCGATGATGGCAAGGATGGCCCGCCGGTGGTGGTGAGCACGCCCAACTTCGGGGTGGGCGCGCAGTCCGCGGGCGCCGGGGCCGAGGGCGGGGCAAGCGTGGCGCAGGATGCGGTGACGGTGTATGCCGCCGCGGGTGCGGTGCTCGGTGGTGCCGAGGGCGTGCTCAGCGGCTCGGCGCTCATCCACAGCCTGCTGGGCAGCCCCCAGGTGCAGGCCATGTCGCCGCTGGCCACGCAGGGTTGAGGCACGGCGCGCGCAGACGGTCGGCGGCCGCTGCGCTGTGTCGCATGCAGGCGCGCCTTCGATGACCGGACCGGAAGCCCCGCCCGCGGCCGATCCGCTCGGTTCGGCATGCGCCTGCCTGGCCTGGGCGGCGCAGCCCCTGGGGCTCAGTCTCGACCCGGCCGCGCTGGCCCGCGGCGTTGCCGGTATCGCCGATCTTCCCGGGCTTGCGCGGCTGGCCGCCGCCCATGACCTGGTCGGCCGCGTCTGGCGTGGCGATGTCACTCGCCTGGCCGAGCTCGAGCCGCGCCTGCCGGTCATCCTGCGGCTGAGCAACGGCAATTGCGTGCTGCTGGTCGGGCGCCTGCGCAAGGACGATCAGGACTTCCTGCTGGTGCGCGATCCGCTGGCGAGGCCTGCCGATCTGGTGCTGCAGGTGGCCGAGCCGGCGCTGGCCGCGGCCTGGTCGGGCGAAGCGCTGCTGCTGCGTCGTGCGCTGTCGCTCACCGATGAATCCCAGCCCTTCGGGCTGCTCTGGTTCCTGCCGCAGATGCTGCGCGAGCGCCGCAGCTTCCGGGCGCTGGCGCTGGCCGCGGTGATGCTGCAGTTGCTCGCGCTGGCCGTGCCCATCTTCATGCAACTCGTGATCGATCGGGTGGTGCCGCACGAGGCTGCTGCCTCGCTGGTCGTGCTCACCGTCGGCGTGGTGGGGGCGGTGGCCTTCGAGGCCGGCTTCCAGTTCCTGCGCCAGTTCCTGCTGCTGGAGGCCTCCAGCCGGATCGACCTGCGGCTGGTTCGCAGCACCTTCGAGCGGCTGCTGTCGCTGCCGATCACCTTCTTCGAGCGCGGCGCCGCGGGGGTCATCGCCCGCAACATGCAGCAGGCCGAGAAGATCCGCCAGTTCCTGACCGGGCGGCTGTTCATGACGCTGCTCGATGCCTCCGCGCTGGTGGTTGTGCTGCCCATCCTGTTCTTCTATTCGGCGACCCTGGCGGCGCTGGTGCTGGGCTTCGCGCTTGCGATCGGTGTGGTGGTGGGCGCGCTGGTCCCGCCGTTCCGCCGTCGGCTGCAGGCGCTGATCGCGGTCGAGGGAGAGCGCCAGGCGCTGCTGGTGGAATCCATCCAGGGCATGCGCGCGATCAAGGCGCTGGCCGCTGAAGGCCTGCGCCAGGGCCACTGGGAACGCCAGTCCGAGCAGGCGGTGGACATGCACTTCCGGGTGGGGCGGCTCTCGGCCACCGCCAATGCGCTGGTTTCGCTGATGGAAAAGCTGATGCAGATCGGCGTGATCGCGCTCGGAGCCGGGCTGGTGATCGAGCAGCAACTGAGCATCGGGGCCCTGATCGCCTTCCAGATGCTGGCCGGGCGGGTGATCTCGCCGCTGGTGCAGGTGATCTCGCTGGTGCACGAGTACCAGGAGACCGCGATGTCGGTCCGTCTGCTCGGCCAGATCATGGACGCGCCGCGCGAGCGGGGCGGCAGCGGGCGCAGCCTGCGGCCGGCGCTTCGCGGGCGCATCGAGTTCGACGAGGTCAGTTTCCGCTATCCGGGCAGCGCGGCCGCGGCGCTCGATCGCATCAGCTTCACCATCCCCGAGGGCAAGGTGGTGGGTGTGGTGGGCCGCAGCGGCTCGGGCAAGACCACCCTCACCCGCATCCTCGGCGGCTTCCATGATGTGCAGGAGGGCGTGGTGCGCCTGGACGGCGTGGACATCCGCGAGATCGACCTTCAGCACCTGCGCCGCTCGGTGGGCGTGGTGCTGCAGGACAGCTTCCTGTTTCGCGGCACGGTGCGCGAGAACATCGCGTTCTCGATGCCCGAGGCGCCCATGGAGGCGGTGGTCGAGGCAGCCCGGCTGGCCGGCGCCGATGAGTTCATCGAGCGCCTGCCCCTGGGCTACGAGACGCCGCTGGAGGAGGGCGGCTCAAACCTGTCGGGCGGCCAGCGTCAGCGTCTGGCGATTGCCCGCGCGCTGCTGCCCCAGCCCCGGCTGCTGATCCTGGACGAGGCCGCCAGCGCGCTCGACCCTGAGTCCGAGGCGATCTTCCTCGACAACCTCGCCCGCCTGGCCAAGGGGCGCACGGTGATCATCGTCTCGCACCGGCTCTCCACGCTCACGGGTGCCGATGCCATCGTGGTCATGCAGCGTGGCCGGATCATCGATGCCGGCCGTCACGCCGAACTGCTGCCGCGCTGCGCGGTCTATGCCAGCTTGTGGCAGCAGCAGACCCGCCATCTCTGAGACCGGCATGAGCGCACCCCTTGAACGCTCGGCCGCCGCCTGGGTGGTCTACCTGCTGGTGGCGCTGGTGGTCTCGATGATCGCCTGGGCCGCCTGGGCGCCGCTCGATGTGCGGGTGGCCGGCCGAGGCCGTCTGGTGAATCCGTCGCAGAACATGCTGGTCCGCACGCTCGAGCCCGGCCTGCTCAGCGCGGTACGCATCCGCCCGGGACAGGTGGTCCGGCGCGGCGAGGTCCTGGCCACCCTCGACCCCACCTTCACCGGCGCCGAGCAGTCGCAGATCGCGGGGCGTGAACTCTCGCTGCGCGCCCAGGTCGAGCGGCTGCGGCTTCAGGCCGGTGAACGCTCGGGTGCCGAGGCGCTCGCGCGCCAGGGCGACCAGCGGGCGCTGCTCGCCGAGCGCCAGGCCGCGCATCGGGCCCGTCTGCGCCAGTTCGACGAGTCCATCGAGCGGCTGCGCGCCGCGCTCGAGGCCAACGCAGCCGATCAGCGTGTGACCGGCGAACGGGTGCGCTCGCTCCTGGAGCTCGAGCAGATGCTCGAGAAGCTCACCCGCGACAACTTCATGTCGCGATCGCGGGTGCTCGAGACCCAGGAGAAGCGCCTCGAGGCCGAGCGTGACCTGACCACCGCGCGCGGTCGTCAGAAGGAGCTCGAGAAGGAGATCCGGGTCACCGAGGCCGAGCGCGACAGCTATGCGAGTTCGGTGCGTCAGCGGGTGCGCGAGGAGCTCGCCCAGGCGGTCACCGACAGCCAGGAGGCGCGCGAGCAGCTCGCCAAGGCGCAGCGCAAGTCCGAGCTGGTGACCGTGGTGGCCCCGCACGACGCGGTGGTCCTCGAGGTGCGCCAGACCGCGCTGGGTAGCGTGCTCAACCCCGGCGATGTGCTCGCGGTGCTCGTGCCCCTGGACGAATCGCTGCTGGTCGAGGCCGACATCGATCCCGCCGACATCGGCGAGATCCGGGTCGGCGATCGGGTCCGGCTCAAGGTCGATGCCTACCCGTTCCAGAAGTACGGCACCCTCGAAGGGCGCCTGAGCACGCTCAGCGCCGATGCCCTCAGCCTGGAAGGCGGGCCCGCGGGCGCCACCCGCACGGTCTTCCGCGCGCGCATCGAGATCACGCGCCGCGAGTTCCTGCACGCCCGCCGCCAGCCGGTGCTGCTGCCCGGCATGACCCTCAGCGCCGAGGTGATCGTGGGCGAGCGCACGGTGCTCGCCTACTTCCTCTATCCGCTGATTCGCACCGTCGATGAATCCATCCGGGAAAGATGATGTCCGCACCCGCCTTCGCCTTCGACAACACCTATGCCCGCGAGCTGCCCGGATTCTGGGTAGCGGTGCAGCCTGCACCCGCGCCCGAGCCGCGGTTGCTGCATCTCAACCGTGAGCTGGCCTTGGAGCTGGGCCTCGACCCCGACGCGCTCGCGGGCGAGGCCGGCGCGGCGCTGTTCGGCGGCAACCGCCTGCCCGAGGGCGCGCAGCCGATCGCCCAGGTGTATGCCGGGCACCAGTTCGGCGGCTTCTCGCCGCAGCTTGGCGACGGCCGCGCGCTGCTGCTGGGCGAACTCGTCGACCGTGAGGGCCGGCGCCGCGACATCGCCTTCAAGGGCTCGGGCCCCACGCCCTTCTCGCGCCGCGGCGACGGCAAGGCCGCGGTGGGCCCCATGCTGCGCGAGCTGCTGATCGGCGAGGCCATGCATGCGCTGGGCATCCCCACCACCCGGGCGCTCGCGGTGGCCGCCACCGGCGAGCCGATCTGGCGCGAGACCGTGCTGCCCGGCGCGGTGCTCACCCGCGTGGCGGCCAGCCACCTGCGGGTGGGTACCTTCCAGTACTTCGCGGCCCGCGGCGAGCTCGAGCGGGTGCGTCAGCTTGCCGAGTACGCCATCGCCCGCCACGATCCCGCGCTCGTCGGCGCGCGCGAGCGCTACCCGCAGCTGCTCGAGGCGGTCGCGCGGCGTCAGGCCGCGCTGGTGGCGCGCTGGATGGACATCGGCTTCATCCACGGCGTGATGAACACCGACAACATGACGCTGTCGGGCGAGACCATCGACTACGGGCCTTGCGCCTTCCTCGAGGCGTACGAACCCGAGACGGTGTTCAGTTCCATCGATCATCAGGGGCGCTACGCCTACCGCAACCAGCCGACCATCGCGCGCTGGAATCTCGCGCGCTTTGCCGAGACTCTGCTGCCCCTGATCGATGACGATGCCGATGCGGCGGTGGCCCGGGCCATGACCGTGCTCGACGCTTTTCCGGGCTGGCTGGAGGCGCATCTGCGCGGCGCCCGGCTGGTACGGCTCGGCCTGCCGGCGCCGGCGCCGGCGGCTGCCGCTGCGGCTGCCGATGAGCCCGCCGACCTTGCCCTCCTCGATGACTGGCTGGGCCTGCTGCAATCCCAGCGTGTGGATCACACCCTCGGCTGGCGGCGACTGGCCGACGCGGCCGAAGGCAAGGCCGCACCGCTGCAGGCGCTGTTCGCCGAGCCGGCCACCCTGGCGCCCTGGCTGGCCCGCTGGCGGGCGCGCTGCGCGATCGTCGATGGTGGCCAGACCTCACCCGGGGCGGCCGCGGCGCGGGCCGCGGCCATGCGCCGGCGCAGTCCCTGGATCATCGCCCGCAACCATCGGGTGGAGGAAGCCCTGGCCGCGGCCTCCGACCACGGCGATCTCGGGCCGCTGCAGGCCCTGCTGCAGGCGCTTCGCGAGCCCTTCGAGGAGCGGCCCGGCCGCGAGCACCTGGCCGAGCCTGCGCCGCGCGAGGTGACCGCCGCCTACCGCACCTTCTGCGGCACCTGAGCCGGCCGCGCGCGCCCGTTACAGCGTGCGCGCGATCACTTCCTTCATGATCTCGCTGGTGCCGCCATAGATGCGCTGCACCCGCGCGTCAGCATACGCCCGCGTGATCGGGTACTCGAGCATGTAGCCGCTGCCGCCGTGCAGCTGCACGCACTCGTCGACCACCTTGCACTGCATCTCGGTGCACCAGTACTTGGCCATGGCCGCCGTGGCCACGTCGAGCTCGTTGCCGAGCACGGCCTCCAGGCACTGGTCGGCGAAGGCCCGGCCCACCTGCACCTGGGTGCGGCATTCGGCCAGCTTGTGGCGGGTGGTCTGGAAGTCGAACACCGGTTTGCCGAAGGCCTTGCGGTTGCGGGTGTACTCGAGCGTCCAGTCGATCGCCGCGTCGGCGGCGGCCACCGCCCGCAGCGCGATCATCAGCCGCTCCCAGGGCAGCTCCTGCATGAGGCAGATGAAGCCCTCGCCCTCGCGCCCGAGCAGGTTCTCGACCGGCACCTTCACGTTGTCGAAGAACAGCTCCGAGGTGTCCTGCGCCTTCAGCCCCAGCTTCTTCAGGCGCCGGCCCTTCGAGAAGCCCGGCGAGTCGGCCGGCACCAGCAGCAGGCTGGTGCCCTTGGCCCCCAGGCTGGGATCGGTCTTGGCCACCACGATCACCAGATCGCTGTTGTAGCCGTTGGTGATGTAGGTCTTGGAGCCGTTGAGCAGGTAGTGATCACCCTGGCGGATGGCCGTGGTGCGAACCGACTGCAGGTCGGAGCCCGCGCCCGGCTCGGTCATGGCGATGGCGCCGATGATCTCGCCGCGCGCCATGCGCGGCAGCCAGGCCTGCTTCTGCGCCTCGGTGCCGTAGCGGTTGAGATAGGGCGAGACGATCTCGGAGTGCAGCGAGAAGCCCGGCCCCGAGGCGCCCACCCGCGCGGCTTCCTCGATGAGCACGGTGCTGTAGAGCCGATCGGCGCCGGCGCCGCCGTAGGCCTCGGGCATGCTCATGCACAGCAGCCCGGCCTGTCCGGCCTTGAGCCAGGCATCGCGGTCAACGAAGCCCTGCTCCTCCCAGCGCTCGTGGTGGGGCATGATCTCGCGCTCGAAGAAGCGGCGCGCGGTGTCGCGGAACTGCTCGTGCTCGGCGGTGAACAGCTTGCGTTTCAGGGGGCGTGCGGCGGCCATCTCAGAGCACCTCCGCCAGGCCGTTGTTGAGCACGACCACGTCGCGCGGCATGGCCTTCACCCGGAAGTGCACGTTCGTGCCGCGCACCCACATCTCCACCCGCAGGGTCTCGCCGGGATACACCGGGCTGGAGAAGCGCAGGCCGAAGCGCTTGAGCCGGGAGGGGTCGTAGTCGCAGCAGGCGGCCAGCACCGCATGACCGGCCGCGCCATAGCTGGCCAGACCATGCAGGATCGGCGCCTTGAAGCCGGCGGCCGTGGCCACCGCCGGATCGGCGTGCAGCGGGTTCAGGTCGGCGCACAGTCGGTAGATGAGCGCTGCCTGCGGCATGGTGGGCATGTCGCGCACATGATCGGGCGGGCCCTCGGGCACCGCCGGCTTGGCCGCGGGCGAGGGATCGCCACCCTTCGGGCCGTTGCCCTCGCGCTCGGAGAAGCCGCCGTCGCCGCGACAGAAGGTCAGGCCCTCGAGGGTGGCCAGCAGATCGCCGCTGGCCTTGTCGTAGAGCCTGCGTTCCTGGACCAGGATGGCGCCCTTGTCGCGCCCCTTGTCGACGATGCCGGTCACCTTGAGCGTGCCCACCACCGTGCCGGCCACCGGCAGCGGCTTGTGCACCGTGAGGCTCTGCTCGCCGTGCAGCACCTTCACCCAGTCCACGCCCGAGTCGGGCTCCTTGACCCAGAAGCCCGGCGTGGCCAGCACCACCGGCATGGTGGGCACCGCCCGCATGTCGTCCTCGTACACGAAGCGCAGCTGGCGCGTGTCGAGCGGGTCATGCCCGAAGCCGATGCCCAGCGCGTACAGCGCCGAATCCTTCCAGCCGTAGGTCTGCTCCACATCCGGGAAGGCCCGGTTCTTCAGTTTCTGATAGTCGATGGCCATGGCCTCATTGTCCTCCGTGACAGTTCTTGTACTTGCGGCCGCTGCCGCAGGGGCAGGGATCGTTGCGGCCCACCTTGGGCTGGTCGCGACGCACCGTGGCGGGCGACAGGGCGCGTTCGCGCGCCTCCTGGAAGAAGGCGAACGCGTCCATGGCGTTGCCGATCATCTCCTCGACCAGCGCGGCACGCTCATCCACCGGGATGGCCTCGCGCAGCTCGCCGGTCTCGGGGTCGAACTCGTCGGCCAGGCGCACCATGGGGTCGAGGATGTCGGCGAAGTCGTCGTCGTCATCGAGCGGGGTCCAGTCGTCGGCACGCAGGCCCACGCCGCGCAGGTAGCCGATCGCCCAGCCGCGGCCGTCGACCCGGCCGGCCTCGTCATAGGCCAGCACCGGCGAGAAGCCCTCGCCCTCGTGCAGCTGCTGCGAGACATGGTCGCGATGCCGGCGCAGCAGCCGCAGCAGGGTCTCGCGATCGTCGGGCGGCATGCCCGCGGCCGCGGTCTCGGGGGCCGCGCCGAGGATCTCGCCGAGCAGTTCGTCGGCACCGATCGGTGCCGGGCTGCTGAGGGTGGCGGCGGTGAAGCCGTCGAACTCCTCCAGCGTCATCGACTCCTCTTCGTTCGCGCCGGCGAGCAGTTCATCGAGGCGGGCGAGCTCCTCGTCGTTCAGGGCAAGGGGCTTGCCGCCGCTGGAGGGGATCATCAGGGGGTCCTTTCTGTGGTCGAATCCTACCTTTGCCCGGATGCCGCCACGCGCGGCAGCGGTCCGATGCGCGGCTTGCGCGGCTCGGGTCGGGTCCGAGGATGCCATAGGGAGACCGCATGACCCTTCGCGCGCGCAGCGACCGGTTTCGCCCGGCCCGGCGGGCACTGCTCGTCCGCAGCCTGCCCCTGGCCGGCGCCCTGCTGCTGAGCGCCGCGCCGACGGCGGCCGAGGAGCCCTGGCCGTCGCGGCCGCTGTCGCTGGTGGTGCCGTTTCCGCCCGGGGGCGTGGCCGACACCGTGGGCCGGCCGGTGGCCGAGGCGATGGCCCGCGTGCTGGGCCAGCCGGTGGTGGTCGAGAACAAGGCCGGCGCCGGCGGCGGCATCGGCATGGCCGCGGTGGCCCGCGCTCGCCCCGATGGCCACACCCTGCTGATGGCGCTCTCGTCGGTGACCATCATCCCCGAGGCCGACCGGGTGCTGGGTCGTGCGCCCATGTACCAGCTCGGCCAGCTGGTGCCGCTGGCGCGGTTCACCGCCGACCCCACGGTGCTGGTGGTGCGCGCCGACAGCCCCATCCGCACCCTGGCCGAGTTCCTGGCGCAGGCCCGCGCCCGACCGGGGTCGCTCACCTTCGGGTCTTCGGGCACCTACGGGACCATGCACGTGCCCATGGAGATGCTCAAGCAGGCCACCGGCACCTTCATGGTCCATGTGCCCTACACCGGCGCCGGGCCGGCGGTGGTCGGGCTGCTCGGCGGTCAGGTCGATGCGCTCGCCACCGGCCCGGCCACCATCGTGGGCCATGTGCGCAGCGGCCGCCTGCGCGCGCTGGCGCACTGGGGCGAGGGTCGGCTGGCGGCCCTGCCCGAGGTGCCCGCCCTGCGCGAGCTCGGCGTGCCGGTGGCCTTCTCGCAGTGGTCGGGCCTGTTCGCGCCCGCGGGCACGCCCGAGCCGGTGCTCGCGCGCCTGCGCGATGCCGCCCGCCGCGCCGCCGAGGACGACCGGGTCCTGCGCACCCTGGGCGCGGTCGGATCGCCGATCCAGTTCCTGGACGCGGCCGCCTTCGCCCGCTTCGTCGAGGCCGACGCGATCGCCATGGCGGCGGTGGTGCGACGCATCGGTCCGCAGCAGTAGCGGAACGGCGCCCCGGCGCGCTCGACTACCATGGCCGGGCACATCCGCCCAGGAGACCCCATGAGCACCACCGCCGCCCCCGATGCCCCCGCCACCGAGCGTCTTGACCTGCCCGCCCTCGGCGCCCAGCTCGAGAGGGTGCTGCGCCTGCGCAGCAACCCCTTCGGCATGAAGCTGTTCGAGACCGAGGCCGAGATGGCCGCCATCCCGCGCATCCGCCGCCCGAAGTCGGTCCACACCACCGACCAGATCGTCGGCCAGGCGGCCCGCCTGGGCTGGACGGTAGGCATCACCGCCGCCGACCTGGTGGGCGCGCAGTGCAAGGCCGTCATCGGCCTGGGCGGCCAGGACGAGGACTGGCGCTCGGGCAAGTCGATGGTGGGCGTCTGGTACGCCACCCAGCCCGACTCCGCCGCGCACCAGGCGGCCATGAGCGTGGTGCCGGTGGGCCGCTATCAGGCCATGGCGGTGTCGCCGCTGTCGGCCGGCCGGCTCGACCCGCCCGACATCGTGCTGTTCTATGCCACGCCGGGCGCGATGATGTACTTCATCAACGGCCTGCAGTGGAGCGGCTACAAGCGCTTCGACTGGAGCGTGGTGGGCGAGTCGGCCTGCGCCGACTCCTGGGGCCGGGCGCTGTCCACGCGCCAGCCGAGCCTGTCGATCCCGTGCTTCGCCGAGCGCCGCTATGGCGGCGTGCTCGATGACGAGATGCTCATGGCGATCCCGCCCGAGTACCTGCCCAAGGCGCTGGCCGGCATGGCCGCGCTCGGCGGCAACGGCCTGCGCTATCCGTTCCCGCAGTACGGCATCCAGCAGGACGTCCGCGACGGCATGGCCGCCAGCTACCCCGATCGGGCGCGCAAGTGAGCGGGGCCCGGTTCGCCGACGCGATCGCCTGGGCGCAATCGCACGAGACAGCCTGGCCGCGCGACCCCGACGACCCCGGCGGCGCCTGGGGCGTGCACGGCGCCGATCCGCCGCCCTACAACCGCCTGCTCGGTCCGGTCCATGCCCGCGGACCGGCCAGCGGCGTGGTCTGGCGTGACGGCCGGGTGCTCGCGCAGTGGGGAGACCCCTGGCGGGTCGATCTCACCTTCAGCGTGGCCAAGACCTACCTCGCGCTGCTCGCCGGCGTGGCCCATGACCGCGGCCTGCTGCCTGATGTCCACGAGCCGGTGATCCGGCGCGTGCCCGGCATCGGCTTCGAGGGCGGGCGCAACCCCGAGATCACCTGGCACCAGCTGCTGCAGCAGACCAGCGAATGGGAGGGGTCGGTCTTCGGCCTGCCCGAGCAGGTGGATCGCTGGCGTGCGGTGCAGTACCAGCCGGTGCCGCCGGCCGGCCGCAAGGGCGACGCACGCCCCTTGCAGGCGCCGGGCAGCTACTGGGAATACAACGATGTGCGCATCAACCAGCTCTCGCTCGCGCTGCTGCACCTGTTCGGCCGCCCGCTGCCCGAGGTCTTCGCCGAGGCGATCATGCGGCCGATCGGCGCGAGCGACCGCTGGCGCTGGGAGGGCTACCGCAACGCCTGGGTGACGGTGCGCGGCCGGCGCATGATCTCCGTGCCGGGCGGCACCCACTGGGGCGGCGGCATCTCCATCGACAGCCTCGATCAGGCCCGGGTGGGCGCGCTGCTGCTGGCCGGCGGCGCCGTGGGCTCGCAGCCGGTGCTCTCGCCCGCGTGGCTCGATCGCATGCGCGAGCCCTGCCCGATCGCGCCCTTCTACGGCTATCTCATCTGGCTCAACCGCGACGGCGTGATCTTCCCCAGCGCGCCGCATGACAGCTTCTTCGCGGTGGGTGCGGGCAGCTCCATCACCTGGGTCGATCCGCAGCGGCGCGCAGTCACCGTCGCCCGCTGGATCGATGGCGCGCAGGCCGATGGCCTGTTCGCGCGGGTGGGCGCGGCGCTCGACGCATCGTGATCGCGCGGCAATTCGTCGGCGGGCTGCTGCTCGCCGTCGCCGCCTCGGGCGTCGGCGCGCAGACCCTGTCGGTGCAGGTCGACAACGACGAATTCGCCGGCCTCAACCGCCATGACCGCTGGTACTCGCAGTCGCTGCGCGCGCACTGGTTCCGGCCGGCGCTCGCCGATGGCCCGGTGGCCCGCATGGCCGATGCCTGGTGCGCCTTGCAGGCCTGCGACGCTGGCGCCACGCGCAGCGCGCGCTGGTCGATCGGCCAGACCCTCTTCATGCAGAACCAGCGCCGTCTGGCTGCCCATGATCCGCTCGACCGGCCCATGGCCGGCTGGCTGTTCGCATCGGCCGCGTCGCTGATCGAGTCGCGCGACCAGACCCGTCTGGCCGAACTGCAGGTGGGCGTCACCGGACCGGCCTCGCTTGCCGAGTGGGTGCAGACCCGCTGGCATCGCGACGTGCTGCGGGTCGACCCGGCCCTGGGCTGGGAGCACCAGTTGCGCCCGCGCCTGGGCGTGCAGTGGCAGCTCGCGCACGAGCAGCGCTGGCCGTTGCTCGGTCAGCACCTCGATCTGGTCGGCCGCGCCGGCGGCACGCTGGGCACCTTGCAGGGCCACGCGCTGGCCGCGCTCAGCCTGCGCGTGGGCGACCGGCTGGCGGGCACGGCCATGCCGCTGGAGGCCTCGGCCGCCACCGGCCGCGTCGGCACCGGCGGGCGCTGGTCGGTGCAGGCCGGCGGCGCGCTGCGCCTGGTGGGCTGGGACCGCTTCATCGATGGCCCGCTCTACGGCGCGGTCTCGCGCGCGCGGCCCGCGCCCTGGGTGGCCGAGGCGCACCTGGGCGCGACGGTGGCGCCCGCGCCGGGCTGGCAGCTGCGATTCGCCCTGATCCGCCGCACCATGGAGTTCGACTCCGAGGCCGTGGCCCAGGGGCGCTTCAAGCCCCAGACCTTCGGCACCCTCCAGGCCTCGGTCGACTGGCGCTGAGCCCGGCCCTTCGGGGGTGTGCGAAGGCGCGCCCCCGGGCTACACCGTGGCGATGGGGGTGGCCGGCGAACCCACCGCGCCGGGCAGGCGCAGCGGCGGCGCGGTGAGCAGGAAGCGGTTGCGGCCGTGCGTGCGCAGCCAGTCGGCCAGCGGCGTGAGGTGCCAGATCTCGCCCAGGTGGATGCCCAGCTTGAACAGGCAGTGCTCGTGCAGCGGCAGGGTGGCGCAGCAGCCCAGCATGTGCCCCTTGCGGGACGGCGTCATCTCCACCGCGTAGTTGTCGGCGATGAGCACCGACAGCCCGCTGTCGGTGATCCATTGCAGCAGCTTCGCGTCACGGCCATCGAGCGCGGTGCAGCTGTTCTCCACGGTGTGCGCATCGGGCTGGCGGTTCATCTCCAGCAGCATCTGCGAGAAACCGGTGTGCAGGCAGACCATGTCGCCGGTCTCGACCACCACCCGGTCGGCCTCCATCACCCGCATCAGGTCGTCGTAGCCCACCGCGTGGTGGCGGCGCCCGAAGTGCGCGTGCAGGTCGATCATGACGGCGCGCCCCTGCACGCCGTGCTCGGCCATGGTCTCGATGCCCAGCGCGCGCGCCTGCGAGCTGCCCGTGGGCAGCAGGCCCTGCGGCACGCCGGCATCGGCGACATCGGCCGGCCCGATCACGTGCTCGCCGGGCCGAAAGCCGTTGTAGTACACCGGCTCCGGGAAGCCGTCGCCGTCGGCGTCGAAGAGCTGGCCCACGTGCGCGAAGCTGTCCCATTGCGTGGAGTACTGCAGGTGCATGACCACCAGGTCGTCGCTGATCACGTCGCTGGCGTCGGGGTCGTCCTGGAACAACCGGTAGTTCATGTTCGGCCGGCCGTTGCGCACCGTGGGCCGCACCACCGGCGGATGGCGCCGCGGGTTGAGCACATTGCCGCCGGGAAAGTCCAGCGGCAGGCTCAGGCAGAAGGTGAGACCCTCGCGCACCTCGGCCACGCCCTGGCGCACCTTCTCGGGGGTGATGAGGTTCATGCGGCCCTGCTGGTCATCGGGGCCGAAGTCTCCCCAGTTGGAGCCGGGGGGGCGTTGCTTCCAGCGCGGGTTGGCGGTCATGGCGGCCTCGGGCCTCAGGCGCGGCCAGGGGGCGCGGCTGCGCGTTGCGCGGCGCGCACGCGCCGGAACAGCCAGCCCATGATCAGCAGGTTGAAGAAGTTCCAGAACGCGCCGTTGGCGAACGCGGCGTGGTACGAGCCGGTGAGATCGAAGATGGCGCCCGAGAGCCAGCCGCCCAGCGCCATGCCGGCCATGGTGGCGGTGAGCGTGATGCCCACCCGCGTGCCGGCCTCCTCGGGCGGGAACTGCTCTCGTACCACGATCGCGTAGGCCGGGATGATGCCGCCCTGGAACAGGCCGAACAGCGCCGAGGCCACGTAGAGCGAGGCCAGGGAGTCGAAGGGCAGGTAGAGCAGCAGCGCCACCATCTGCAGGGTGGAACTGATCAGCACCGTTCTCAGCCCGCCGATGCGGTCGCTGATCAGGCCGAACACCAGCCGGCTGACCACGCCGCAGGCAAGCATCAGCGAGAGCATCTGCGCGCCGCGGGCCACGCCGTAGCCGAGGTCTCCGCAGTAGGCCACGATGTGCACCTGGGGCATGGACATGGCCACGCAGCAGGCCACGCCGGCGGCGCACATCAGCAGCTGGGCCG
>JBIKWU010000161.1:0-8709 GCA_044356115.1 Burkholderiaceae bacterium
GCCGTCGACCTCGATCAGCAGCTTGTTCGGCCCGCCCATGCGCCGCGATTCGCCGGCGGCCAGCAGCACGGCGGCCAGTCGCGGCATGGGCGTCGGATCCAAGGACACGGCCTCAGCCCCAGGCCGCGAGCACCCGCTCGCGGGCCGCGCCGATGCCCTTGTAGGCCACCACCGCCTCGCTCATCGAGCGCAGGCTGGCCACCAGCCGGGCACGCCGCGCCGCGTCGTGGGCCACCGCCACCAGCGGCGCGAGCATCACGCGGATGAGGAAGAGGCTGGCATCGAGCCCCGGCAGGGGCAGCGTGACCTGCCGCTCGCAGCGCAGCCACAGGCCTTCCACCGGGCCCGAGGGCGCGACCGCGCCGCCCTCCCCCGGCCAGCGGGCGGGCTGGTCATCGGGGGCGAGCGTCCAGATGAATCGCAGGAAGGGCCCCTTGGCGGCCATGGCCTGCGCGAGCGCCGGCGAGGCCTGACGCAGGCGCTCGCCATCGGCCACCGGGCCATGGATGGCGCGCAGGGGCAGGCCCAGACGCGATCGCGGGTCCCAGCCGCTCGGAAAGACCACCGACACCGCGAGCGCCCGCAGATCGTCCTCGGACGCGGCCGCACGGCCCATCAGCACCAGATCTTCCTGCAGCCCCAGCGAGATGGTCGCGAGGCAGCGCTGCGCCGGATCGCGTCGGGCAAGCCGCGCCGCGACCGGCTCGGCGTCGGCCCGCAGGGCGCGCACCGCCTGATCGGCACGCCGCAGGGCGAGACCGGCGCGCAGCAGGTGGAGTTCGTGGGGGTAGCCGGACTGAGCCTGCGCCGGCGCGAGCAGATCGGGATGGGCCTCGGCCAATCGGCCAGCCGCCTGCCAGAGCGCCGTGATCACCCGATCGGCAATGCCTTCGGGTTCCCAGCATGCCGCCAGCGGCCGAGCATGGTCATCGAGGTGAGCGAGCTTGAGCCGCGCCGCGCGCGGGTACTGGTCATCGGCCACCAGCAGTGGCCCCTCGAGGCGGGCCAGATCGGGCGTCACCCGGAAGGGCGCGCTGACCGGGAACGGGAAGGGCTGGTCGCCCACGCGGGGCCAGACCCCGGGGGCCGGAGGCACCGGCCACGCCGGGGGTGCCGCCAGGCCTGTTGCCAGGGGCGCCGGCCGCGCCTGGCCGGGGTGGATCAGACCGCGGCCTCGCCGGTCTCGCCGGTGCGGATGCGGATGACCTCTTCGACGTTGGAGACGAAGATCTTGCCGTCACCGATGCGCCCGGTGCGCGCCGCCTTGCAGACCGCATCGATGGCCGGCTCGACCGAGCCATCGGCCACGATGACCTCGATCTTGACCTTGGGCAGGAAGTCGACCACGTACTCGGCGCCACGATAGAGCTCGGTGTGGCCCTTCTGGCGGCCGAAGCCCTTGCACTCGGTGACGGTGAGGCCGCTCACGCCGATCTCGGCCAGCGCCTCGCGGACCTCGTCGAGCTTGAAGGGCTTGATGATCGCGGTGATTCGTTTCATGCCTGTCTCCTGTTGAACCGACGGACTGCAGCCGCCTTGGATTGCCTGTCCGCGGATCAGTCGCGGAACCGGGAGGTGATCGGGTAACGCCAGTCGCGACCGAACGCGCGCCGCGTGACCCGGATGCCCACCGGCGCCTGACGCCGCTTGTATTCGTTGACCCGGATCAGCCGTACCACCCGCTCGACCGCCTCGCGCGGATAGCCCGCCGCGAGGATGTCTTCGCTGCTGCGGTCTTCCTCCATGTACATCCGCATGATGCCGTCGAGGATGTCGTACTCCGGCAGCGAATCCTGGTCTTTCTGATCCGGGCGCAGTTCGGCGCTGGGCGGACGGGTGATGATGCGCTCCGGAATCACGGGCGAGAGCCCGTTGCGGTAGGCACAGAGCCGGTAGACCAGGGTCTTGGCGATGTCCTTGATGACCGCGAAACCGCCGGCCATGTCGCCGTACAGGGTGCAGTAGCCCACCGCCATCTCGCTCTTGTTGCCGGTGGTGAGCACGATGGACCCATGCTTGTTCGACAGCGCCATGAGCAGGGTACCGCGGATGCGCGCCTGGATGTTCTCCTCGGTGGCGTCGGCCTGGCGGCCGGCGAACTCGGTTGCCAGGGTGCCCAGGAAGGCGTCGAACACCGGGGCGATGGGGATCTCGTCGTAGCGCACACCCAGGCGGGCGGCCATGTCACGGGCATCGATCCAGGAGATGTCGGCGGTGTAGCGCGAAGGCATCATGACCGCGCGCACCCGGTCGGCGCCGAGCGCGTCGACCGCGATTGCCAGCACCAGCGCGGAATCGACCCCGCCCGAGAGCCCGATCAGGGCCCCCGGAAAGCCGTTCTTGCCGAGGTAGTCCCGCACGCCCAGCACCAGCGCCTGGTAGACCTGCGCTTCGAGGGAGGCCACTGGCTCGCAGCGGCCAGGTGCGATGTCGGCCGGCACGCCGGCGCCGCCGGTGAGGCCGACCAGCAGCAGGTCGGGTTCGAAACCCTTCGCCTGGCCGGCGAGATCACCCGCGCGCCCCAGCGCGAACGAGAGCCCGTCGAACACGAGTTCGTCCTGACCGCCCACCAGATTGGCCGCGATCATGGGCATGCCCTGCGCGCTGACGTGCGCACGGGCCACGTCAAGGCGCAGGTGCTGCTTCTCGAGGTGGTAGGGCGAGGCGTTGAGCACCAGCAGCGCCTCGGCGCCGGCCCGCCGCGCCGCGAGGGGCGCCGCCGCGAACCAGAAGTCTTCGCAGATGACCACACCCAGGCGTACGCCGTCGACCGCGAACACCAGCGGCTGGCTGCCGGGCTGGAAGTAGCGCTGCTCGTCGAACACGTCGTAGTTGGGCAGTTCGCGCTTGTGATACTCGCCCACCACCTGGCCACGATGCAGCACCAGCGCGGCATTGCGCCGCTGGCCATCGCGGTGCAGCGGCGCGCCCACCACCAGATGGATGTCCAGGTCGCGGCACTCGGTGAGGATTCGGTCCAGCGCGGCACTGGCGCTGGCATAGAATGACTCGCGCAGCAGCAGGTCTTCCGGGGGGTAGCCGCTCAGCGAGAGTTCAGGCGTGAGCAGCACCCGCGCGCCCTGCGCCGCGGCGGCGCGGGCGGCCTCGATGATGCGGCCTGCATTGCCGCTGAAATCACCGACGATCTGATTGAGTTGCGCGGCCGCGATGAGAACGGTCATGGAGCGGGTGTGCCTGGAACAGGTCGCAAGGAACAGCAGGACATCGGTGGCCGGGAGCTGTGCACCCCATGAGCGACCGCACGCCTGATTATCGCACGCGGATGCTGGCCGGCATCGACGAAGTCGATGCCTCGCAGTGGGATGCGCTGCTGCCCCCCGACCCGCCGCCCTTCGTGCGGCACGCCTTTCTGAGCGCGCTCGAGGCCACCGGCTGCGTGGGCCCGGGCACCGGCTGGGCGCCCTGCCACCTGGCCCTGTTCGGCCCCGACGGCCGGCTCGCGGGCGCCACCGCGCTCTACCGCAAGACCCACTCCTGGGGCGAGTACGTGTTCGACTGGGCCTGGGCCGACGCCTACGAGCGGCATGGCCTGCGCTACTTTCCCAAGCTGCTCGGCGCCATACCCTTCCCGCCGGTGGCCGGGCCGCGCCTGCTCGGCCGGGATGCCCGCGCGCGCGAGGCGGTGGCCGGCGCGCTCATGGCGCAGGCGCGCGGCTCGCGGCTGTCGTCACTGCATGTGCTCTTTCCGGACGAGACCGAGGCGGCGCTGCTCGCGCAGGCCGGCTGCCTGGTGCGCCAGGGCGTGCAGTTCCACTGGCACAACCAGGGCTACCGCAGCTTCGAGGACTTCCTCGCGGCGCTCTCGCAGCCCAAGCGCAAGAAGATCCGCGCCGAGCGGCGCAAGGTGGCCGAGCAGGGCATCAGCCTTCGCCGGCTGGCCGGCACCGCGATCACCGATGCCCACTGGCGTTTCTTCTATCGCTGCTACGAATCCACCTATGAGGCGCACGGCTCCTCGCCCTACCTGAACCTGGCGTTCTTCCAGACCCTGGGCCGGGTGATGCCCGAGGCGCTGGTGATGGTGCTGGCCGAGCGGGCCGGCGAGCCGATCGCCTCCAGCCTGCTGATGCGCAAGGGCGACCGCCTCTATGGCCGCTACTGGGGCGCGGTGGCGCCCGCGCCCTTCCTGCACTTCGAGTGCGCCTACTACCAGGCGATCGAGGCGGCCATCGACCTGGGCATCTCGGTGATCGAGGGCGGCGCCCAGGGCGAGCACAAGATGGCCCGGGGCTTCATGCCGGTGGCCACCCGCTCGGCGCACTGGTTGCGCGAACCCGCCTTCGCCGATGCCGTGGAGCGGTTCCTCGCCCGCGAGGGTTCGATGATCGGCGCCTATCTCGACGAACTGAACGAGCGCTCGCCCTTGCGCCGCCCGCCGCAGGGCGGCAGCGCCGACTAGAAGCGCGGCTTCTCGTCGGCGCGGCGATAGGTGCGCACGCCGTTCATGATCTCGGTGTGGGCTTCCTCGGGCCCGCCCCAGCCCAGCACCTTGACCCACTTGCCGGCCTCGAGGTCCTTGTAGTGTTCGAAGAAGTGCTGGATGGTGGCCAGGCGCTCCGGCGCGAGATCGTCGTGCTTGCGCCAGTGCTTGTAGATGGGCAGGATCTTGTCGATCGGCACCGCCAGCAGCTTGGCGTCGCCGCCAGCCTCGTCCTCCATGCGCAGCACCCCCAGGGCGCGGCAGCGGATGACCGCGCCCACCGCCACCGGAAAGGGCGTGATCACCAGCACGTCCACCGGATCGCCGTCATCGGCGATGGTGTGCGGGATGTAGCCGTAATTGCAGGGGTAGTGCATCGAGGTCATCATGAACCGGTCCACGAACAGTGCGCCGGTCTGCTTGTCGACCTCATACTTGATCGGGTCGGCCGCCATCGGGATCTCGATGATCACGTTGAAGTCGTTGGGAATGTCGCGTCCGGAATCGACCCGATCGAGATTCATGGCAGGGCTCCGCTCAGATTGGCTCAACCGGACATGATAACCCGCCCGCTGCCCAACCCTCCGGACACGACATGACCCCAGACACCCTCCACGGCCAGCATGTCATCGACAACCAGCGCCGGGCCTCGGCAGGCGGCGAGACCCTGCCGGTGATCGACCCCTCCACCGGCCAGACCTGCGGCAGCATCGCCCGCGGCCAGGCCGCCGACATCGACCTGGCGGTGGCCGCGGCACGGCGCGCGGCGGCCGGCGCATGGGGCCGGATGGCCGCCGCCACGCGCTCGCGGCTGCTGCTGCGCCTGGCCAGCACGGTGGAATCGGAGCGCGAATCGCTTGCCCGGATCGAGTCCCTGGACACCGGCAAGCCGATCGGCCAGGCCCGCGCCGATGCCCTCGCCCTGGCCCGCTACTTCGAGTACTACGCGGGCGCCGCCGACAAGCTGCACGGCCAGACCATTCCCTACCAGCCCGGCTACACCGTGCTCACGGTGCGCGAGCCGCACGGCGTCACCGGCCACATCATCCCCTGGAACTACCCGATGCAGATCTTCGGGCGCTCGGTGGGCGCGGCGCTGGCCACCGGCAATGCCTGCGTGGTCAAGCCCGCGGAGGATGCCTGCCTGTCGCTCCTGCGGGTGGCCGAGCTCGCCGCCGAGGCCGGCCTGCCGGCGGGTGCGCTGAACATCGTCACCGGGCTGGGCGCCGAGGCCGGCCAGGCGCTGGCCGAGCATCCTGGCGTGGATCACCTGTCGTTCACCGGCTCGACCAGCACCGGCCGCAAGGTGGCTCAGGCCGCCGCCCAGCACCACTGCCCGGTCACCCTCGAGCTCGGCGGCAAGTCGCCGCAACTGGTGTTCGAGGATGCCGATCTCGATGCCGCGCTCCCGGTGCTGGTGGCCGCCATCATCCAGAACGCCGGTCAGACCTGCTCGGCCGGCAGCCGGGTGCTGGTGCACCAGTCGCTGCACGAGGCCCTGATGGCGCGACTCGCCGAACGTTTCAGCGCGCTGCGCGCCGGCCCGGCCCACGCCGACCTCGACCTCGGTCCGCTGGTATCGCGGCGCCAGTTGCAGCGGGTCTGGGATTTCCTGTCCGACGCGCAGACCAGCGGCCTGAGCGTCGCCGCGCAGGGCACGGTGGTCGAGAGCGCGCCCGCCGGCGGTTTCTACCAGGCGCCGGTGCTGCTCGACCGGGTGCCGCCCAACAACCGGCTGTTCCAGGAGGAGATCTTCGGCCCGGTGCTCGTGGTCACGCCCTTCGCCGACGAGGCGCAGGCGCTGGCGCTGGCCAATGCCACCCGGTACGGACTGGTGGCCGGGGTCTGGACCCGCGATGGCGCGCGCCAGATGCGGCTCGCGCGCGCGCTGCGTGCCGGCCAGGTCTTCATCAACAACTACGGCGCCGGGGGCGGCGTCGAACTGCCCTTCGGCGGCGTGGGCGCGAGCGGCCACGGCCGCGAGAAGGGCTTCGAGGCGCTGTACGGCTTCACCGCCCTCAAGACCGTGGCCATCCGCCACGACTGACCCGCCGGCGTCACGGCGCCGGCTTCCCTTCCGTTCAAGGATTGCCCATGAGACTCAGCAGCAAGGTCGCGCTGGTCACCGGCGCCGGTTCCGGCTTCGGTGAAGGCATCGCCCGGACATTCGCCCGCGAGGGCGCGCGCGTGGTGGTCAACGATGTCGATGTCGCCAATGGCGAGCGCGTGGCCGCGGCCATCCGTGCCGAGGGCGGACAGGCCTGCTTCGTGCGGGCCGATGTCGCCAGCGGCGAGGACATGCGCGGCCTGCTCGAGGGCACCCTGAAGGCCTGGGGCGAACTGCACATCATGGTCAACAACGCCGGCGTGTCGCACCGCAACCAGTCGCTGCTCACGGTCGAGGAAGACGAGTTCGACCGGGTCTATCGCGTCAACGTGAAGAGCCTGTACTGGAGCGCCCGGGTGATGACCCCGTACTTCAAGGAGCGGGGCGGCGGCGTGTTCCTGACCATCGCGTCCACGGCCGGGGTGCGGCCTCGCCCTGGCCTGGTCTGGTACAACGGCAGCAAGGGCGCCGCGATCGTCACCTCCAAGGCCATGGCCGTCGAGCTTGCGCCCTTCGGCATCCGGGTCAATGTCATCAACCCGGTGGCGGGCGAAACCCCGCTGCTGGCCACCTTCATGGGCGAGGACACGCCGGAGGTCCGGGCGCGCTTCATCGGCAGCATCCCGCTGGGCCGCTTCTCGCAACCGCGCGACATCGCCAACGCGGCGCTGTTCCTGGTCTCGGACGAGGCCGACTTCATCACCGGCGCCTGCCTGGAAGTCGACGGCGGCCGCTGCGTCTGAGCGAGGCGGGCCGCAGCGCCTGGGTGAGGCGGGCGGGTTCGTCCGCGCGAGGCGGGCGGGTTCGTCCGTATGCGGCCGGCCGCGGCTCAGTCGGCCGGCGGCCGCCAGAGCGCCGCGGCGCGGTAGTGCCTGGCGGCCTCGTCGGTGCGGCCCATGCGCTCGGCCAGTTCGGCCTGCGCGAGGCGCACCGCCCGGTCATCCCGCGCCGCCTGGCTGCGACCGAGATAATCGGCCGCCTTGCCCCACAGCGACTCGGCGGTGCACAGGCGGCCCAGCGCGAGCGTGATGTCGGGATCGTCGCCATGCTGCTCGCGCCAGCGCTCGGCCTGCTGCAGCCGCTCGAGCGCGGGCACCTCGGTGAGCCCGGCGTGCGCGTGCAGCAGCCGGGCCGAGAACCCGGCCGAGAGCGCGGTCTCGAGCAGACGCCGGGCCTGGGCGGCATCGCCGGCGCGGGCGAAGGCCTGCGCCGCGGCCTCGGCCACCTCGGGCAGTTCACGCTCCTCGGCGCGCAAGTCCTGCCAGAAGGCGCGCACGCCCTCGACATCGTCGCCGCGCACGCTGATCAGCGCGCGGCAGGCGCGCACCCGCAGCCCGCGGATGGCCGCCGGGTGGAGCACATCGCGCTTCTCGAGCTGGCGCAGCACCCGCAACACCCGCGGCCAGTCGCCGGCCTGTTCGTAGGCGCGCAGCGCCACCCGCAGCGCGTGGATGTGCCGCATGCCCCGCGAGTGCAGGCGCTCGATGCCGTTGATGGCCCGGGTCGCGTCCTGCTCCTCGAGGGCGAGTTCGGCGCCGGACATGAGGCCGGCATGCAAGGTGCCGCGGTCGGTCTCGGCCAGCGCCAGCCAGCGGTCGCGACGCTCGAACTCGCGCATGCGGTGGGCGGCCCGCGCCGCCACCAGCGCCGCCGGACCGGCCAGCCGCTCATCGTCACGGGCCTGCTGGGCCAGCCGCTCGGCGCGGCCGAAGCGGCCCTCGTACAGGGCCAGCACCGACTCGCGCAGCGCCACCAGCGCGGCATCGCGCAGCCGGCGCTCACGGTATTCGCGTACCCGGGCCGGCAGATCGAGCGCGTTGCCCAGGGCCACCAGCAGCAGGTGCAGTGCGACGAAGCCCGCCACCAGCACCACCAGTGCCAGGTTGACCGAGACGTCCAGCCGGTAGGGTGGCCAGAAGATGGCGACGTTGCCGTGGTTGACCCGCATCAGCAACGCCAGACCGACCGCGGCGCTGACCAGCAGCAGGGACCAGATGATCGCGCGCACGTCGGCGTTCCGTGAGGCAGCCCGACCGGTCCGCGGTCAGGGATTGGTCTCGAGGGCGGTGCGCGCGGCACGAACCGCGGCCAGCGTATCGCCCAGCGAGGGAATGTCGGGCGCGATGCGCGCCGACTGCAGTTGCCGCAGCGCGGCGATGGC
>JBIKWU010000162.1:0-8707 GCA_044356115.1 Burkholderiaceae bacterium
TCACCCGGCTGATGCTGGCCCATCTCGGCGCCCATCCCGTCTGAGGCCCGGCGGGCCCCGCCCCGGCGCGCTCGGACAGCGGCCGGCGCTCAGCCTTCGTCGGCCAGCTGCCGGCGCAACGCCGCCTTGTTGATCTTCTCGAGGGTGGAGCGCGGCAGTTCGTCCACCACCCGCACCTCGCGCGGCTGCTTGAAGCCGGCCAGGGTAGCGGCGCAGGCCGCCGCCACCGCGCGGGCCAGCGCGGCGCGCCCCTCGGCGTCGGGCGGGCCACCACGCACGAAGGCCACCGGCACCTCGTCGAGCATGGGGTGGCGCTGGCCGACCACCGCCGCCTCCACCACCCCCGGCACGGTCATGATCACCCGCTCGATCTCGGAGGCGGCGACGTTCTCGCCCCCCACCTTGAGCATGTCCTTGGAGCGGTCGGCGAAGTAGAGCCAGCCGTTCTCGCCGAGCGTGACCCGGTCGCCGGTGTTGAACCAGCCCTCGGCATCGAAGGCGTCGGCCGTGGCCTGCGGGTTGTCGAGGTACTCGGCAAAGAGCGACAGGCCGCGCACGCCCTTCACCTGGAAATCGCCGGTCTCGCCAGGCAGTGCCTCGCGCCCGTCGACCAGGATGCGGATGCCGTACTCGGGCGCGGGCAGGCCCATCGACAGCGGCGCGTTGGGCAGGTCGATCAGGCCGAGCGTGCCATGGGTGATGGTCTCGGTCATGCCCCACCAGCCCAGGGTCTTGACCCGGTAGCGGGCATCGGTGGGCGGCTCGCATACCCCGGTGCCCCACAGGCGGTAGCGGTGTTCGGGCACCGGCTGGTCCATGAGCGCGCGCGGGATGAAGCCGATCACCGAGGCCCAGGTGCAGCCCTCCTCGAGCGACACCGGCCAGAAGCGGCTGGCCGAGAAGCGCGGGTTGACCACCGCGGTGGCGCCCGCCCAGAGCGTGGCCAGCATGGAATAGGCCTGCGCGTTGGTGTGGAACAGCGGCAGCGTCACCATGTGGATGTCATCGGGGCGCAGGCCCTCGTGGGTGGCGTTGATGCGCGCCCCCCAGAGCGCGTTGGCATGGGTCCAGAGCACGCCCTTGGGCCGCGAGGTGGTGCCGGAGGTGTACTGCACGCTGAAGGGCGCGAGCGGGTCGTGCGGTCGCGCCGGCAGCGTGGCGGGGTCGCCGTCGATCGCCTCGAAGGCATCGGCGGCCGAGGGCGTGGCCGAGCCGGCGTCCTCGCCATTGTCGGTGCGCGTGACGGCGAGCCAGCGCAGTCGGGGACAGGCCTGTGCGACCAGCGACGCGAAGCGCGGCTGCGTGATGCCGCCCACCACCGCCGCGTGTTCGGCGAAGTAGCTCAGTTCGTCGGCGCTCGAGCGCGCGTTGGTGGTCACCGCCACCGCGCCCATCCAGGCGCAGCCGAACCAGGCGAGGATGGCCTCGGGGCAGTTGTCGAGGTGGACCAGCACCCGGTCACCGGGCTTCACCCCGCGGGCCTGCAGGCCGGCCGCGAAGCGGGCCAGGGCCTGGGCAAACTGCGCGTAGGTCCAGACCTGGCGCGGACCGCTGAACGGCCTCCAGACCAGGTAGGGATGATCGGCGCGCAGACGCGCCTGGGCCTGGACGAGGGTGCGGATGTCCTGGCCCGAGAAGGGCTGGAAGTGGCGGGAGGCGAAGTCGCTCATCGGATCCTCGGCAAGGGGTGGGCGGGCGACTGCGGGTCAGCGCCACCGCCCTGCGTCGGATTCTATCGGGGGCCAGGGCGCCGCACCGCCGCGATCGCGGCGCCGCAGGCGTGGCTGTGCCCGGCGCAGCGCTGGCCCGCGGCTCAGGCCGTCTGCAGCGCGAGTTCGCCGGCGGAGGTCCCGGCCTCGCGAGCCTTGCGCCTGGCCTTGTCGGCGTACATCGCCTGATCGGCCAGCCTGAAGAGCACATCCGGGTCGGAACCCGCCTGCGGCCACAGCGCGCCGCCCATGCTGATCTCGATGGCGGCGCGCTCGCCGGAGAGCATGATCGCCCCCTGCAGGGCATTGCGCAGCCGCTCCATCACCAGCGACAGCACGACCGTCGATTCGATGTCGACCAGCAGCAGTGCGAACTCGTCCCCCCCCATGCGCGCGGCCAGGTCGGTCTTGCGGATGAAGCTGCCCAGCCGACGGGAGACCTCGGAGAGCAGCTGGTCCCCGGCGGCGTGACCGAACCGGTCATTGACCTGCTTGAAGTTGTCCAGGTCGAGCGTGACCAGCGCGAAGCCCGCACCGCTGCGACGGCAGCGCGCGACCTCGCGCTGCACCGCCTCGTCGAAATAACGGCGATTGGCCAGCCCGGTGAGGGCATCTTCCCGCGCCTGCCGCGCGAGCTGGGCCTGCGATCGCGTGTAGCAGAACAGGCTGGCGAAGTAGGTCCAGCCCAGGGTGAAGAGGATGCCGGCGATCATCAGCGGCATGACGATCGCATGACGCGACAGATCGGCGCCCGGTTCGGCCTCGAACGCCACGCACCAGCGGGCCATGAACACCAGCGCCATGAGCAAGGGGAACACCGCGGCCACGGTGCGTACCGCGCGCTCGCTCGCCGGCGACTTCAACAACAGGGTGCCGGCGTTGGCCAGCAGCAGGCACGCCGCGATCGGATCGTGGAAGAGATAGCGCCGCGCGGCATCGTCCCGGTTGAGGATGGAGATGGTCAGGAAGAACAGCACGGCGAGCACGCCCCATTTCAGCCTCGCCGACGACAGCCTGCCCGTGAATCGCAGGTTGCCCTCGAGCAGCAGCAGCATGCTGGTCAGACTCGAGGTGTTGTTCATGGCCACCGCCACGCCCGGGGGCGCGCCGAGCAGCTGCAGCAGCGGCACCGCCGCATAGGTGAGCAGCGTGAGCGTGATCGCGAGCATCCAGAACAGCGGCCCCTCCAGCGCACGGTTGATGCGCCAGATGCTGATCGCCACGCAGCAGGGGACGATGGCCACCAGCATGGTGACCACATCCAGGGTGCCGCGATCGAGTTGCGAAATCATCTTGGGGCGGACGTCGGGTCTTGATCGCCGGATGATCGCCCGCAGCCGCGGTGCTCGGCCGCAGCCGGCCGACACACGCACCAGCCGAGCCTCCAGCCGGTCCGTTGATCCACCGCAAGCTGCCGGCAACGGCATGCCGCAAGCTCACGCCCGGGGCGCGCGCCGGGGCATCGGGCCAGGGCCGGCGCCCCGGGTGGATCAGGATGAGGCGACCGAATTGAGCCAAGGCGAGGTGCTGGTGCTGGACACCGGGGGTGAGGTATTCGCGGCCTTGCGCGCCGCTTGCGCCGACCAACGGCTCCTCCTGCGGCATGCCCGGTCGGTGGACGAGGCGCGGCGCACGCTGCGACGCACCGACACGCTCGCGGCCCTCGCGGTGTTCCAGCCCCTCGCCGGCCTGCGCCCGATCGAGTTCGAACCGCTGCTGTCGGTATCGCAGGCCACCGAGTGGATCGCACTGGTCGCGCCGGCCACCCTCGAATCACGGGAGTTTCGCGCCTTCCTGCTCAGGGCCTTCCACGACTACCACACCCTGCCGGCCGATCCGCAACGTCTGGCGGTGATCCTGGGCCATGCCCGGGGCATTTCGTCGATGCGCCGGTCGGTGAGCGGCGGATCCGACGATGGCGCGGGGCGGCCGGGCGAGGGAGCCGAGTTCGGCATCTGCGGCAGCAGCGCGACGATGCAGGCCTTCACGCAACGGCTGCGCAAGGTCATCGATTCGGATGCGCCGGTGCTGATCGGCGGTCAGACGGGGACCGGGAAGGAACTGGTGGCGCACGCCATCCACCGCCATTCGCGACGCGCGGCGGGTCCGATCTCCGTGGTGAACTGCGGCGCGATCCCGGCCACCCTGATCCAGTCCGAACTCTTCGGCCACGAGAAGAGCGCCTTCACCGGCGCCACCCACCGCAAGATAGGCCGCATCGAGGCCGCCAATGGCGGCGTGCTTTTCCTCGACGAGATCGGCGATCTGCCGCTCGACATGCAGGCCAGCCTGCTGCGGGTCCTGCAGGAGCGAACCATCTCCCGCGTGGGCTCCACCCAGACGCTGCCGGTGGACTTCCGGGTGATCGCCGCCACGCACGTGGACCTCGCCCAGGCTGTGCGCCAGGGCACCTTCCGCGAGGATCTCTTCTTCCGTCTGAACGTGCTGCAACTGGTGGTGCCGGCACTGCGCGAGCGCGGTGACGATGTCCTGGCGCTGGCCGAACTCTTCCTGCGCCGCACGCTCGGCCAGCACCCCGGCAGCCGGCCGCGGGGCTTCAGCGCGCGGGCCATCGACGCGCTGCGCGCCCACGACTGGCCGGGCAATGTGCGCGAACTGATCAATCGCGTCCAGGGAGCCGTGGTGATGGGCGAGAACCGGCTGATCGGACCGGAAGACCTTGGCCTGGCGGTGGCCATGCCGGCGCCGGAGAGCCTCACGCTCGACGACGCGCGCGCCTCGTTCGAGCGCAACCTGCTCGCCAGCAGCCTGCGCGCCAACGGCAACAAGGTCTCGCAGACCGCCCGCCAGCTCGGCGTGTCGCGGGTGACGCTCTACCGCCTCATCAACAAGCTGAACATCCCGCTCGATCACTGAGACGCGCGGCCCGGCCGGCCGCCGGTCCTGTATCGGCAACGCAGCCGGTGGTATCCGCGCCGATACGGTTCGCCACCGGGCAAGGGTCGCACAAACCGGAAACTCCCTTCGCAATCAGGCACTTGCCCAACTGGCACAAAGGCTGCGTGGCAATGCCCGTCCAGCCTGCCCCGCAGGCCGGATCGACCGCCCCAGCGGCGGTGTTCATCAGCCTTCAACGGAGTCAACCATGGCATTCACCAAAACCTATGTGCTCTCGGCCAGCAACAACATCTGGAAGGATGTGGTCGCGGGCAGCAACTCGCAGGTGCTCGCGGGCGGCGGCGACGATTCGGTCTACGGTCGCGACGGCAACGACGAGCTCAACGGCGAGAGCGGCAACGACCGCCTGTATGGCGAGACCGGCAACGACACGCTCAACGGCGGCATCGGCAATGACCTCCTGAGCGGCGGCGATGACGACGACCTGCTCAACGGCGGGGATGGCGCCGATACCCTGACCGGTGACGCCGGCAACGACGTGCTCAACGGTGACGCCGGCAACGACAGTCTCGATGGCGGTGACGGCAATGACACCCTGAGCGGCGGCCTGGGAACCGACGCGATGAGCGGCGGCCTCGGTGACGACCAGATGGCGGGCGATGCCGGCAACGACACCATGGCCGGCGGCGATGGCGCCGACGTCATGGCGGGCGGTGACGGCGCCGATGTCATGTCGGGCGATGGCGGCAGCGATGCGATGAGCGGCGGCCTGGGCAACGACACCGTCACCGGGGGCGCCGGCAACGACACCCTGGCCGGCGACGACGGTGACGACAACCTGAACGGCAGCGACGGGGCCGATGGGTTGGCCGGTGGCGCGGGCGCCGACGCCATGAGCGGCGGCATCGGTGACGACACCCTCCAGGGTGACGACGGCGCCGACACCCTCGATGGCGGCGACGGCAACGACAGCCTCGCCGGCGGCAACGACAACGACGTCATGTACGGCAATGCCGGCAACGACTGGCAGGATGGCGGCAAGGGCAACGATCTGGTCACCGACAACGGCGGCAACGACACCCTCTTCGGCGGCTCCGGCGACGACACCGTCCGCGGCGGCGACGATGCCGACTCGCTCTCGGGCGATGACGGCAGCGACAAGGTCTATGGCGAGAACGGCAACGACTGGGCCGATGGCGGCACGGGCGATGACCTGATCGACGGTGGCGCTGGCGCCGACGAGCTCTACGGGGACACCGGCAACGACACCCTGGTCGGTGGCGAGGGAGCCGATACGCTCAGCGGCGGCGACGACGATGACTCGCTTTCCGGCGGCCTGGGCAACGACACCCTGGGTGGCGACGAAGGCGACGACATCATCGATGGCGGGGCCGGCAGCGACACCGCCGACGGCGGCGAGGGCAACGACTCGATGCTCGGGGGCGCCGGGCTCGACACCCTGCTGGGCAGCACCGGGGACGACACCCTGCGCGGCGGTGGTCAGGACGACGTGCTCGACGGCGGCGACCAGCAGGACAAGCTCTACGGCGATGCCGGCAAGGACACCCTGTCGGGCGGCAACGGCAATGACGTGCTGGTGGGCGGCGCCGACAACGACACGCTGGCGGGCGGCGAGCAGGACGACACCATGACCGGTGGCCTGGGCGCCGACAAGTTCGTGTTCGCGGTGCATGCCTCGAGCACCGGCGACATGAGCTGGACCGACAGCGCGGCGCTCGCAAGCCAGGACACGGTCATGGACCCCGAACTGATCGACATCCTGCGCTTCGAGGTCGACAACCCGTCGATCCTCTCGGCCGCCCAGCTCGACGCCTATGTGACGGTGGTCGATGACGGCACCGACGTGACGATCTGGTTCGATCGCGACGGCGATGGCAGCTGGACCGGCGATGCCGAGGACTCGATCGTGCTGCGCAACATGGGCATCACGCCGGGGGCCGACGGCATCGACTCGCTGGTCGAGCTGCAGGGCTCGATCAACATCGAAGTGGTCTGAGGCAGCTGCGCCACCTGCCGGGGCCTCGCGGCCCCGGCCCCGGGCGGGCCCGCCCGCCCGGTCAACCGCTCCCTCGAACCGAGGTGCCATGAATTCCCGAAACCTGCCGGATCGCGGTGCCGCCGCGCCGGCTCCCGATGCACTGGCGGCTGTCCTCGGCGGGCAGCGCGTCGCCTTCATCCAGCTGTGGCTGTTCAGCGCGGTCTTCAACCTGCTGGTGCTCACGGTGCCGCTCTACATGCTGGGCGTGTTCGCCAATGTGCTCACCAGCCGCAGCCGCGACACCCTCGTCCTGCTCACGGCCGGCGCCGGCATCGCGCTGCTGCTGCAGGCGGCGATCGATCTGGTGCGCGCGCGCCTGCTGGCGCGCGCCGGCGTGGCCCTGGATGCACGTCTGTCACCGCTGGTGCTGGCTGCCAGCATCCGCATGGCGGCTGGCCGGCCCGGACACGCCAGTCCCGGCCTGAGAGACGCCGCCGAACTGCGCGCCTTCCTCGGCTCGCAGGCGATCTTCACGCTGTTCGATGCGCCTTTCATTCCCCTGTACCTGCTGGCGCTGTTCGCGCTCCACCCCGCCCTGTGCCTGCTCGCCGCCGCCGGCAGCGCGATGCTGCTGGCGATCGCCGCCATCAATGAAGTCGCCACCCGCCGACCGGTCGAGCAGATCCTGCGGGCAACCCGGCGCGCCCAGGCGCGCGCCGACGAACTGGTCCGTCAGGCCGATACCGTGACCGTCATGGGCATGGGCGCGGCGGCGCTGCGACGCTGGCAGCACGGCAATCACCGCGCGCTGGTGACGCTGACCGAGGCGCTCGACCGCGTCAGCCTGTCCCGCTCCCTGGCCCGACTGGTGCGGGTGCTTCTGCAGGTCGGGGTCTACGCGCTGGGCGCCTGGCTCTATCTCGACAACCAGTTGATGATCGGCGCGATCGTGGCCGCCTCGCTGCTGATGACCCGCGCTCTGGCGCCCCTGGAGACCGGGATCGGTGCCTGGCGCCAGATCCGCTCGGCACATGCCGCCTATCAGCGGCTGGGCCTGCTGCTTGCCCGCGCGCCGGCGCCCGGCACCCGCCGGCCGATCGACGACGACTCGGCCCGCGGCCGCCTGCAGGTGGAGCAACTGGTGGTCCATGCGCCCGACTCGCAACGCTTGCTGCTGCGCGCGGTGTCCTTCAGCCTCGCGCCCGGCGAATTCCTCGGCGTGGTGGGGCCCAGCGGTGCCGGCAAGTCCACGCTCGCCGGCGCGATCACCGGCGCGATCGCGCCGCGCGGGGGGCGCGTCAGGCTCGACGGCATCGAGCTCGGCGCCTGGGACGCCGAGGCACCGGGCGGGGGCATCGGCTACCTGCCCGAGGAGGCGCACCTGCTCCAGGGCACCGTGCTCGAGAACATCGCGCGCTTTGGCGGCACCGACCGCGAATCGGTGCTGCGCGCCGCCCGTCTGGCCGGCGCTCACGAGATGATCAGCGGCCTGCCGGCCGGCTATGACACCGAGGTAGGCGAGGGCGGCCTCGCGCTCTCGGCCGGTCAGCGCCAGCAGATCGGCCTAGCGCGCGCGCTGTACGGATCGCCGCGGCTGGTGGTCCTCGACGAGCCCAATGCGCATCTCGATGCCGAGGGCGAGGCCGCGCTGGCGCGCGCCTTCGCGCACCTGCGTCAGTCGGGCGTGACGCTGGTGGTGATCACCCACCGCCCGGGCCTGCTCGCCGAGGCCGACAGCCTGCTCGTGCTCTCGCACGGCGCCGTGGGCGCGTTCGGCCCGCGCGCACAGGTCATGCGCCGGATCACGCCCATGCCCGCCCGCGCGAGCGCCGGCGAGGCCTCACCGAAGCTGCAGGTCGTGCAGGGGGAGTCCTGATGCGCCATACCTCCTTGAGCCTGGCCGTGCCGGCCGACACCGAGGCCGCGGATGCCGGCATCGAGGCCTCGCGCCGACGCGTCGCCCGCTGGGGTGCCGCGGTGGTGCTGTTCGGGGTGGTCGGCCTGGGCGGCTGGGCCGCCTGCTCGCCGATCAGCAGCGCGGCGCTCGCCCCCGGCGTGGTGAAGGTGGCCGGTGAGCGCAAGTCGGTGCAGCACCTGGAAGGCGGCATCGTTCGCGAGATCCGGGTGCGCGAGGATCAGC
>JBIKWU010000163.1:0-8669 GCA_044356115.1 Burkholderiaceae bacterium
CCATGCCCGGCTGGCAGGGCGTGCCGGTGCGGCTGATCGATGGCGAGATGGTCTCGTGGTACGGCTCGCGGGCCATCCAGGGGCTGCGGTATCTGCGGCAATGGCGTGCGTCGCTCGACACGGCCCTCGGGCTGAAGCCAGGACCATGAGCACCCGTGCCCTGATGCTGATGGTGCTGCTGCTGGCGGGCTGCGCCACCGGCCCGGCCCCCATCCGGACGGTCGAGCCGGGTGGCGCCCCGCGCCCCGCGCCGCGCCCGAGCGCTGGCGGGCCAGGCACGGCCGGCCCGCCCGCCGCGCCCTCGGCGCAAGCCCCGGGTGCGCGACGTGGCGGGGGCTTCTACCTCGACGACGGCCCCGGCCAGGGCGCGCCCACCGACCCCGACAGCGTGCCCGATGCCGTGCCGCGCCTGGAACCGGTCAATCCGCGCAACAGCCGGCCCTATGTGGTCTTCGAGCGCCAGTATGTGCCGATGACGCGGCTCGAGCCCTTCCGGGAGCGCGGCGTGGCGAGCTGGTACGGGCGGCGCTACCACGGCCAGTCCACGGCCAGCGGCGAGCCCTACGACATGCACGCCATGACGGCGGCCCATACCATCCTGCCGATCCCGAGCTATGCCCGGGTCACCAACCTGGCCAACGGCCGCAGCGTGGTGGTGCGCGTCAATGACCGCGGCCCCTTCCTGCATGGCCGGGTGATCGACCTGTCCTGGACCGCGGCGGCGCGGCTGGGCTATGTGCAGGCCGGCAGCGCCGAGGTGGAGGTGGAGCTCATCCACGATCCCGCGTCCTTCCGCGCGGCCGCGCCGATGGCCTCGGCGGCACCTGCGGTGGTGCCGCCGCCGGCACCGATGCCCGCGCCCGTGGCGGCACCGGCATCGCCGCCAGCGCCGCCTGCTGCAGCGGTCCGGTCTGCGGCCGAACCGCCAGCCCGGCTCTCCATCGAGACGCTGATCGTCCAGGCCGGTGGCGCGAGCGCCGCGGCCCTGGTCGCCACGCCCTCGGCGGCGGCTTCGGCCGGCGCGACCACGTCGGCTACGGCGGCCACCGCGGTGGTCACGCCCGGCATCTGGCTGCAGCTCGGCGCCTTCTCGCAGCAGGAACGCGCGCTTGCGGCGCGCGAGCGCGCCGCCGCGGTGCTGGGCGTCTCGCCCGCGCAGATGCCGCTGCAGCCCGCCGGGGCGATCTGGCGGGTGCTCGCCGGCCCCTACACCAGCCGCGGCGACGCGGTGAGCGCGGGCGAGCGCCTGCGCCAGGGCACCGATCTGCAGCCCATCCCGATCACGGTGGGTCCCTGAGCGACAGGCTCAGCGCCAGCTGGTAGAGCGCCTCGCGCGGGGCGCCGCTGATCTCGTGCGCGAGCCGTGCCGCGCGCGCCGGCGGCAGTTCGTTGGCCAGCAGCGTGAGCAGCCGACGGGCAGGCCCGTCGATGCCCGCGGATCCGGTGGCCGCCGCGGCCGCATCGTCCGCCGGCGCCTGTGCCAGCGCGAGCACGAACTCTCCGCGCTGGCGGTGAGGGCCGCCCGCCAGCCAGGCCGGCGCCTGCGCCAGCGGCATGACCGCGATCTCCTCGTGCAGCTTGGTGAGCTCGCGGCCGATGACCAGGGCGCGCTGCGTGCCGTACTGCGCGAGCAGGTCATCCATCAGCGCGACGATGCGGTGTGGCGCCTCGTAGAGCACCAGCGCCGCGCCCACCGCATCGGCCGCGGCGGCGAGCGCCGCGAGGCGTTCCCGGCGCGCGCGCGGCCGGCTGGGCAGGAAGCCCTCGAAGAGCATCGGCCCGTCGGCCAGGCCCGCGGCCGAGAGCAGGGTGATGACCGCGCTGGGCCCGGGCACCGGCACCACCGCGTGACCGGCCGCGCGCACCGCCGCCACCACGCGCGCGCCAGGGTCGCTGATGGCGGGCGTGCCGGCATCGCTCACCAGCGCCACCGAACGGCCCTGCGCGAGCAGCGCGATGATGGCCTCGGCGGCCTGCGCCTCGTTGTGCGCCCGCGCGCCGATCAGCCGCGCCGACGAGCCGACATGGGCCAGCAACACGCGGGTGACGCGGGTGTCTTCGGCAGCCACCACGTCGACGTCGCACAGCACCTGCGCGGCCCTCGGGCTTAGGTCCGACAGGTGACCGATCGGTGTTGCCACCACATACAATCCGGGCGCCATGGCCAAGCCTTCCAGGTATGTCGCGGTCTCGCCGGCGCAACGCGCCGGCAGCCTGGCCGAGGCGCAGGCCCTCGATTATCTCCGCTCCCGCGGGCTGCGCCTGGTTGACGCCAATGTCCGCCTGCGCTGCGGCGAGATCGATCTCATCATGGCCCACCAGGGCCACTGCGTCTTCGTCGAGGTGCGCCGGCGCGCGAGCGCGCGCTTCGGTGGCGCGGCCGCCAGCATTGATGCCCGCAAGCAGGCCCGGGTGCGCGCCGCGGCACAGGCCTGGCTGCAGCATCGGCTCGGTGCTCGGCCCTGGCCGCCGCTGCGTTTCGATGTGGTGGCCATCGAGGGTGAGCATCTGCTCTGGCTGCCCGGGGCGTTCTGACACGGCCGGTCGCTATAATCTGCGGCATGAGTCTCGCCGCGCGCATTGCCGCCCACTTCGAAGACAGCGCCCGGCTCAAGCTCGCCTGTGTCGAGGCCCTTGCCGGCCCGATCGCGCGCGCGGTGGAGCTGGCGGTGGCGGCGCTGTCGGCCGACCGCAAGCTCATGGCCTGCGGCAACGGCGGTTCCGCGGCCGATGCCCAGCATCTCGCGGCCGAACTGGTCGGCCGCTTCGAGCGTGAGCGCCCCGAGCTTGCCGCCATCGCGCTCACCACCGACTCCTCCATCCTCACCGCGGTGGCCAATGACTACCGTTTCGACGAGGTCTTCGCCCGTCAGGTCCGCGCGCTCGGCCAGGCCGGTGACGTGCTGGTGGCCATCTCCACCAGCGGCAACTCGGCCAATGTGCTGGCCGCGGTGCAGGCGGCTCGCGAGCGCGGTATCCGCGTGATCGCGCTTACCGGCCGCGGTGGCGGTCGCATCGCCGCCCTGCTGGGCGAGCAGGATGTGCACCTGTGCGTGCCGCACGAGCGCACCATGCGCATCCAGGAAGTGCACCTGCTCATCGTTCATTGCCTGTGCGATGGCATCGATGCCGCGCTGCTCGGTGACGATGGCAATCCGTCCTGATCATGCCGGCGCGCCGCACCGGGCCGTGCCCTGAACCCGCTTCCGGAGATATCGCCATGAACCCATCCGTCATTCGCGCCCCTTCTGCCGCGCCTGCCCGCCCGCCGCGCCGCGCGGCTGCCCTGGTCGCCGCGCTGTGCGCGGCGGGGCTGCTCGCCGGCTGCATGCCGCTGGCCATCACCGGTATGGCCACCGGCGCGCTGGTCGCCTCCGATCGCCGCACCCTTGGCGCCCAGACCGAAGACACGGGCATTGAGCTCAGGGGCAACACCCTGCTCGCCGAGAAGCTGCCGGCGGCCAAGGGGGTGTCCATCACCAGCTACAACCGCAAGGTCCTGCTCACCGGGCAGGTGCCCGATGCCGACACCAAGGCGCGCGCCGCGCGTCTCGTCGGCGATCTGCCCAATGTGCGTGGCGTCCAGAACGAGATCAGCGTCGCCGCGCGCACCGGCGTGGGCTCGTACGCCAGCGATGTCGGCCTCACCACCCGCGTGAAGGCGGCCATGGTCGGCGTGAAGGACCTGCCGGCCGACAACGTCAAGGTGGTCACCGAGTCGGGCGTGGTCTATCTCATGGGTCTGGTGTCGCGCGCCGAAGGCGATCTCGCCGCGAAGACCGCCGCCCGGGTTTCCGGGGTGACGCGGGTGGTCACGGTCTTCGAATACCTGCCCTGAGCGCCACGCCGGCGGGCCACGCCGGCGCGCGCGCGGGCGGAGCCGGCCCCCGCCAGCCGGCTCAGTCCGGGTGGATGCCGGTGGCCACCAGGAAGCGCGACACCATGTTGTAGGCGGCCACCACCGCCACCAGCTCCACGGTCTGGCGCTCGCCCAGGTGGCTCACGACCTGCGCGAAGGTGGCGTCGGCCACCTGCACCGAGCGGGTCATCTCGATCACCAGACCCAGCGCGGCGCGCTCGCGCTCGCCGAACAGGGTGGCATCGGCGCGGGCGGTGTCGGGCTTGCGCAGGGCCTGCGCCTGGGCCGGCGTGCCGCCGGCCTCGAGGAACAGCGGCGCGTGCTGCACGAACTCGTACTCGGCGCCGTTGATCACCGCCACCACGCACATGGCCAGTTCGCGCAGCATGGGGTCGACGATCAGCCCGGTGCGCACCGCGCCGAGGAAGGTGTTCCAGCCGGCCGCCAGCGGCGGGCTGTGCAGCAGCATGCGGTCGAGCGCGATCAGTTCGCCGCCGCGGCGCGCGCGGATGGCACTGACCACCTCGGCCGGTTCGGCGAGGTCGGCGGGCACGTAGGGGATGCGGGGCATGCAGGTCTCGGCGTTGGGGGTGGCTCGGCTCAGGGCGCCCAGCCGCCCGAGAAGGAGATCGCCTGGCCGGCGAAGAAGTTGACCTCGCTGCTGGCCAGGAACACCGCGAAGAGCGCGTCTTCCTGAGGGGTGGCCAGGCGGCCGGCCGGCACCTCGCGGGCGAGCCGTGCCTGGAACGCGGGCAGGGCCTGCACCTCGGGCCCGTAGTACATCGGGTTCTCGACGAAGTTCTGCGCGATCAGGTTCACCTGCACGTTGCGCGGCGCCACCTCCACGCCCACGGCGCGCACGAACGAGGCCTGCGCGCCACGCGCCGAGGCGTAGGTGGCGGTGCGCTTCTGGCCGCGCAGCGCGGTGGCGCTGCCCATGACCACGATCTTGCCGGCGCGCCGCTCGAGCATCTGCGGCAGCGCGCCGCGGCACAGGCCGGGCAGCGGGTCGACGATGTGGGCGAAGACATGCCGGAACTCGGCGTCGCTGATCTGGTCGGCGGTGGTGGAGGGCGCGGGCACGCCCAGGTTGGCGATGACCACATCCACCTGACCTGCCTCGCGCACCGCGGCCTCGCCGGCCGCGCCCGAGTCCATGGCGCGCTCGTCGGCGATGACCACCGCGCCGTGGGCCGCGAAGGTCTCGCACAGCACCGGTCCCATGAACGCCGAGGCCAGGGTGATGAGCACCCGCTTGCCGGCCAGGCTGTCGCCGATTCTGGTCATGTGCATGTCTCCGGGACGTGGAGCGCGCAGTATCGCATCGCGGCTTGGCCGCTTCGCCGCTGTGGCAGACTTTCGAGATGCCCGCCCCGCCCATGACCGATGCCGCCGACGCCGTGGCGCCGGTGCCGCTGTACCTCATCTCGCCCGCCAGCGCGGTGCCGGCCGATGCGCCGCTGCAGCGCAGCCTGAATGCCTTGCGCGCCGCCGGCTTCAGCCCGGTGCTCGACCGGGGCGCGCTGCGCACCCACCAGCGCTTTGCCGGCACCGATGTCCAGCGGGCCGCCGCGTTCAGCCGCGCGGCCGCCCAGCCGGCGCGCGCGGTGATGATCACGCGCGGCGGCTACGGCCTCACCCGCCTGCTGCCGCTGCTCGACTTCGCCGCGCTGGCGCGCGCCGACAAGCAGTGGATCGGCTACTCGGATTTCACCGCCTTCCAGCTCGCCATGCTGGCGCGCGCCGGCGCGGTCACCTGGACCGGGCCGGCGCTGCTCGATGACTTCGCCGTGCCCGAGGGCGCCGAGCCCGACGAGACCACCGTGGGCTCGCTGCATGACGCCCTGGCCGGCCGCGCCGAGCTGCTGGGCTTTCGGGCGGCCGGCGCCAGCGGCGTGGATGTGCGCGGCACGCTCTGGGGCGGCAATCTCAGCCTGGTGTGCGCGCTGCTGGGCACGCCGTGGTTTCCGGCGGTGCGCGGGGGCATCCTGTACCTCGAGGAGGTGAGCGAGCACCCCTACCGGGTCGAGCGCATGCTCGGCCAGCTGCTGCAGGCCGGCGTGCTCGACGCGCAGGCGGCGGTGCTCATCGGCTACGTCAACCGCTACACGCTGGTGCCGCGCGATGCCGGCTTCGACATGCCGGCGGTGCTGCGCCGGCTGCGCGGCCTCACCCGCACTCCCATCCTCACCGGCCTGCCGGTGGGGCACGACACGCCCAAGCTCACCCTGCCGCACGGCGCCACCGTGGGCCTGGCCACCGAAGGTCGCCAGGCCTGGCTGGTGATGCCCGGCCACTGACCCCCTCCGCTGCCCATGAACACTGCCGAACCGCTCGACCCGTCCATCCACCCCGAGCCCCTCTGGCGGCCCGGCCCCGAGCGCATCGCGCGCGCCGGCATCACCCGCTTCATGCACTGGCTGGCGCGCGAGCGCGGCCTGCGTTTCGATGACTACGAGTCGCTCTGGCAGTGGTCGGTCGATGACCTCGAGGGCTTCTGGTCGAGCCTGTGGGACTTCTGCGGGGTGATCTCGCACAGCCCCCATGACCGGGTGCTGGCCGAGCGCGAGATGCCGCACGCCCGCTGGTTTCCCGGCGCCACGCTCAATTACGCCGAGCACATGCTCGCCCACGCGCGCCGGCCCGATGCCGACACGCGCCTGGCGCTGGTGTTCCAGTCGGAACTGCGCCCGCGCACCGAGATCACCTGGGCGCGGCTCGCCGCCGATGTCGGCGCGCTCACCGCCACCCTGTCAGGCCTGGGCGTGGCGCGCGGCGATCGGGTGGTGGGCTACCTGCCCAACATCCCCGAGTCGGCGGTGTCCATGCTGGCCAGCACCAGCCTGGGCGCGATCTGGTCGGGTTGCTCGCCCGACATGGGCCCCACCAGCGTGCTCGACCGGTTCCGGCAGATCGAGCCGGTGGTGCTGATCGCGGTTGATGGCTACCGCTATGGCGGCAAGGACTTCGACCGGCGCGACACCCTGCGCGAGCTCGTGGCGCAACTGCCCAGCCTGCGCGCGGTGATCCTGGTGCCGGCGCTGCAGCCCGAGGCGCAGCCGGCGCCGATCGAGCCGCCCGACCAGCCCGGCCGCCGTGTGCCGGTGCAGACCTGGGCGCAGGCCCTCGCGCAGCCGGCCGCGCCGCGCTACGAGGCGCTGCCCTTCGACCATCCGCTGTGGATCGTCTATTCCTCGGGCACCACCGGCATGCCCAAGCCGATCGTGCACGGCCATGGCGGCACGGTGCTCGAGACCTTCAAGAGCTGTCTGCTGCATCTCGACGTCGGCGAGGACGACCGCTTCTTCTGGTACTCGTCCACCAACTGGATCATGTGGAACCTGTGGGTGTCCACGCTCATGACCGGCTGCACCGCGATCCAGTTCGACGGCAACCCCGGGCATCCCGACATCGCCACGCTGTGGCGGCTGGCCGAGCGCGAGCGCATCAGCTTCTTCGGCGTGAGCCCCGCCTTCATCTCGCTCAACATGAAGGCCGGCTTCTCGCCGCGCCAGCACTTCGATCTCTCGGCCATGCGCAGCCTGGGCGCCACCGGCTCGCCGCTCACCGAGGAGGCCTACCGCTGGGTCTACGGGCAGGTGGCCGAGGACCTCATGCTGGCATCCATCTCTGGCGGCACCGATCCCGGCGCGGCCTTCCTCACCGCGTGCCCCATCCTGCCGGTGCGCGCCGGCGAGATGCAGTGCCGCGGCCTGGGCATCGGCCTGCATGCCTATGGCGATGACGGCCAGCCGCGCATCGGCGAGGTGGGCGAGCTGGTCTGCGCCACGCCGCTGCCCTCGATGCCGCTCTACTTCTGGAACGACCCTGGCGGGCGGCGCTATTTCGAGAGCTACTTCGACACCTTCCCCGGCCCGCCGAACGTCTGGCGGCATGGCGACTGGCTGCGCCTGGTGCAGCGGCCCGAGTCGGTCACCGGCCTGGTCTACGGCCGCTCCGATTCCACCATCAACCGCCATGGCATCCGCATGGGCACGAGCGAGCTCTACCGGGTGGTCGAAGACTTCGACGAGGTCATCGATTCGCTGGTGATCGATCTGGAGTACCTCGGCCGCGAGTCGTACATGGCGCTGTTCGTGGTGCTGCGCCAGTCCGTGCCCGAGGTGCCCGCCGAGCTGAAGGCGGCGCTGCTCTCGGCCATCCGCACCCGGCTGTCGGCGCGCCATGTGCCCAATGACGTGTTCGCCATTCCCGACGTGCCGCGCACCATCTCGGGCAAGAAGATGGAAGTGCCGGTCAAGCGCATCCTGCTCGGGCATCCGGCCGCCCGGGTGGCCAACCGCGATTCCATGGCCAACCCGGCGAGCATCGACTGGTTCGTGGCGTTCGCGCAGGCGCGCGCGGCCGCTGAGTAGAATCCCCGCCATTCCAACGCCCTTCAGGAGACCCATCCATGATTCGCCGAGCAGCCATCGTCGCTCCCGTCCGCACCGGCATCGGCGCCTTCGGCGGCGCCCTGCGCAGCGTGCCGGTCGAGGAACTCGGCGCCACCGTGGCCAAGGCGGCCGTGGCCCGCAGCGGCATCGATCCCGCGCTGATCGAGGACGTGGTCTTCGCGCAGTCGTACGCCAACGGCGAGACCCCCTGCGTGGGCCGCTGGGTGGCCCTGCAGGCGGGCTTTCCGGTCTCGGTGCCGGGCATGCAGCTCGACCGCCGGTGCGGCGGTGGCCTGCAGGCGATCGCCACCGCGGCCATGATGGTGCAAAGCGGCGTGGCCGATGTGGTGATGGCCGGCGGCGTCGAGAGCATGAGCAACATCGAGTACTACACCACCGACCTGCGCTGGGGC
>JBIKWU010000164.1:0-8646 GCA_044356115.1 Burkholderiaceae bacterium
GCCCTTGGTGAAGATGCCCCCGCCCAGTCGCGCGAAGATCGAGATCAGCGACGAACCGAAGGCCAGGCCCACCAGCGGCTTGAGCACGGTGTGCAGGTCGGCGCCCTTGGCGCCGGTGCCCCCGAGCACGGCGTAGTAGCCGGCCACGCCGAGCAGGCCGAGGCCCACCACCAGCATGCCGGTGATCGCGCCGCCCTTGAAGGCGACGTCAAGCGCCTGGTTCAGGCCCTGGGTGGCCGCCTGGGCGGTGCGCACGTTGGCCCGCACCGACACGTTCATGCCGATGTAGCCGGCCGCGCCCGAGAGGATCGCGCCCAGCGCGAAGCCGATCGCGGTGGGCCAGCCCAGGCCGGGCACCAGGCCCAGCACGAAGAAGAGCACCACGCCGACGATGCCGATGGTGCGGTACTGGCGGTTCAGGTAGGCCTGCGCGCCGGTCTGGATGGCGGCTGCGATCTCCTGCATGCGCGCGTTGCCGGCGGGCAGGGCCAGGATGGTGCGGCTCGTGGCGATGCCATAGATGACGGCGACCACGCCGCAGACCAGGGCGAACCACAGGCCTGTTGAGACTGCTGACATCGGACTCTCTCCTGCGTTTTATTGTGGATTGGAACTGGGAAGGCTTCTGACGGGCACGCGATTCTGCGCAAACGCCCGTCGCGTTGGCAAGCCGAGGCGCCCGCGACGCGGAGCGCTCGGCTGAAACCGGACTAGCGCAGGGCCTCGAAGGCCCGGTCGCGGATGGTCTCGACCGGCCCGATGCCCGCGATCTTGCGGTAGGCCGGGGCCCCGGGCGCGCCACTGCTCGCCCACCGACCGTAATAGCCCACCAGCACGCTGGTCTGCGCGTGGTAGACCTCGAGCCGCTTGCGCACAGTGTCTTCGCGATCGTCGTCGCGCTGGATCAGGGGTTCGCCGGTGACGTCGTCGCGACCCTCGGCCTTGGGCGGATTGAAACGGACATGATAGGTGCGACCGCTGCCGACGTGCACCCGGCGCCCGCTCATGCGCTCGATGATCTCGGCGTCGGGCACGTCGATCTCGAGCACGAAGTCGATGGCCACGCCCGCCGCCTTCATGGCGTCGGCCTGGGGGATGGTGCGCGGGAAGCCGTCGAACAGGTAGCCGTCGCGGCAGTCGGGTTCGGCGAGGCGGTCCTTGACCAGACCGATGATGATGTCGTCGGACACCAGCCCGCCGGAGTCCATGACCTTCTTGGCGGCGATGCCGAGCGGCGTGCCGGCCTTGACCGCGGCCCGGAGCATGTCGCCGGTGGAAATCTGCGGGATGCGGAACTTCTCCTTGATGTAGGCGGCCTGGGTGCCCTTGCCTGCGCCCGGCGGCCCGAGAAGGATCAATCGCATGAATGCAACCTGGAAGTGTGTTGGCGGGACGTCCTGCGGGCCTGCGCCTGAGCGCCATCGCGCAGCGTCAGTGCGCTGCCGCGCGGCTTTCAGCCCGGAAAGGTATCGTCAAAGCCGCCCCAGGGTCAAACCACGCCCGCGCTCACCAGAGCGCGAACCCGTTCGAGATCGGCCGGGGTATCGACCCCGGGTGCGGGCGCGTGCTCGAGCGTGATCACGGCGATGGGGTGGCCGTGCCACTGCGCGCGCAACTGCTCGAGCGATTCGAGCGCCTCGAGCGGCGAGCGCGGCAGGTGCGGATAGCGGCGCAGGAAGCCGGCGCGGTAGGCATACAGGCCCACATGACGCAGCACGGGTGCCGCCCGCAGCGCGGCTGACAGCGCGGTATCGGCCCCGGCTGGCGCGTCGCGCTCGAAAGGGATCGGCGCCCGCGAGAAGTAGAGCGCCCGCCCGCGGGCATCGAGGACCACCTTCACGACATTCGGGTTGAGGTAGTCGTCGCGACTGTCGATCGGATGGGCCGCCGTGGCCATCGGGCACTCGGGCTGCTCGGCCAGGGCCCGGGCGACGCGCGCCAGCACGGCGGGCTCGATCAGCGGCTCGTCGCCCTGCAGGTTGACCACCACCGTGTCGTCGGCCAGACCCAGGCGTTCAACCGCCTCGGCGAGGCGATCGGAGCCGGAGGCGTGGTCGTCGCGGGTCATGACATGGGCCACCCCGTGGGCCGCGCAGGCCTGGCCCACGGCGGTGGCGTCGGTGGCCACCACCACGCGCGAGGCGCCGCTGAGGGCCGCGCGCTGCGCCACGCGGACGATCATCGGCAGGCCGCCGATGTCGGCCAGCGGCTTGCCCGGCAGCCTGCTGGAGGCCATGCGGGCCGGGATCAGCGCGATGAACGCGGGATCGGCGCGATCGCTCATGGCGGCGTGGCGGCGGGCCTCATTCGGCAAGGCGGCGAGCCTCGTCCTCGAGCATCACCGGGATGCCGTCGCGAATCGGAAAGGCGAGTCGGTCGCGCTCGCAGACCAGTTCGGCCGCCTCGCGCTCGCGTTGCAGCGGGCCCTTGCACAGCGGGCACACCAGGATGTCAATCAGTCGATGATCCACGCAGCCTGTCCTCCAGCCAGTCGACCAGCGCCGGGTCGGGGTGCGCCTGCACCTCGAGATACCAGCAGCGCGGGTCGTCGAACGACTCGAATTTTACGGCGTCCTTGGCGGTCATGACGATCACCTCGGCCTGCGGCGGCAGCAGCGATGGGTCTGCGAGCCCGTGATCGGGCAGCACGCGGGTGCCGGCCAGGCTCAGGCCGCGGTCGCGGGCGAGCGCGAAGAATCGTTCGGGTTGGGCGATCCCGGCCAGGGCATGCACCTGCCTGCCGCGGCAGAACCGCGCGAAATCCTCGAGCGACAGCGATCGCGCGTCGTCCTTCGTGCCCTGCGCCGTGGGCTGGCCCGGGCCGGTGTTCGCGCCGGTCCGCACGACCCGGCGCCACGCGATCGGGTGCAGCCGGAAGGCGAAGCGCCGAGCGGGCAGCACGGTCGCGTCGCCGGCCGCGTAGCACAGCCGCAGCGCCGTCGCGGCTGAGTCTGTCGAGCCGGCATGCTGGCGCCAGACCAGCGCGTCCATGCCGGCCAGGTGCGCGAGCGGTTCGCGCAGCGGACCCGCGGGCAGCAGCCACCCGTTGCCGGCTCCCCGCTCATCGAAGACCGCGATCTCCAGGGTGCGCGCGAGCCCGGCATGCTGCAGGCCGTCGTCGCTGATCACGATCTCGATCCCGGGGTGGGTGGCCGTCAGCAGGTCGAGCGCCAGCGCTCGCCGGCGCGCGCAGGCCACCGGCACGCCACTGGCGCGGGCGAGCAGCACCGGCTCGTCGCCATGCTCGCGGGCCTGGTCGGTGGCGCTCACCAGGCGCGGATCGCCACGCCGCGCGCGGTGGCCGCGCGCGATGATGCCCACCGTCCAGCCCCGAGCCGACAGGGCGCGGGCGAGTTCGGCGACCAGCGGCGTCTTGCCGGTGCCGCCGACCACCAGGTTGCCCACCACGACCACGGCCGGCCGATGTCCGGGCGCAAGCCGGCGCAGCTCCGCACGACGTCGTCGACTGACGCGCGCCAGCAGCCTGCCCAGCGGCAGCAGCAGGCCACGATCCAGCCAGTCTGGCGAGCGTGTCGGCGACCCGAACCAGCGCCGCAGCAACCACGATTCCAGCCCCAGGCGCAGCCGCTCGGCAAGCGTGGGCGCCGGCATCGGGCGGCGCGCGCGGCTCAGCGCGGCCCCGTGCCGGATGCCTGGGCGGCGAAAGTGACCCGGTTCAGGCCGGCCAGCCGGGCCGCTTCCAGGACATTGACCACCGACTGGTGGCTCGCGCCGGCATCGGCATTGATCACCAGCGTGACCTCGCTGCGGCCACCGGCGGCGCGTTGCAGCGCCTGCGCGAACCCGCTCGGGCTGTCGTAGGGCCTGATCTTGTCCTCGATCGCGTAGCGGCCCTCGGCCGAGACGGTCACCATCAGCTCCCGCGGCCGCTCGGCGGGCTTGTCGGCCCCCGCCGAGGGCAGGTTGACGCCGAGCGCGGTGAACCGGGTGTAGGTGGTGGTGACCATGAGGAAGATCAGGATCACCAGGAGCAGGTCGATCAGGGGGATGAAGTTGATCTCGGGCTCGTCACGTGGCGTGTTGCGGCGAAAGTTCATGGGAGCGCTCGCAACTCAGGCACGCGGCTTGCCGGCCGCCTCGGCACGCGCCGCGCGCGCCTGCTCGTGGTGGACCCGGATCGCGTCGAGCAGGCGGACCGACTGCTGTTCCATCTCGATGAGCAGCCCGTCCACCCGGGCGCGAAAGTGGCGGTAGGCGATCATCGCCGGGATCGCGATGATCAGGCCGAACGCGGTGTTGTAGAGCGCCACCGAGATGCCGTGGGCCAGTTGCTGCGGGTTCGCGCCGGCAGGCGCCTGGGCGCCGAAGATCTCGATCATGCCCACCACGGTGCCGAACAGGCCCATCAGCGGCGCCATGGAGGCCACGGTGCCCAGTGCCGACAGGTACTTCTCGAGTTCGTGGGCCACCGCCCGGCCGGTTTCCTCCATGGCCTGCTTGATCACCTCGCGGGGGGCGAACTCATGACGCAGCCCGGCAGCGAAGATCCGCCCGATGGGCGCGCTGCCCTCGAGTTTCTGGATCATCTCGGGGGTGATCTGATGCGCCCGGTGCATGACCAGCACATCATCGAGCAGTCGGGGTGGCGCGACCCGGGACCGCTTCAGCGACAGCGAGCGTTCGACAATGAGCGCAACCGCCACCACCGACGCCAGGATCAGGAACCACACCGGCCAGCCGGCCGCCTGGATCAGGGAAAACAAGGGTGCGCTCCGCGGTCGAGGACTGAGTTGCCCGGCATTGTCCGGTGTTTCCGCGGGCGCGGGCAAGTTGACCGGCCGGCGGCGGTGGCGGCCGTCGGCCGGCGCTATGATCTGTCAACAAAACCTGTGGACAAAGATGTGGATATCCTCGCCCGATCCGGCCAGAACCCGCGCCAGATGGGGCTTCGCGATCGCTGCCGAATTTTTCCGCATAAGAAAAACGTATATATAACAATGCTTTGCACGAATTTCTGTCGTTTCTGGCGGGGGTCGGCTGCGGGGCTTCGCGGTCGCGCTCCGTGTGGACAGGCTCGGCCTGAAGACCCGCATGCCCGCTGAATCTGCCGGCGCGGCGTCGGGCTCGGGCAGCGCTGTCATCAGTGTCAGCCAGCTCAACCGGATGGTCGCGGGCCTGATCGAATCCGGTCTTCCCTCGATCTGGGTCGGCGGCGAGATCTCCAACCTCACCCGGGCAGCCAGCGGCCACTGGTACTTCACCCTGAAGGACGCGGCCGCCCAGGTGCGCTGCGTGATGTTCCGGCACAAGGCGCAGGCGGTCGGCTTCCAGCCCCGCGAAGGTGACCGCGTCGAGGCGCGCGGCCTGGCCGGGCTCTACCAGCCGCGGGGCGATTTCCAGCTCGGCGTCGAGCAACTGCGCCGGGCTGGCGCGGGCGACCTCCATCAGCAGTTCCTGCGCATCCGCGACCGGCTGCTCGCCGAGGGCCTGCTCGCGCCGCAACGCAAGCGCGCGCTGCCGGCGCATCCTCGGCGCATCGGCGTGATCACCTCTGCCCAGGCGGCGGCCCTGCGCGACGTGCTGGCCGTGCTGCGCGATCGCGCCCCGCACATCGAGGTGATCCTCTACCCGTCCCCGGTGCAGGGCGCGGATGCGCCGGGCGCGCTGATCCGGGCGCTGGCCGCTGCCGCGCGGCGCGCCGAGTGCGACCTGCTGCTGCTGGTACGCGGCGGCGGCTCGATCGAGGATCTCTGGGCCTTCAACGACGAGGCGCTGGCCCGGGCGATCGCCGCCAGCCCCCTGCCGGTGGTGAGCGGCGTGGGCCATGAGACCGACACCACCATCGCCGATTTCGTGGCCGACCTGCGCGCGCCCACGCCCACGGCGGCTGCGGTGATGGTCACGCCTCGCCGCGACGAACTCATCGGTGCCCTCGCGCAGACGGCGAGCCGTCTGGCGCGGGCGGCCCAGCGTGGGCTCGATACCCGCGAGCAGCGGCTCGATCTGGCGGGCGCCCGTCTGCGCCCGCCTTCGGCCCAGTGGGCGCTGCGCGCCCAGACCCTCGAGCGGCTCGCCGGCAGGCTGCACCGGGCCGGGCTGCAGCGCCTCGATCGCGGCGAGCGTCGGCTCGACCACGCCGTGGCCCGCCTGCGTCCGCCCGACTGGGTGGCCGCCCGCCAGCGCCTGGCGGCGGATGCGCGGCGTCTGGCCCTGGCGATCGACCGCGCGATGGTCAGCCAGACCGACCGGCTCGAGGGCATGGCCCAGCAACTCGAACTGGTCAGCCCGCGGGCGGTGCTCGCCCGCGGCTACGCGATCCTGCAGCGCGCCGACGGGGCGGTGGTGCGGCGCGCGGCCGAGGTGGGGGAAGGGGAGCCGCTTCGCGCGGCGCTGGCCGAAGGGGTGCTCGAACTCACCGTACGCTCCTCGAGTCCCCCCGGCCCGCGCGGATTGCGTTGAGGCGCGCCGGCCTTCTGGCCTAGAATCGCGGGCTCGCCCAGCCCCCGCGGCTCATCCAACCCCTTGCCCACAGGACGCCTCATGGAACACACCCTGCCGCCGCTGCCCTATGCCGCCGATGCGCTCGCGCCGCACATCTCCAAGGAAACCTTCGAGTACCACCACGGCAAGCATCATCAGGCCTACGTCACCAACCTGAACAACCTGATCAAGGGCACCGAGTTCGAGTCCCTGGGGCTCGAGGACATCGTGCGCAAGTCTTCCGGCGGCGTGTTCAACAATGCCGCCCAGGTGTGGAACCACACCTTCTTCTGGCACAGCATGAAGCCCGCCGGTGGCGGTGAGCCCAGCGGCGCCCTGGCCGACGCGATCAACCGCAAGTGGGGCTCGTTCGCGGCCTTCAAGGAGGCCTTCACCAAGAGCGCGGTGGGCAACTTCGGTTCCGGCTGGACCTGGCTGGTCAAGAAGCCCGACGGTTCGGTGGACATCGTCAACACCTCCAACGCGGGCACCACGCTCACCGGGGCCGACAAGGCGCTGCTCACCATCGATGTCTGGGAGCATGCGTATTACGTCGACTACCGGAACGCCCGGCCGAAGTTCGTCGAGACCTTCCTGAACAGCCTGGCGAACTGGGATTTCGCCGCGCGCAACTTCGCCTGAGCACCTGCTGACCCGGGCGCTGCGGCGCCCGGCGATCGCGTCACTCGGGCTGGAACATGCCCTTGGGGCCGCTCAGGCGGCTGCCCTCCTTCAGGCCGCGCCGGGCAAACCAGCCCTGCTCCATTTCCAGCACATAGCGCACCGGCTTGGCCGAGCAGTGGCTGTCGTCACTGAAGGGCTGCATGTCGGCGATGTTCACGATCCGGCCGGTGTCATCGATGAACGCCGCTGACAGCGGGATGCGGGTGTTTCGCATCCAGAAACACTGACGCGAGCGATCCTCGAAGACGAAGATCATGCCGTGGTTGGGCGCGAGCGCGTCGCGGTACATGAGGCCGCGCGCCCGGGTGGCGAAGTCGGCGGCGACCTCGGCCTTGATCAGGTGGATGCCCGCCTGCAGTTCCACTCTGGGAAGCGCCTGGGGCCGGGTGTTCGGGGTGTTGTCCTGAGCGGCGGCAGGCATCGTGCCTGACAGCAGCAGCGCTGCGGCGAGCAGCCAGGCGATTGGTTGGAGGTTCATGCGCGCCGTCTCCGGGTGACGGACGCCGCCGCGCGACAGGCGGCGGCACCATGAAAAAAGGCAGGGGAGAACCCCTGCCTTTGATCGACCGAAGCGTCGATTACTTCTTGGCTTCGGCTTTCTTCTCGTCTTTCTTGGCGGCGGCGGCCGGCTTCTTCTCGTCTTTCTTGTCCTGAGCGTAGACGGCGCCGGTGGCGAACATGGCGGCGATCAGGGCGGCGATCAGTTTGGTCATGGCATCCTCGGATGGTTTTGGTGGATTGAAAGGGACCTTGCGGTCCTCTCCTGTAACGCACTCGGAAGCGGTCCGTTGACACGAGAGCGCGGAGTGTAGCCCGAGCCCGGCGGACAGCGAGTCCGGGGTGGCGGTTTTGCAACAGACCGCGGGTTCCGCGGTGGAACCGGACAATCCGGTTCCTCGGGCGCGGATCCGGGCTGTTCCGGGGGGCGCACTATAATCATGCTGCGCAGCAAAAAACCACCGAGCGTCTCTTCAGGGGTGCCCCAACCATGTACAAGCACATCAAGATCCCCACCAGCGGCGAGAAGATCAAGGTCAATGCCGATTTCTCGCTTCAGGTCCCCGACAACCCGATCATTCCCTACATCGAAGGGGACGGGACCGGCTTCGACATCACCCCGGTGATGATCAAGGTGGTCGATGCCGCCGTGGCCAAGGCCTACGCCGGCAAGCGGCGCATCCACTGGATGGAGATCTACGCCGGCGAAAAATCCACCAAGGTCTACGGCCCTGACGTCTGGCTGCCCGAAGAGACGCTGCACGCCCTGCGCGAGTACGTGGTCTCGATCAAGGGCCCGCTCACCACGCCGGTGGGTGGCGGCATCCGGTCGCTGAACGTCGCGCTGCGGCAGGAGCTGGACCTCTATGTCTGCCTGCGGCCCATCCAGTACTTCAAGGGCGTGCCCTCGCCCCTGAAGGAGCCCGAGAAGACCAACATGGTCATCTTCCGGGAGAACTCCGAGGACATCTACGCCGGCATCGAGTACGAGGCCGAGTCCGACAAGGCCCGCAAGCTGATCCG
>JBIKWU010000165.1:0-8546 GCA_044356115.1 Burkholderiaceae bacterium
GCTGGACACCGACATCGACGCATCGCGGCGCATGATCGCGACATCGGCCTGTACCGCATACCAGGTGCCCATGCCGTAGCACGGGCCGAGCACCGCGGTGATCCATGGCGTCTCGCGCTCGCGGCCGCGCTGGCCGGTCATGCCCACCCGACCCATGCCGCGCGCGCCCTGGATGTCGGGCATGCGCGCGCCCGCCGACTCCACCAGGAACACGCAGGGCAGCCCGCTGCGACTCGCCCGCTCGCGCAGGTGCACGAGCTTGCTGATGTTGAGCACCGTGGACGAGGCGCCCAGCGTGGTGAGATCGAAGGCGGCGACCGCGATGTCGCGCCCGTCGACCGCACCCACGCCGGTGACGATGCCGTCGGCCGGCGTGCGGTGCGCGTCCTCGGCGCGCGCCGAGACGGTGAATTCGCCGAACTCGCTGAAGCTGCCGGCATCACAGAGCAGCGCGATGCGCTCGCGGGCATTGAGATGGCCCTGCGCGCGGCGGGCCTGCAGACGGGCGGGGCCGCCCATGGCCTGAGCCTGCGCGCGGCGCTGGGCAAGCTGATCGGCGAGTTCGTCGTGGTTCATGGGGTGCGGTCTCGGCAGCAGGGAAGCCCCGCTTATAGCACCGGCTCCCGGCACCGGTCATACCCGCGCGGTCCGCTCGGCCGCTGGCCGGCCGGGCCTCAGCCCCGCTGTAGCATCGCTGGCGCGAGTGCGCGTTGCGCCTGCTGCTCTCGTCGAAGGCCGCGCATGCCCTCCACCACCACCCCTTCTCATCGCGGCAACAAGGCCGCCCTGCCGAGCAAGCCCTGCGCGCGCTGCGGCCTGCCCATGACCTGGCGACGCCGCTGGGCGAAGAACTGGGACGAGGTGAAGTACTGCTCGGATGCCTGCCGGCGTCGGAGCCGGACATGACCGGCCTGCGCGACCTGGTCATCGTGCTGGGCGATCAGCTCGACGAGAACGCGGCCGCCTTCGACGGCTTCGATGCGACCCGCGACGCGGTGTGGATGGCCGAGGTGGCCGAGGAGTCGGAGCATGTCTGGTCGGGCAAGCCGCGCATCGCGCTGTTCCTGTCGGCCATGCGGCACTTCGCGCAGGCGCTGCGCGAGGCCGGGCGGCCGCTGCACTACACCCGTCTCGACGAGCCCGGCAACCCGGGCAGCCTGGCCGCGCAACTGCAGGCCGACATCGCGCGGCTGCGGCCGGCGCGACTGGTCATGACCGCCCCCGGCGAGTGGCGGGTGCTGCAGGCGATGCGCGCGGTGGCGCAGGCCAGCGGCCTGCCGCTGGACATCCGCGAGGACCGCCACTTCTACGGCAGCGTGCGCGATTTCGCCGCGCACGCGCGCGGGCGCAAGTCCTTGCGCATGGAGTACTTCTATCGCGAGCAGCGCCGCCGTCATGGGGTGCTGATGCGCGAGGGCCAGCCCGAGGGCGGGCAGTGGAACTACGACGCCGAGAACCGCGAGGCCTTCGGGCCTGGCGGCCCGGGCGCGGTGCCGCCGCGCGCGACGTTCGCGCCCGATGCGATCACGCGCGAGGTGATCGCGCTGGTCGAGGCCCGCTTCCCCGAGCACCCCGGCGCGCTGGCGCAGTTCGCCTGGCCGGTGAACCGCGCGCAGGCGCTGATCGCACTCGAACGCTTCATCACCGAGCGCCTGCCGCTCTTCGGTCGCTACCAGGATGCGATGTGGCCGGACGACCCCTGGCTCTATCACGCGCACCTGTCGGCCGCCCTCAACCTGAAGCTGCTCAACCCGCGCGAGGTGGTCGACGCCGCCGTGGCCGCATGGCACGCGGGCGCGGCGCCGCTGGCGAGCGTGGAAGGCTTCGTGCGGCAGATCCTGGGCTGGCGCGAGTACGTGCGCGGCATCTACTGGACCCGCATGCCGGACTACGCTGCGCTCAATGCGCTGCAGGCGCAGGCCGATCTGCCCGCCTGGTACTGGCATGGCGACACCGACCTGGCCTGCCTGCGCGACACCCTGACGCAGACGCTCTCGCACGGCTATGCCAACCACATCCAGCGGCTGATGGTCACCGGCCTGTACGCGCTGCTGCTCGGCGTGCAGCCGACGCAGGTGCATGGCTGGTTCCTCGCGGTGCACGTGGACGCGGTGGAATGGGTGGAACTGCCCAACACCCTGGGGATGAGCCAGTACGCCGATGGCGGCCTGATGGCGAGCAAGCCCTACGTGGCCACCGGCCGGTACATCGACAGGATGAGCCCGCACTGCCAGGGCTGCCGCTATCGGCCCGACCAGTCGGTGGGCGATCGCGCCTGCCCGTTCACCACCCTGTACTGGGACTTCCTGCTGCGGCACGAGACCCTGCTCGCGGCCAATCCGCGCATGGCGCTGCAGGTGCGCAATCTGGCGCGGCTCGATGAGGGCCAGCGCCAGGCGGTGCGGGCGCGGGCCGAGGCGATCCGCCGCGGCTAGCCGTCGTCGCGCTCGAGGCTGACGATCACCGCCGCATTGGCGATGAGGATCGCATCGGTGCCGGCCTCGGCCGGGATCTCGAGCCCGCCGCGCACCGCGGTGACCGTGACCGTGCCGTAGGGCAGTTCGGCGGCCACTGCCTTCGTGTCCACCGCGGCGGGATCGGGCACGCCCACGGTCACGTCGACGAACATGTCCTGCGGGGTCTTGCCCACCATGCGAAAGAAGCCCAGGCTGCTGTGCCGGATCGCGTCGGACACCGCGCGGCGCGCGGCCTTGGTCGCGTCACGGCCGTGCACGTCGACCCCCATTCCCATCTCGGTGATGCAGCGCACGCGGGCCATCGCGGGTTCCTCCGGAGAAAGGGTCAGCCTGCGGCGGGCGGCAGGGACCTCACGCCGATGATCGCCGATCCGGCGCGGCGGGCAAAGCGGCAGGGCCGGGCCGGGGGGCAACAGCCGGGCAGCTCCGACTCAGCGGCCGAACAGGCGCGCCACCCGTTCGAGGAGCGAGGCCTCGGCCCGCACCCTCGCGAAGGTCGGCGCATCGAAGTAGACCTCGTTGGGCTCCAGGCGCCGCCACAGGCGGTAGCCCTGGCCGACCATGTAGTCGCGGTACTCCGCCTTGTCGAACAGGTTCTCGAGGATGACCACGCTGGGGCGGTACGTCTGAAGGGAGAAGCCGCGCAGGACGTTCAGTTCCCAGCCCTCGACATCGACGGCGAGCAGGTCGATCCGATCGAGGTCGGGCTCGTGCTGGGCAAGGATGGTGTCGAGCCGCCGGACGCGCACCCGGATGCGGCGCACCTCGGTGGACTGCTCGACGGTGCGATGCAGGTCGCGAAACTCGTCACGGATGCCGAGCGACGAGAAGGACTCGAAACTCACCGATCCGCCGAGGTAATCAGCCCCCTTGGAATCGACGACGAAGAATTCCTGATCATCGGCATCGCTGTCGCTGCACGCGTACTGGTGCACGGTGTAGCCGCGGGCGCGGTGCAGCTCGCAGAAGTCCGGGTTGGGTTCGATGCCGATGATGCGCCAGCCGAGGTCACGGAAACTGGCCGATATCGACAGGAAGTCGGGCCGGGCGGCGCCAACCTCGACCAGCACGCCAGTCCGATCGGTGTTCGCGCCGAACACGAGCTTCTGGACCACACGATCCACATGCATTTCTGCGGTCATGGCGGGGGGCTTTCGCGGCGGCCGGAAGACGCCGGATGGTAGCACCGCCGCCTGTCACGGCCCGCCGCGCGACAGGCACAATGGCGCGGCCCGGGCAGCGTCCACCAGGCCGCCCGCGAGGCCTGTGCGGCCCGGCCATCACCGTCATCGCCACCGAAGGGACCCTGCTCGCATGCGGATCGCCACCTGGAACGTCAACTCCCTGAAGATCCGCCTGCCGCAACTGCTGGAGTGGCTCGCGGCCGACCCGATCGACGTGGTCTGCCTGCAGGAGACCAAGCTCACCGATGACCGGTTTCCGCGCGAGGCGCTGGCCCAGGCCGGCTACGCGGCGGCGTTCAGCGGCCAGCCCACCTACAACGGCGTGGCCATCCTCACGCGGCTGGCCACCGTCGGCGAGCCCGCTGACGTGCTGATGGGCAACCCGCGCCTGGCCGACGAGCAGCGCCGGCTGATCAGCGCCACCGTGGCCGGCATCCGCGTGATCTGCGCCTATTTCCCGAACGGCCAGTCGCTGGACTCCGAGAAGTATCCCTACAAGCTCGGCTGGCTCGACGCGCTGATCGACTGGCTCGGCCCGCAGCTCGCGGCCGGCCAGCCGCTCGCGCTCGCCGGCGATTACAACATCGCGCCCGAGACGCGCGATGTGCGCAACCCCGCGCAATGGGAGGGCGGGGTGCTGTGCTCGCCGCCCGAGCGGGAGCGCTTCGCGAAACTGCTCGCGCTCGGCATGGTCGACACCTTCCGGCTGTTCGAGCAGCCCGAGAAGACCTTCACCTGGTGGGACTACCGGCAGATGGCCTTCCGCCGCAACGACGGCCTGCGCATCGACCATGTGCTGGTCAGCCGCAACCTGCAGCCGCGGGTGACCGCCTGCACGGTGGCCCGGGCACTGCGCGCACGCGAGCAACCTTCCGACCACGCGCCGGTGGTGGTGGCGCTCAGCCCGGACTGAGCAGCGCGATGCAGGCTTGAGCCCGGCAGCGTGGCTCAGGCCCGGGCCGCGCATCAAGGCCGCGCGCGCGGCGCGGGCCGCTCAGCGCCCGTCGTCCTCCAGGTGCAGTTCCTGGATCTTGCGGGTGATGGTGTTGCGGCCGATGCCCAGGCGCTGCGCGGCGTCGATACGGCGCCCGCGGGTGTGCCGCAGAGCGGTGCGGATCACCGCGCTCTCGAACTCGCGCGTGAGCCGGTCCATGAGGTCGCTGTGCACCTCGGCGTCGGGCTGGGGCGCGCGATCGACCTGCGCGGCCAGCAGGGCCGAGACCTCGCGTTCGAGCAGCGCCGCCCAGCGCGCGGCAGAGCCCGCATCGACCGCCATCGCCACCCCGTTCACGCCACCGTGACCCGCGGCCGAAGCCGGATAGCCGTTGGCTGCCGCGGCCTGCGCGACCGGCGATGGCGGCACATGGCCCGGGGGCGGCTGGAAGGGCTGCGGGTACACCACCGGCGCGGCCTCGTGCGCGCGGGCCGCCTCGCCGCGCTCGGCGCTCGCCACCGGCGACTCCAGGCCGGCACCGGGCCGGCCGTCGCCCGCCTCGGCGCGCACCTCGGGCGGCAGGTCCTTCACGCCCACGGTCTGCGACGGGGCCATCACCGTGAGCCAGTGGCACACGTTCTCCAGTTGCCGCACGTTGCCGGGCCAGCTGAATCGCCCGAGCGCCGCATGCGCCTCCTCGGTGAGCCGCTTGGGCTCGACGCCGAGTTCGCGAGCGCTGCGCTGCAGGAAGTGCCGCGCGAGCAGGGGCACGTCGTCGGCGCGCTCGCGCAGGGCCGGCAGCCGCAGCCGGATCACGTTGAGGCGATGAAAGAGGTCTTCGCGGAACAGGCCCTTGCGCACCCGGTCCTCGAGGTTCTGGTGGGTGGCCGCGATCACGCGCACGTTGGCGCGCAGCGGCTGATGCCCGCCCACCCGATAGAAGTTGCCGTCGGCCAGCACCCGCAGCAGCCGGGTCTGCAGGTCGGGCGGCATGTCACCGATCTCGTCGAGGAACAGCGTGCCGCCCTCGGCCTGCTCGAAACGGCCCCGCCGGGTCTGCTGCGCGCCGGTGAAGGCGCCGCGTTCGTGACCGAACAGCTCCGATTCGAGCAGGTCACGGGGAATGGCCGCGGTGTTCAGGGCCACGAAGGCCTGGCCCTTGCGGGGGCTGTGGTCATGCAGCGCGCGCGCCACCAGTTCCTTGCCGGTGCCCGACTCGCCGGTGATCAGCACGGTGACATGGGAGTTGGACAGGCGCCCGATCGCGCGGAACACCTCCTGCATGGCCGGCGCCTTGCCGAGGATCTCGAGTTCGCCCGCGGCCACCTCGTCGACCACGACCTCGGGCACGCTTTCCTGCACCGCACGGCGGATCAGGTCGATGGCCTTGGGCAGGTCGAAGGGCTTGGGCAGGTACTCGAAGGCACCGCCCTGGAAGGCCGACACCGCACTCTCCAGATCGGAGAAGGCGGTCATGATGATCACCGGCAGCGACGGCCGGCGCTCCTTCACCTTCTGCAGCAGCTCGATGCCGTTCTCGCCCGGCATGCGGATGTCGGAGACCAGCACCCGCGGCGCGCCATCCTCGAAGGCCCGCAGGCATTCACGCGCGGTGGAGAACACCCGCACGTCGAAGCCCTCGCGGGTGAGCGCACGCTCGAGCACCCAACGTATCGACTGGTCATCGTCAACGATCCATACCGAGTTCATGTGTGCGCCCTGGTCTGCGTGGACCTGCGCCTAGACGATCGGCAACAGGATCCTGAATTCAGTCCGCCCCGGCCTGCTCTCGCACTCGATCACGCCACCGTGCTGCTGCACGAAGCTCTGCGCGAGCGACAGGCCAAGACCGCTGCCCCCTTCGCGTCCCGACACCAGCGGAAAGAAGATCCGATCGCGGATCGCTTCCGGGATGCCGGGGCCGTTGTCGATCACATGCAAATCCAGTGCCAGCTTGTGACGACGCCCCCCGATCACGGTCTGCCGACTGATGCGCGAGCGCAGCGTGATGCGGCCGGCCCCGGCCAGCGCCAGCGCGGCGTTGCGCACGATGTTCATCACCACCTGGATCAGCTGCTCCTTGTCGCCCCGGAACTCCGGCAGGCTGGCGTCGTAGTCGCGCTCGAACACCAGGCTCGGGCCGTACTCGGCCTGGACCACCGAGCGCACCCGCTCGAAGACCTCGTGGATGTTCATGGGCTGCACGACCCGGGCGTGACGGTGCGGCGCGAGCAGGCGGTCGACCAGCGCCTGCAGCCGGTCGGCCTCCTTGATGATCACCTGGGTGTACTCGCGCAGCGCCGGCGAGGGCAGCTCGGTCTCGAGCAGCTGCGCGGCCCCGCGCAGGCCGCCCAGCGGATTCTTGATCTCGTGGGCGAGGTTGCGCACCAGCTCGCGATTGGCCTGCGCGGAATCGAGCAGCTTGGACTCGCGCTCCTGCCGCAGACGTTGCGCGATCGGGCGGAACTCGAGCAGCAGCACACCCAGGGGGCTGTCGAGGGCGGCGGCGGTGGAGGAGAGCTCGAGCGGGTCGCGGCCGACGCGCTCGAGCACCAGTTCCTGGTGCTTGTGGCCGAAGGCTGCCCGGCAGGCATCGAGCACCAGCGTGTCGATGATGCCGCCATTGACGAACAGCCGGGCGAAGTTCTGGCCGCGGATCAGGCGGTTGGAGACCTCGAAGAGCTGCTCGCCGGCCTGGTTGATGAAGACGATCGCGCCGTGCGGATCGAGCACCACGGCGGCGCTGCCGAGCAGGTCGAGGCCAGCGAGCAGCGACTCGGGGCGCCGTCGGCGGTCTTCGTGGTCGGGGGGCAGCAGGGTCATCGCCCGCCCCCGACGCTCAGTTGCGGATGGCGGCGAGTTCCTGGCGGATGCTGGCGAGGTTGCTCTCGGCGCGACCGATGTCCTCGCGCATGCGCTGAACCCGCTCCAGGTACTTCAGGTAGTTGCGCTCGTCGCCACGCCGCTCGGGCTCGCCGTTGTTGAAGGCGGTGCGCAACTCGGCCAGCCGGGCCTCCTCCTTGCGCAGTTCGTCCTCGAGGATGCGGCGGCGATCGCCATCGAGCGTGCGCTGGGCGGCCGTGTCCACCTTGGGAAATCCCGGGGGCGAGGCGGCTGCCGGCGCCGAAGCGCTGGCCGGACGCTGGGCGGCAACGGCGGGCGGAAAGGGCCCGGGCGCGGGCGCGGGCGGCACCGTCGCGCCGGCAGCACCCGCCTTGGGCGCGACCGGCCTGGGCGCCGGGATGACGGTGATGCTGGCATCGACCACCCGACACTGGCGCTCGGTGGCCGGCCCCGGTGCCGGCGCGTTGGTGTACTCGACCACGCCGCTCGCGGACTCGCAGCGGTAGATCTGCGCCGGCGCGGGGGCGCCGATCAGGGCCAACCCGATCATCAGGCCGAGCCTGCGGAGAAGCCGGATCACGGTGTCCTCGGAAGGAGATGAAGCATGACCGACTATACCGCGCCCCCTCCGCCGGCAGACTGACCGATCGTCTGATGACAGCGCGACGATCCGCGCAATAGCGGGGGCAATCCCCGGCATTTGCACGAGAAAAGACAAAGGGCCGGCAGGCCGGCCCTTCGCGGACGCAAGGGAAGGGGGCGGTCATGCCGCGCCCCGTCCGATCAGACCGAGTAGTACATGTCGAATTCCACCGGGTGGGTGGTCATGCGGAAACGCGTGACCTCCTCGCTCTTGAGCGCGATGTAGGCATCGATCATCTCGTCGCTGAACACGCCGCCGCGGGTGAGGAACTCGCGATCCTTGTCGAGGTACTCGAGCGCCTGGTCGAGCGACGAGCACACGGTGGGGATCTTCGCGTCTTCTTCGGGCGGCAGGTCGTAGAGGTTCTTGTCGGCCGCCTCGCCCGGGTGGATCTTGTTCTGCACGCCGTCCAGACCGGCCATCAGCATCGCCGAGAAGGCCAGGTAGGGGTTGGCGGTGGGATC
>JBIKWU010000166.1:0-8543 GCA_044356115.1 Burkholderiaceae bacterium
CGTGATGCTGGTGGTGGCTTTCGTGGCGTTCTCGCTGTTCCAGTACGTGGGCGACCCGGTGCTGGCCATGGTCGGCCAGGATGCCACGCCCGAACAGCGCGACGAGCTTCGCCGCGACCTCGGGCTCGATCAACCCTTTCACCAGCAGTTCGCGCGCTTCGTGGGCAATGCCGCGCAAGGTGAATTCGGCCTGTCCTTCAAGCAGGGCCGCAAGGTGTCCACGCTGCTGCGTGAACGGCTGCCCGCCACGCTGGAACTCTCGCTCGCCGCCGCGGTCCTCGCGCTGGCCCTGGGCATCCCCATGGGGGTGTATACCGCGCTGCGGCGCGGCGGCTGGCTGGCCAACCTGATGCTCGCGGTGTCGCTGGTGGGGGTGTCGCTGCCCACCTTCCTGATCGGCATCCTGCTGATCCTGCTGTTCGCGGTGGTGCTCGGCTGGCTGCCCTCGTACGGTCGCGGCGAGACGGTCGCCTTCGGCTGGTGGACCAGCGGCCTGGTCACGGCCGACGGCCTTCGGCATCTGGTGCTGCCCGCCATCACACTGTGCCTGTTCCAGATGACGCTGATCATGCGGCTGGTTCGCGCCGAGATGCTCGAGGTGCTGCGCACCGACTATATCCGCTTCGCCCGGGCCCGCGGCCTGAGCAATCGCACCATCCACTTCGGCCATGCCCTGAAGAACACCCTGGTGCCGGTCATTACCATCGCCGGGCTGCAGCTCGGTGCGATCATCGCGTTCGCGATCATCACCGAAACCGTGTTCCAGTGGCCCGGCATGGGGCTGCTCTTCATCCAGGCCGTGCAGAGCGCCGACATCCCGGTGATGGCGGCCTACCTGTGCCTGATCGCCCTGGTGTTCGTCACCATCAACCTGGTGGTCGATCTGCTCTATTTCGCGGTCGATCCGCGGCTGCGCGCCGACCGCGCGATCGCTGCCCACTGACGGAGCTCAGCCATGAATGCCCCTGAACCCTATCTCGGCGCCCATCCCACGCTGCTGCGCCTGCGCGAGCATCATCGTGACCTGATCGAGATCCGGCACGAGCTGCATCGCCACCCCGAACTGGGCTTCGAGGAGCATGTCACCGCCGAACTGGTGGCGCGCGAACTGGCCCGCTGCGGGGTCGATGAGGTGCACCGTGGCCTGGGGCGCACCGGTCTGGTGGCGGTGGTGCGCGGCCGGCGCGACACCCTTGGGCGGCGCATCGGCCTGCGCGCCGACATGGACGCGCTGCCCATCCAGGAAGAAAACCCGGTGCCCTGGCGCTCGCAGCGCGACGGCATGATGCACGCCTGCGGCCACGACGGGCACACCGCCATGCTGCTGGGCGCGGCACGCCACCTCGCGGCCACGCGGGAGTTCGACGGCGTGGCCCACCTGATCTTCCAGCCCGGTGAAGAGGGCTTCGGTGGCGCGCAGGCCATGATCGACGACGGACTGTTCGAGCGATTCCCCTGCGATGCGGTCTATGCCATGCACAACTGGCCCGGCCTGCCGGCCGGGAAGATCGCGGTGCGCCCCGGCCCCATGATGGCCGCCGCCGACAGGGTCACCATCCACATCGAAGGCCGCGGCGGCCACGGCGCGCATCCCTATCTCGCGATCGACCCGGTGGTGGTCGCAGCCCACATCATCACCGCCGCGCAGTCCATCGTCTCGCGCAATGTCAGCCCCATCGACTCGGCGGTGGTGAGCCTGTGCTCGCTGCAGGCGGGCAATCCCGGCGCCATGAGCGTGATCCCGCGCGAAGCCACCATCGTGGGCACCGTGCGCACCTTCCGCCGCGACACGCAGGACATGATCGAGGCACGGCTGGGCGAGCTGGTGCAGTCGATCGCCCAGGGCTTCGGCGCGCGGGCCCGCGTGGAGTACACGCGGATCTACCCGGCCACGGTCAACGCGCATGACGAAGCGCTGTTCGGCCAGCAGGTGGCCCGCGAACTGGTGGGCGACGAGCACATGATCGCCGACCTCGAACCCAGCATGGGCTCGGAAGACTTCGCCTTCATGCTGCTGCGCCGGCCCGGCGCGTACTTCCGCATCGGTCAGGGCGGCAGCGACAGCGGCTGCTTCCTGCACAACACCCGCTACGACTTCAACGACGCCATCCTGCCGCTCGGCGCATCGCTGTTCGTCAGACTGGCCGAGCGCGCGATGCCGCTCGAGTCCTGATTCGCCCCTCATCCCCTACCCAGGAGACACTCCATGACGCCCCGACTGCGACGCCTCGCCTTCGTGCTGGCTACTGCCACTGCCGCGGCCATGCCGCTCATGTCCGCCAGCCCGGCGGCCGCGCGCACCTTCAAGGTGGCCGACCAGGGCGATGCGCTTTCCATGGACCCGCACTCGCTCAACGAGTCGCTCCAGCTCTCGTTCACCGGCAACATCTACGAGCCGCTGGTCGCGCGCGACAAGAAGCTCGGCCTCACGCCGGGCCTGGCCACGTCCTGGAAGCAGACCGATCCGACCACCTGGCGCTTCGAACTTCGCAAGGGCGTGAAGTTCCATGACGGCACGGACTTCACCGCCGATGACGTGATCTTCTCGTGGAAGCGCGCCGCCGGTGAAGGGTCCGATGTGAAGACCTACGTGGGCGCGATCAAGGACATCCGCAAGATCAGCCCGCACAGCATCGACATCATCACCAACAGCCCGTTCCCGATCCTGCCGGACGTGCTCTCGCTCTGGTACATCATGAGCCAGAGCTGGTGCGTGGCCAACCAGGCGAGCCAGCCCGTGGACAAGCGCAAGGGCGTGGAGAACGCCGCCTCGTTCCGCGCCAACGGCACCGGCCCGTTCCGCCTGAAGGCACGCGACCCGGGCGTGCGAACCACCCTCGTGCGCCATGGCGGCTACTGGGCCACGATCGACAGCAATGTCGAGGAGGTGGTGTTCACGCCCATCGGCAACGATGCCACCCGGGTGGCAGCCCTCATCTCCGGCGAGATCGACATGATGCAGCCGGTGCCGGTGCAGGACGCGGCCCGGCTGGGCCAGAACCCGGCGCTCAAGGTGATGCAGGGCCCGGAGTTGCGCACCATCTTCCTGGGCATGGATCAGAAGCGCGACGAACTGCTGTTCTCGAACGTGAAGGGCAAGAATCCGTTCAAGGACAAGCGGGTGCGCCAGGCCTTCTATCAGGCCATCGACATCGAGGCGATCAAGACCCGCATCATGCGCGGCGCGGCCGCGCCGACCGCGCTGATGGTCGGACCGGGCATCAAGGGCTTCGTGCCCGACCTCAACAAGCGTCTGCCGCATGACCCCGAGGCGGCGCGCAAGCTGCTCGCCGAGGCGGGCTACCCGAACGGCTTCGAGGTGAAGATGAACTGCCCGAATGACCGTTACGTCAATGACGGCGAGATCTGCCAGGCGGTGGCGGGCATGCTGGCCCGGGTCGGCGTGAAGATCAACCTCGAGGCCGAGAGCAAGGCCACCTACTTCCCGAAGATCCTGTCGCGCAATACCTCGTTCTATCTGCTGGGCTGGACACCGGGCACCTATGACTCGCACAACCCGCTGTTCGCGCTCATGGCCACACCGGGCGCGGGGGGCCAGGGTCAGTTCAACCTTGGCAGCTACAGCAACCCCAAGCTCGACGAGCTCACCGCGAAGATCGCCGGCGAGACCGATCAGGCGCGCCGCAGCGCCATGATCACCGAGGCCTTCAAGCTGCACGCCGATGACATCGGGCACCTGCCGCTGCATCAGCAGGCGCTGGCCTGGGGCATGAAGAAGTCGGTCGACCTGGTCCAGTTGCCCGACAACTTCAATCCCTTCAAGTACGTCGTGATCAAGCCCGAGGCGGGCAAGGCGGCAGGCAAACGCTGATGAGCGCAGCGCTGGCGAGGTTTTTCGACGGGGATGTCTGGCACAGCTTCCGGCGCAGCCCGGTGGCCGTGCTGGCCAGCCTCGTCGCGCTGGTGATGGTGCTGGGTGCGGCCTTCGCGCCGTGGCTGGCGCCGCACCGGCCCTTCGATCTCGCCTCGCTGTCGCTGAACGACTCGCTGCTGCCCCCGGCCTGGATCGGCGAGGGGCAGTGGCGCTACCTCCTGGGGACCGATGACCAGGGCCGGGATGTGCTCTCCACCATCCTCTACGGCTCGCGCATTTCGCTGCTGGTCGGCCTGGCGTCGGTGGTGCTGGCCATGGTGCTCGGCGTGGGGCTGGGATTGATCTCGGGCTATGCCGGTGGACGGCTCGATGCGTTCATCATGCGCGTGGCCGATGTGCAGCTGTCCTTCCCCGCGATCCTGATCGCGCTGCTCATCGACGGCGCGGCCCGCGCCATCCTGCCGCGCGACGCCCACAGCGACACGCTGGCGCTGGTGGTGCTCATCGGATCGATCGGGCTCGCCAACTGGGTTCAGTACGCCCGGACCGTGCGGGGCTCCACGCTGGTGGAGAAGAACCGGGAATACGTGCAGGCGGCAAGGGTGATCGGCGTACCGGCCTGGCGAATCATGATGACGCATGTGCTGCCCAACGTCCTGGGCCCGGTGCTGGTGATCGCCACGATCAACATCGCCACCGCGATCATCACCGAGGCCACGCTGAGCTTCCTCGGGGTGGGCGTGCCGCCCACCTCGCCCTCGCTGGGCACCATGATCAACAACGGCAACAACTTCCTCTACTCGGGGGAGTGGTGGCTGGTGGTGTTTCCGGGTCTGGCGCTGGTGATGCTGTGCATGTCGGTCAACCTGATCGGTGACTGGCTGCGCGATGCGCTCAACCCGCGGCTTCGCTGATCGCGTCGCGAAGCCTGCGTCAGCAAGCCATGTCCCGGACACAGCCGCCATCCGCTCACCCGGCCAAGGTCGCGCCACTGCTCGAGGTGCGCGGTCTGCGGGTGGAATTCGCCACCCGAGGTGCGCCGCTCGTGGCGCTCGACGACGTCTCGTTCGAGATCGCGGCGGGTGAGGTGCTCGGCGTGGTCGGCGAGTCCGGTGCCGGCAAGTCGATCACCGGCGCTGCCATCATCGGTCTGATCGATCCGCCGGGTCGCATCAGCGGTGGCGAGATCCTCCTGGAGGGGCAGCGCATCGACACGCTTGCGCCCGATGCGATGCGCAGGGTGCGCGGGCGCCAGATCGGCGCGATCTTCCAGGACCCGCTCACCTCGCTCAATCCGCTCTACAGCGTCGGGCGGCAGATCGCCGAGACGGTGCAAGCGCATCTCGGGCTCAGTGCCGCACAGGCTCGCCAGCGCGCCATCGAACTGCTCGATGCCACCGGCATCCCCGGGGCGGCCACGCGCATCGATCACTATCCGCACCAGTTTTCGGGCGGCATGCGACAAAGGGTGGTGATCGCGCTGGCGCTCGCGGCAAAGCCGAAGCTGATCATTGCCGATGAACCGACCACGGCGCTCGATGTCTCGATACAGGCGCAGATCATCGCGCTCATCCGGTCCCTCTGTCGCGAGCAGGGCACCGCGGTGATGCTGGTCACCCATGACATGGGCGTGATCGCCGAGACAGCCGATCGGGTGGCCGTCATGTACGCCGGACGCATCGCGGAAATCGGGACGGTGAGCGATGTCATTCACCGGCCGCAACATCCCTACACGCGAGGGCTGATGGGGTCGATTCCCAGCATTCATGACGAGCGCGAGCGACTCGAACAGATCGATGGGTCCATGCCGCGTCTCAACGCCATCCCGAGCGGGTGCAGTTTCCACCCGCGCTGCGGTCAGCGATTGGCCCGCTGTGATCGTGAACGCCCGGAACTCGTGCGCATCCATCCTGCCGTTGGCGTCGAGCGCGGCCTCTCGATGGCCGCCTGCTGGCTGGCACACGCTGAAGCTGACGCGCGATGAGCTCGACCGAATCCGGCACGGGGCCAGCGAGCGCGATGCCAGCGAGCGCGACGCCAGCGAGCGCGATGGCAGCGAACACGATGCCAGCGAGCGTGGGGCTAGCGAGCGCGGTGCCTGAGGCATCACGTGACACTGGCGCGGCAGCCCAGGACCGGCTGGTGAGCGCCGAGGGACTGAGCAAGGTTTTCGATGTTTCCGCGCCCTGGCTCACCCGGGTGATCGAGCGGCAACCCAGGCAGTTGCTGCGGGCAGTCGACGACGTCTCTTTCTCGATTCGCCGCGGGGAGACGCTGGCGCTGGTAGGCGAGTCGGGCTGCGGCAAGTCCACGGTGGCGCGTCTGCTCGTTGGCCTGCATCAGCCATCAGCCGGCCGGGTCCTGTTCGAGGGTTTGCCGCTGGCAGGCTCCGGGCAAGGCCGAAGCCGCCCGGGGCATCAGCGGATCCAGATGATCTTCCAGGACCCTTATGCCAGCCTGAACCCGCGCTGGACTGTGCGCGACATCGTGGCGGAACCACTGCGTACCGCCGCGCGGTCGGGGCGCGCGATGACGGCGCTCTCCGGTCAGTCGATCTTGGCACGGGTGGGGGAGTTGCTCGGCCAGGTGGGTCTGTCGGCAAGCGATGGAGCCAAATACCCGCATCAGTTCTCCGGGGGTCAGCGGCAGCGGATTTCCATTGCCCGCGCGCTGGCGTCGGAACCCGAGTTCCTTGTTTGCGATGAGCCGACCAGTGCGCTCGATGTCTCGGTACAGGCGCAGGTGCTGAACCTGATGAGAGATCTGCAGCGCCGCCAGTCGCTCACCTACCTCTTCATCTCGCACAATCTGGCGGTCGTCCATCATGTCAGCGACCGGATCGGCGTGATGTATCTGGGGCGTCTGGTGGAGCTCGCACCCAAGCGAACGCTTTTCCGACAGCCGCAGCATCCCTACACCCGGATGCTGATCGATTCCATCCCCGACATGGCTGCCGATGGTCGTGTGCGGACTCCGGTGGGCGGGGAGGTTCCGAACCCCCTGTCGCCCCCGCAAGGCTGTGCGTTTCATCCGCGCTGTCCGCTGGCCAACGATCGCTGTCGGCGCGAACGTCCTGAGCTGCTTCAGGCCGTGTCGGTTGATACGAGCCTGGTGGCTTGCCACGCAGTTGAAGAGCGCCGGGGCTGAGGCGGCGCCGGCTCGGATCAGGGCCTGAGGATCAGATCGCTGTAGAGCGCTTCTGCGGTGGAGCGGGTGTTGTCGGTATCGGTCAGGATGCCGATCTTCATCAGCTTGCCCGGCGGCTCGCCAAACACATGCAGGAAGTCCGTGTGCACCTCGCGCTCATGGGTTCGCCAACGCCTGAGTTCCGCTTCGCCGCTGTCGACGACCAGCTTTCGGATGCGTTGCGTGTGCGGGTTGTCGATCACCTGCCCGACAGGGTGGCGATTGGCCCAGATGTACATCAGGGTCGCGTAAGGCAGTTCTCGCCCGGCGATCATCCGTACCCGTTCAGCAAAGAGCCGATCGCGAACCGGAAGTTTCTCCCAGGGACCGTCGAAGCTGAGAACCACCCTGACCGGCGCATCCTCGGTCTCCGCCGCGGTGTTGTCGGCATCGGCAATCAGGTCCGCAATGCGCCACCCCCATTGCAGGCGACTGGCGGGGCTGAGCATCATCCCGACGGGAGTGACGAGGCCTGACGCCGATTGATCGGCCCTCGCCCGCAACACCGTCCGACCTTCGTGACGGACGAGGCTGTACTGTGTCTTGCGCTTGGTGCGATGCAGGAGCCACTCCTCCCAACCACGGGGCAGCGCTCCGCCGGGTGATGCACTGGAGAAGCTCGGAACCAGGGCTGACTGCGCCAGATTTCCGGTGAGCGCATCCGGTTGATCAGATGATCGGGAGGGCGCCTGCGCATCCCCGGGCTCGGCAGACCGGGAAAGACCGTGCTGCGCGGGCGGCGTCGCGCAGGCCGTCGCTGCCAGGGCCGGTAGGGCAGCCAGGAATCGACGGCGCCCAGCGTCGTGTCGCCACCGGCACGGCGGCAAATGCACGCGGTCCCCTCCTGCGGGTACGCGCCGATCAGCGCCGCTCGCCGTGACGTGATGCGCAGGTTTGTCGCTCAGGCCCGAGCGCGGGTTCGCCGGATCGATCATGGGCGAAGACTAACCCGGGCAACGCGGCGACCTATGCCACACCGAGAACGCGAAGGGGTTTGTCAGGGCGACCGGAAAAGAAACAAGCCCCCAGGGCTTCCCCTGGGGGCTTGTGGAGGTTTGCCTGACGATGTCCTACTTTCACGAGCGAGATGCTCACTATCATCGGCGCTGAAGCGTTTCACGGTCCTGTTCGGGATGGGAAGGAGTGGTTCCACTTCGCTATGGTCGTCAGGCATGACTTGTCGCCTGCAGGCTCGCCTGCGAGGCCAATCCTGGAAGAGAAGATGTATTCGTGTGAACCGGACGCATCCGAAGATGCGGGGTTGCGATCACAACGCAACATGCAGTAGCGCTGATCATTAGCAAAGTTATAGGGTCAAGCCTCACGGGCAATTAGTACTGGTTAGCTTAACGTGTCACCACGCTTCCACACCCAGCCTATCAACGTCCTGGTCTCGGACGACCCTTCAGGGGGATCAAGTCCCCGGGAGATCTCATCTTTAGGCGAGTTTCCCGCTTAGATGCTTTCAGCGGTTATCTCTTCCCCACATAGCTACCCTGCGATGCCACTGGCGTGACAACAG
>JBIKWU010000016.1:0-26815 GCA_044356115.1 Burkholderiaceae bacterium
GACCACGCTGCTCAACCGCATCCTGAAGGAGCACCACGGCCATCGCATCGCCGTGATCGAGAACGAGTTCGGCGAGGCCGGCATCGACAACGAGCTGCTGGTGCAGGAAGAGGGCGAGCAGATCGTCGAGATGAACAACGGCTGCATCTGCTGCACCGTGCGCGGCGACCTGGTCCGCATCCTCAACGACCTGCGCCAGCGCCGCGAGTCGGGCGAGCTCGCCTTCGACCGCGTCATCATCGAGACCACCGGCCTCGCCGATCCCGGTCCGGTCGCCCAGACCTTCTTTCTCGATGACGAGATCGCCGACGCCTTCCTGCTCGACGCGGTGATCACGGTGGTCGATGCCCGTCACGGCAGCCAGCAGCTCGACGAGCACAAGGAGGCGGTCGAGCAGGTGGGCTTCGCCGATCGCATCCTCATGTCGAAGGTGGACATCACGCCCGAGGTCGATCGCGAGAAGCTGCGTCAGCGGCTGGTGCGCATCAATCCCCGCGCGCCGATCCGCCCGGTGAACTTCGGCGACGCCGACATCGCCGACATCCTGGACATCCGCGGTTTCAACCTCAATGCCATCCTGGAGATCGATCCGCAGTTCCTGACCAGCGACGAGCACGAGCACGACGAGGCGGTGCAGTCCTTCGTGTATCGCTCGGCCCGGGCCTTCGATCCGGTCAAGCTCGAGGACTTTCTCGGCGGGATCATCCAGGTTTACGGGCAGGACATGTTGCGGTATAAAGGCGTGCTTTTCATGAAGGGGTCCGATCGTCAGACCGTCTTCCAGGGCGTTCACCAGATGATGGGCGCCGACATGGGCCGCAAGTGGCAGCCCGGTGAGAAGCGCTCCAGCAAGATGGTCTTCATCGGAAGAAATCTGCCGAAAGACATGTTCATCAAGGGATTGGAGCAGTGCCTGGCCTGATGCCGGCCCGATCCCCAACGGCAGACCGGAAGCACGACATGGCATCCAGCAAAGACAGGAAACCGCTCACCGAAGCCGAGCTGCTCAAGCTGCCGGAGTCGGACTACATGAATGACGCCCAGCTGGAGTTCTTCCGGCAGCGGCTGCAGCAGATGGAGCGCGACATCCTGCACAACGCCGGCGAGACCACCGAGCACCTGCGCGAGACGGTCATCGTGCCCGACCCGGCAGACCGCGCCACCATCGAGGAAGAGCACGCGCTCGAACTGCGCACCCGCGACCGCGAGCGCAAGCTGCTCAAGAAGATCCAGCAGTCGCTCTCCCGCATCGAGGCCGGCGACTACGGCTACTGCGAGGAGACCGGCGAGCCGATCGGCATTCCGCGGCTGCTCGCCCGGCCTACCGCCACGCTCTCGCTCGAGGCGCAGCAGCGCCGCGAACTGCGCCAGAAGCTCTACGGCGACTGACCCTCCCCGCGCCTGCCGCCCCGCGGGGCGGCCTGGGCGCGCGTCGACCTGATCAGAACCGGGCGCGCAGCCCCGCCATCAGGGTGCGGCCCGGTTGCGGCACCCTGTCCTTCACGAACGAGGTGTGCGGCCGGATGGTCTCGTTCAGCAGGTTTCTCCCCTGCACGAACAGCGTGAGATCGCGCGCGTCGTCGCCGCGGGCGCGCCACGCGATCTCGGCATCCACCCGCGTGTAGCCCTCGGTGCGGGTCTCCAGCGCGGCGATGCGGTTCTGTCCGGCCACGCGCGTGGCCGACACGAAGCCGCTCCACGCGCCATGCGCCATGTCCACGCTCGCGCCGAACCGGGTGGGCGCCATGCGCGGCGCGTTGCCCTCGCCGGTGATGCGGCCCCGCGCGCTGTCGCCGAACAGGCGCAGCCCCCAGGGCGAGCCCGCAGGCTGCCAGGTCAGCTCGGCCTCGATCCCGTTGAAGCGGGCGCCCGCCTGCGTGTAGACCAGGCGGGTGAACTCGCCCGCGCCCGGCGCGCTGGCGGAGTTCTCGAGGTGATTGGCGGCGTCCACGCGATCGGCGATGCCGTCGCCGTTCTCGTCGGTGGTCCGACCGTGGATGTAGTTGCTGAACCGGTTGGTGTAGACGCCGGCCCTCCAGCGCAGCGCCCCGGCGGTGCGGCGCACCGACAGGTCGAGGTTCGTCGATTGCTCCCGCCGCAGCCCGGCATCGCCGATCTCCAGCGTGGCGGTGGCGGCATGCGGCCCGTTGGCGTAGAGCTCCTCGACCGCCGGCGCGCGCTGCGCCATGGCCAGGTTCAGCCCGATGCGATGGGCTGCATCCAGCGGCACGCTGACCCCGGCCGAGGCGGACTGCAGCGAGAAGTCGCGTCCGCGAAGCCCGCTGGCCGCGTCCGGGCGCAACCTTGCCTGTTCGCCGCGCCAGCCGAACTCCAGCCGGGTCGGCCCGAGGGCACGCTCGCCCACGTAGAAGAGCGCGCCCTGGCGTTCCCGGTTGCCGGGCAGGTAGGCCTCGTCGCCCGAGACCTGCAGCGAGCGCTCCCGACCCTGCCAGCCGAAGACCCCGCGCACTTGCCCGAAAGGCTCGTGGGTGAGTTCGACGCGGGTCTCGCGGCCGCTGTTGCGAAACGCGGTGCCGATCTGACCGCTGCCTTCCACCTCGTCATGGCGATAGCGGCCGTCGGCCAGGGTCGCGCGCAGCCGCGTGATCCCGGGCAGGGGACGCTCGAGGATCGCCAGCGCGTCGGTGCGCTGCTGCTTCAGCCGGATCGAGACATCAGCCTCGGAGGGGATGCCGTAGCGGTATCCGAGTTCGCCGTGGGCCAGGCCCAGGGTGAGCCGTTCGCCGATCCAGGAGAGCCCGGCATGACCGCCGTCGCCGCGCTGGTGGCTGTTGGGCATCCGCGCGGCGCGCGAGGCGGGGTTGGCGACATCGACCTGGCCGGGGATGCGATAGTCGCCCACCTGGCGCTCGAAGCCGCCCACCGACCAGTTCAGGCTGCCGAGGCCGCCCGCCACGCGGGCGGCGGCGTGCTGCCCGCGATTGCCCGGGTCGGCCATCAGCAGCGCGCTCCCCTCCGGGGCACCAGCGCGTTGCAGCGGGATTCGCGCGGTGTCGATGTTGACCAGCCCGCCGATCGCGCCGCCGCCGTAGAGGAGCGTGGCCGGGCCGCGCAGGATCTCGATGCGGCGAGCCGCCAGCGGGTCGATCGCCACGGCGTGGTCAGGGCTCAGCGCCGAGGCATCGAAGCTGTCGAGCCCGTCCTGCGTCACCCGCACCCGCGCCCCGTCCTGACCCCGGATCACCGGCCGGCCGGCCGCGGTCCCGAAGGCGCTGGAGTGCACGCCGGGTTGGCCCGCCAGCGTGCCGCCCAGCGAACTGTCCAGGGCGCGCCGCAGACCCTCGCCCTGCAGCACACTGACCGGCCGGGTGGCCCGGACCTCGTCGGGCGCGAGGGGGTCGGCAGTCACCCGGACCTCGTCCAGGCTCAGCACCGGACGGCTCGGAGCGCCTGTGCCCGTCGCGCCACCCTGCGCCAACGCCGGGCCCAGCCACAGGCCGAGCAGCGCCACGCCCCAGCGGGGTTCGATCCATCCTGCCATGATTGCAACCGGGTTGTATTATTGCGGAGGTCGGAGTCTAGCCGAGCCCCGCTTTCTTTTGCAACATGGTTGCGAAGATGGGCGGTGCGTTCGACCCGACCACCGGAAAAGACGGGTGACATGGCGCCCTGGGGGCGGTGCTAGACTGGACGGCCGCCCCTCGGGAAAAGGTGCTTCGTGGTCTTTTCGCTGTTCTCCCGCCGTGACAAGCAACCCGCCGAGGCCCGGCGCGCGTCGCCGTCGTCGTCGCGGCCGGTGGCCGAGACCCGCAAGCCGGCATCGGCGTCGATGTCGGTCGAGCGCCAGCGCGCCATGGCACAACGGGCCGCCGAGCAGATCGACCGGATCGAGTCCGAGATGATCGCGCCCGCACCTGCCCAGGGGTCCGCGCCCGCACCCGCCCAGCGGCCCGCGTCCGCGCCCGCCCAGCGGCCCGCGCCGGTTCACCGACCCGCGTCCGCGTCCGCGCCCGCACGCCCGGCGCAGCGGCCTTCGTCGCCGGCCATGAGCCGCCAGCCCGCACCAGCGGCCGTGCTTGCCATCCCCGAGGCACTGCCCGATGCCCGTCCGCGCTCCGCGGAGGTCGCGCCTCTGGTCTTCGAATACCAGCCGCATGCCGAGCCATCGGCAGCCGCCAGCCCGCGCCCTGCGCCCACCGAGAAACCGCGCCGCGCGCCGACCGCCAGCCCCGACACCGAGGGCATCCAGGTGGCGGTGTCGGCGCTGCCCCCCGATCTCGAGGAGGCGGCCATCCTGTTCGCCAACGAGCAGGCGCGGGCGGCTGCCGACACCCTCGAAGCGGCCATCGCCCGAGATGACCTCGGCGACGCGCTGCGCCCCGCCTGGCGCATGCTGCTCGACATCCTCCAGTACCTCGACCGGCGCGCTGACTTCGACGCGCGCTCGGTGGCTTTCGCCGCCCGCTTCGAGACCTCGCCTCCCGCCTGGCGCGGTGCGGTGCCCGCGCAGGCCGCGCCACGCCGCGCCGCGGCCGCCCTCCCGGTGTCGCTGGGCAGCGTGCTCGGGCCGGATGCCGCCAAGGCGCTCGAGCAGGCCCGCCGCGCCCAGCAGCAAAAGCGCGCGGTCATCCTCGATGTTGCCGCGCTCACCCGCATCGAGCCGGCCCAGGCCGCCGAACTGGCCGATCTGCTCGAGCTCTTCATCCGCGGCAACAAGCCGCTCACGGTACGGGGCGCGCCGCGGCTGGCCGAGATCGCCCGGGGTCTCATCGAGACCGGGCGCCCTGATGCCGACACCGGCGGCTGGCGGCTGGCGCTGACGGCGCTGCGCCTGCTTGGCGAGCAGCAGGCCTTCGAGGATCTGAGCATCGACTACTGCGTCACCTACGAGGTGTCGCCGCCGTCCTGGGAACCGGTGCCGCCGCAGGTGGGCATCTCCCTGGCCACCGACCCGCTGCCCCCGGTCTCGCGGCCGGCCTCGCCCGACAGCCTGGGCATGCCGCTGGAGGAGCCGGCCGCGCCGGTGCCGCAGGGCAGCACGGCCGATGCCGACGCCCTGCATCTGCGCGGCGAGCTCGCCGGCCTGATCGCCCACGAACTCGCGCTCCTGCGCGAGTTCGCCGGTACCCGCAAGATGGTCGTCATCTGCGCGCGCGAGCTGCGGCGGCTGGATTTCGTTGCCGCGGGCGAACTGCTCAACGAGATCGTCGCCCTGAAGAACGCCAACCGCATCGTGGTCGTCGACGAGCCCAGCCATGTGGTCGAGGCGCTGCTGGTCGTCATGGGCATCCACGAGCTGGTCCGGGTGCGCCGCCAGCACCACTAGCCCGGCTGCGCGCGCTGCTGCCGCGGCCCGCGCCCACCCGGTACACTGCGCCGCTTCACTCATCGCGCCGGATGTGGCCTGCGGCATGCGCTGCGCGGGCCCGCTCCCCTCCCGTCCATGGAACAGTTTCACGGCACCACCATCCTGTCGGCGCGCCGCGGCGCGCGGGTCGCACTCGGCGGCGACGGTCAGGTCACCCTCGGCAACATCGTGATCAAGCACGGCGCGCGCAAGGTGCGCCGTCTGCATCACGACCGCGTGCTGGCCGGCTTTGCCGGCGGCACGGCCGATGCCTTCACCCTCTTCGAGCGCTTCGAGTCCAAGCTCGACAAGCACGGCGGCCACCTGCTGCGGGCGGCGGTCGAACTGGCCCGCGACTGGCGCACCGACCGCGGCCTGCGCCGGCTCGAGGCCATGCTCGCGGTGGCCGACGCGCAGCACTCGCTGGTGGTCACCGGCAATGGCGATGTGCTCGAGCCCGAGGACGGGCTGGTGGCGATCGGGTCGGGTGGCGCCTACGCGCAGGCCGCCGCCCGCGCGCTGCTCGACAACACCGAGCTCGAGCCCGAGGCGATCGTGCGCAAGGCGCTGACCATCGCCGGCGATCTGTGCATCTACACCAACCAGCAGCACACCATCGAGACCCTCGGCTAGGAGCGCGCGGCCATGACGCAGATGACCCCCGAGGAGATCGTCTCCGAGCTCGACCGCCACATCGTCGGCCAGCCCCGGGCCAAGCGCGCGGTGGCCGTGGCCCTGCGCAACCGCTGGCGTCGCCAGCAGGTGTCCGAGCCGCTGCGCCACGAGATCACCCCCAAGAACATCCTGATGATCGGGCCTACCGGTGTGGGCAAGACCGAGATCGCCCGGCGCCTCGCCCGGCTCGCCGGCGCGCCCTTCATCAAGGTGGAGGCGACCAAGTTCACCGAGGTGGGCTATGTCGGCCGCGACGTCGACACCATCATCCGCGACCTGATGGATGCGGCCCTCAAGATGGTGCGCGACCAGGCCAAGCGCCGGCTCGGCCAGCGTGCGCTCGACGCCGCCGAAGACCGGGTGCTCGACGTGCTGCTGCCCGGGCCGCGGCCCTCGGCCACCGGCTTCGGCTTCGGCGCCGACGAGCCGCCCGCCCGCGAGGCGCCCGACTCGGCCACCCGCCAGAAGCTGCGCAAGCGCCTGCGCGAGGGCGAGCTCGATGACCGCGAGATCGAGATCGAGCTGGCCGGCGCATCGCCCGCCGCGCCCGAGGGCATGCTCACGCCCCCGGGCATGGAGGACTTCGCCCGCCAGATCCAGGGCATGATCGGGCAGCTCGGCGCCGGTCGCCGCAAGACCCGACGGGTGCGGGTGGCCGAGGCCATGAAGCTGCTGGCCGACGAGGAGGCGGCGCGCCTGGTCGACGAGGACGAGATCCGCGCCCAGGCCCTGGCCGCCGTCGAGAACGACGGCATCGTGTTCATCGACGAGATCGACAAGATCGCCACCCGCGCCGAGCTGCAGGGGCCCGATGTCTCGCGCCAGGGCGTGCAGCGTGACCTGCTGCCGCTGATCGAGGGCACCTCGGTCACCACGCGGCACGGCATCGTGCGCACCGACCACATCCTGTTCATCGCCTCGGGTGCCTTCCACCTGGCCAAGCCCTCCGACCTCATTCCCGAGCTGCAGGGCCGGCTCCCCATCCGGGTGGAGCTCGACTCGCTCTCGGTGGAGGACTTCGAGCGCATCCTCACCGGCACCGACAACTGCCTCACCCGACAGTACGAGGCGCTGCTGGCCGCCGAGCAGGTACGGCTCGAGTTCGCGGCCTCGGGGGTGCGGCGGCTCGCCGAGATCGCGGCCCAGGTCAACGAGAGCACCGAGAACATCGGCGCGCGGCGGCTGCACACCGTGATGGAGCGGCTGCTCGAGGAGGTGTCCTTCGGCGCCAGCCGGCTCGGGGGGCAGACCGTGGTGATCGATGCCGCCTACGTCGAGCAGCGCCTGGCCGGCGTGGCGCAGCGCGAGGACCTCGCCCGCTATGTGCTCTGATCGCGCATCCCTCGGCCGCCACCCGAGGGCTCGGGCGTGAACTCCTCGCGTCAGCGCAAGCGAGAGCTGGTTGCGGGCAGCTTCAAGCCGCGCAATCCGCTGGTGGTGGCGGCCCGCGCCCGCAAGGCGGGGGCGCATGGGCCCGATCGCCGCGCTGATCGCCGGGCCGCGCGGCTGGCGCTGCGCCGGCACGAGCCCGATTGAGACGACACGCCGGTCATGATTCAATCCGGCGGTCGGATGAGCGAAGGGGGCAGGGTGGACGGAGGTCAGGCGTGAGCGCGGGCGGGGGCTGGATCCGTCGCGGGCTGCTCGCACTGCTGGCGCTCGCGCTGCTGATCGGCGCGCTGGCCGCGGCGGTCCACCTGGGCGGTCCGGCGCTCGCCCGACGGCATCTGCCGGCGCTGCTGGGCGAGGCACTCGGCCGCACGGTGAGTCTGCAGGATGTCGAGATCGACATCCCGCGCCTGCGCGCCGCGATCACCGGCTTGCGCGTGGCCGAGGCCGGCAGCGCCGATGCGCCGGCCTTCACGCTGGCCCGCGCCGAGGTCGAGCTGGCCTGGGCCTCGCTCGGCCGGCGCGCCCCGGTGGTCACGGCGCTGCGCCTGAGCGAGCCGCGCCTTCGGGTGGTGCGGCAGGCCGATGGCTCGCTCAACTGGGACGACGTGCTGCGCCGCCTGCGCGAGCGCCCCGAGCAGCCCGATCAACCACCGCCCGCATTCTCGCTCGCCGGCGTGGCGCTGCGCGATGGCGAGGTGCTCTTCACTGACCGCCAGCTCGGTGGCGAGCACCGCATCGAGAGCCTGCGGCTCGACCTGCCCCGGCTCTCGGGCTTCGCCGAGGACCGCGACCAGCCGGTGACGCCGAGCGCGTCGTGGCGCCTCGACGGCGCCGAGATGACGCTCACCGCGAGCACCCGGCCCTTCGATCCGCAGCTGCCCACCCGTGCCGAGCTCAGCCTCACCCCGCTCGAGCTCACCGCCTGGCTGCGGTACCTGCCGATGCGCCTGCCGGTGGAGGTGCGATCAGCCCGGCTGGCCGGCACCGCGAGCCTGGACTTCTCCCGCCCGCCGCAGGGCACCCCCGAGCTCGCGGTGAGCGCGACGGCCGAGCTCACCGGTGTCGACCTGCGCGAACCCGGGGGCGCGCCGCTGCTCGCGCTGCCGGCGGCGCGCATCGGCGGCGTGTCGCTGCAGCCCTTCGCGGCCCGCTACCAGGTCGGCGAGGTCGTGCTCGAGGGGCCCGCGCTGACCCTGCACCGGCGCGCCGGGCAGACCCGTTTCCTGCAGAGCGTGCTCGATGCGATGCCGTCGCCGGCGCCGGCGACGCGCACCGCGACGGCGTCTCCCGATGCGGTGTCCCGGTCCGCAGCGGTGTCGAAGCCCGACGGACAGGCTGCGGCTGGGCCGGTCTGGTCGGTTGGCGCGATCGACATCCGCGCCGGCGCGATCGACTTCCGCGACCAGCGATTCCAGCCGCGGCCGCTCGCGCTGCGGGTCAAGGACCTGCAGGCGCGCATCGGGCAGATCGGCAGTCAGGCCGGGGAGCCGGTGCCGCTCGCGCTGCGCCTCGCGCTCGATTCGGGCGAGACCCTCCAGGCCAGGGCCAGCCTCGTGCCAGACCCGCTGCGGCTGGATGGCCAGGTCGAGCTTGCGGGCCTGTCGCTCAGGCGCTGGTGGTGGCTGGCCGAGCCCCATCTGCGGCTCGATGCGCTCGACGGGCGCCTCGGCGCGCGCACCGCCGTGTCGCTGCGCGAGCAGGGCGGCGCGACCCGGTTGCGCCTGAGCGGCCTGTCGGCGGAACTGCGATCGCTGGTGATGCGCGAGCGCGGCGCCGCGAGCGACCTGATCCGCTTGCCGGCGGTGACGCTGGCCGGCCTCGATCTCGATCTCGCGGCCCGGTCGGTCGCGCTGCGGCGCTTCGCCATCGAGGGCGGCGAGCTCCTCATGCAGCGCCGGGCCGATGGCCGCATCGATCTGGTCGAGGCACTGCGCCCGCCCGACGCGCCCTCCGTGCCCGGCCCCGCTGCCGCGGTCGCGGCACCCGCATCCGCGAAGGCACCCGTACCCGCTTCCGCCGCCGCGCCCTGGCGCTGGCAACTCGGGCAGCTGGCGATCTCGGGCCTGGGCGCCACGCTGCGCCATGCCGGACTCTCCGAGAAGGAGCAGCAGGCCGGCGGCGATCTGGTCATCAGCCAGCTGGGCCTGCAGCTTGATGGCGCGAGCAGCGCGCCCGGCGCCACCGCCCGGCTGACCCTCGATGCCGGCGTCGGGCGCAATGGCCGGCTGCAGACCCAGGGCAGCCTGAACCTGTCGCCGTTCGCCGCGCAAGTGCGGGTCGATGCCTGGGCGCTCAGCCTGCTGCCGATCCAGCCGCTGATGGCGCCCCACGTCACCTTCGCGCTGAATGCCGGGCGGGTCACCGCCAGCGGCGACCTCGCCTTGTCCACCCGAGCCGACGGCAGCCCGCTGGTGCGCTGGTCCGGCGATGGCTCGCTCACCGATGTCGAGGCCTTCGATCGCGCCAGCGGCGAGGAGCTCTTTCGCTGGAAGTCGCTGGCGCTGGCCCGCACCGAGGTGGTCTCCGAGCCGCTGAAGGTGGAGATCGGTCAGGTGGCGCTGGCCGACTTCTTCGTCCGGCTGATCCTGCGGGCCGATGGCCGGCTCAATCTGCGCGAGCTCGTCGCGCGCGCCGACGAGCCGGCGGTCACGGGCGGCGTCGCCAGCACCAACAGTGCCGCCAGCGCCGCCTCCGTCAGCGCCACCAGCCCGACCAGCGCCACCAGCCCGACCAGCGCCGCTGCCCGTGCCGCCCTGCGCGCCGATCCGCCGCCGGTCGCCGCCGAGGCCGCCCCGGACCCGTCCATGGCCAACCCGGTGCGCAGCGTCAACGCCGTCGCGCGCGCGGCGCTGCCGGTGCGCATCGGCCGGGTGTCCTTCACCAACGGCAACGTCGACTTCAGCGATTTCTTCATCAAGCCCAACTACTCGGCCAACATCACCGGCCTGTTCGGTGGCATCTCGGCGCTGGCCCCCGACACACCCGGCGATCTCGAGCTGCGCGGCCGGGTGGACAACGCCGGCCGGGTCGAGATCACCGGCCGGGTGAACCCCTTCGCGCGGGTGCTGCAACTCGACATCGACGCTCGCGCCACCGACATCGACCTGCCGCGCACCACGCCTTACTCGGTCAAGTACCTCGGCTACGGGATCGAGAAGGGCAAGCTGTCGGCGCACCTGCAGTACCGCGTCGAGGATCGCCAGCTGCGGGCCGAGAATCGCATCACCCTCGACCAGCTCACCTTCGGGCCGCGGGTGGAGAGCGCCACCGCCACGCAGCTGCCGGTGCTGTTCGCGGTGTCTCTGCTCAAGGACCGGCACGGCGTGATCGACGTCAACCTGCCGATCGGCGGCTCGCTCGATGACCCGGACTTCAGCGTCGGTGGCCTGGTGCTGCGCATCATCTTCAACCTGATCGTCAAGGCGGTGACCGCGCCCTTCACGATGCTGGCCGGCCTGTTCGGCGGCGATGCCGAAGAGCACGCCAGCGTGTCCTTCGAGCCCGGACGCATCGCGATCGCCGGCAAGGCGGAGTCACGACTGCGCGCCATGGGCAAGGCGATGGCTGATCGGCCGGGCCTGCGGCTGGACCTCGCCGGTCATGCCGACCCTGCCGTCGACGAGCCGGCGTTGCGCCGCCTGCTGCTCGAGCGCCGGCTCAAGACGGCCAAGCTGCGCGAGACCCGCACCGTGGTGCCGGCCGGCGGCATCGACTCCGTGTCGATCGAGCCCGGCGAGCGGCTCCCGCTGTTGCGGCTCATCCATCAGGCGGCCGGCCTGGTACGGCCGCGCGCCGCGTCGGGCCAGCCGGCCGACTTGCCCGCTGCCGAGATGGAGGACGGACTGATGGCGTCGATCGAGGTCACGCCGATGCAGCTGGCCGACCTCGCCAGCGCCCGCGCGCTCGCGGTCAAGGAGTGGCTGAGCGAGCACGGCGGCGTGGCCGGTGATCGCATCTTCCTGGTAAGCGAGACCACGGCAGCGTCCGCGGCCTCGCCGGCAACCCCTGCCACGGCAGCTTCTGCCTCGACAACGGCTGCCTCGGCAGCGGCCGCGGGCGGCCCGGCCACGGCGGGCGCGCCGGACAATCCCGCCAGGCCGGGCCGGCACAGCGCCACCGGCCCGCGGGTGGACCTTCGCCTCAAGTAGGGCGGGCGCGCCCGCGCGAGGAGGGCCGTCGCGCGCGCTCAGCGCGGCGTGTTCTGGGCGTGGGCGCGTGCCCGCACCGCCTCGCGACGCTGCTCGATGTCCTCGGCGCGCACCGCCACGTTGGCCTCGCCGGCGCGTTGCCGCTCGATGGCCATGCCCTCGCCGAACGAGGCCGCGAAGCCGTCATCGATCACCTTCTTGTACGCGACCAGCATGTGCGGGATCACCGAGAGCATGTCGCGGGCCAGCGCGCGCGCCTGCGGCATGAGCTCGTCGGGGGCCACCACCCGGTTGACCAGCCCCCAGGCCAGGGCCTGCTCGGCCGACAGGAAGTTGCCGGTGAGCGAGAGCTCCTTGGCGCGGTACACGCCGATCGCGCGGCTGAGCTTCTGCGACAGGCCCCAGCCCGGCATCACCCCCACCCGCGCATGGGTGTCGGCAAAGCGCGCCTGGGTGGAGGCGAGCAGCACGTCGCAGGCGAGCGCCAGCTCGAAGCCGCCGGTGATCGCCGGACCGTTGATCGCGCCGATCACCGGACCGCTGAAGCGGCCGATGGCGCTCACCGGGTCGTCGATCTGCACCGCGTCGTTCATGGCGGCCGTGGAGGCCGACACCAGGCCGCGGGTGCCGAGCTCCTTCAGGTCGAGCCCGGCGGTGAAGGCGCGACCGGCGCCGGTGAGGATCAGCACCCGCACCTCGGGATCGGCCTGCAGCGCATCGATGGTCTGGGCGAGCCGGTTGCGCAGCTCGAGCGAGAGCGCATTCATGGCGCCCGGCCGGTTCAGGGTGAGGACGGCGTAGCCCTCGGGGGCTTTCTCGACGGTGAGCACGGGTTCGGACATCAGGGTCTCCGCAGGCGCAGCAGGGGTGGCGCGCCGGCAGCGCGCCACGGTGGAAGAGGGCGGTTCAGCTGACCGCGCGATCGCGGCCCGCCCAGTAGGGCTGGCGCAGCACGTACTTGAGCAGCTTGCCGCTGGGATTGCGCGGCAGCACGGCGAGGAAGTCGACCGACTTCGGGCACTTGTAGTGGGCGATCTGCGCGCGCATGAAGTCGATGATCTCGCGCTCGGTGGCCGCCGCGCCCTCGCGCAGCACCACGCAGGCCTTCACCGACTCGCCCCACTTCGGGTCGGGCACGCCGATCACCGCGCAATCGGCCACGGCCGGGTGCTTCATGAGCGCGTTCTCCACCTCGGCGGGATAGATGTTCTCGCCGCCGGAGATCACCATGTCCTTGATCCGGTCGTGGATGTACAGATAGCCCTCGCGCAGGTAGCCGGCATCGCCGGTGCGGAACCACCCGCCCTGGGCATCGCGCCCCTCCGGGAAGGCCTGCGCGGTGGCCTCGGGGTTGCCCCAGTAGCCGAGCATGTTCTGCGGCGAGCGGATCCAGATCTCGCCGACCTCGCCCTCGGGCTGGTCGCGGCCGCTGGCGGTGTCGACGATGCGCAGGCCCACCAGCCTGCCCGCCCGCCCGGCCGAGCGCATCAGGTGTCGTCGCGGGCCGTCGGGGTCGTGATCGGCGGGCGGCAGGTAGACGATGGCGCCGGTGGTTTCGGTCAGGCCGTAGAGCTGCATGAAGCCGCAGCCGAACAGCCGGGTGGCGGCGGCGAGCACGCTCTCGCTGATCGGCGCCGCGCCGTAGGAGATCGACTGCAGCGATCGGTAGTCGCCGCGCTCGGCCCCCGGCGTGTTGACCAGCGCCAGGATCATCGCCGGCACCAGGAACAGGTGGCTCACGCGGTGTTCGCCGATGGCCGCGATGATGCGCGGCGGGTCGAACTCGGGCATGCACACCGACAGGCCGCCGCGGCCCAGGGTGAGCAGGGTGAGCCCCACCCCGGCGATGTGGAAGGGTGGCAGCGCGTTGAACATCGCGTGCTCGCGGCCGTTGAAGCCGATCTGCGCGCCGGTTTCCTCGGTGTTCACGCACAGGTTGCGGTGGCTGAGTTCAACGCCCTTGGGCAGGCCGGTGGTGCCCGAGGAGTAGAGCTGCAGCGCGGTGGTGTCGGGGTCGGGCAGCCAGCCCGGGTCGGTGGCCGCCTGCGCGCGGTACCAGGCTTCGAAGCCGCTCAGTCCCTCGCAGGCATCGACGGCCATCAAGCGCAGCAGCCCGGGGGGCGAGGCCTCGCGGGCCGTGGCGGCGAACATCGCGTCGGTGATCAGCAGGCGCGCCCCGCCATTGGCGAGGATGTAGGCCGCCTCCTGCGCCGACAGCCGCCAGTTCACCGGCATGCACACCGCGCCGATGCTGGCCGCGCCCAGGGTGAGCAGCGTGGTCTCGATGACATGGCGGGTGAGGCAGGCCACGCGATCGCCCGGGCCGATGCCCTCGGCGCGCAGCGCCTGGCCGATCTGCCACACGGTGTCGCGCACCTCGTCGAAGCGCCAGGTGCGCGCGTCGGTACGGAAGGCGAGGGCATCGGGCTGGGCCGCGGCCAGCCGGCGCAGCATGGAGATCAGGTCGCGGTCGGGCAAGGAGGGTCTCCTGGACGGGAATGCGCCGGGTGCCGGTACGCGCTCAGCCGGCCAGGCACCACAGCCCGACGCACCAGCCGAACAGCCACTGCGTGAGCAGATCGAGGGCCATGCCCAGCGCGAGCACCGGCAGGCCGGCCCACAGCAGGATGAGCACGATGGCGCGGGCGGTGACGCGCGGCGGCGCGATACGGTGGCCGAGGACGGTCTGCAAGGGGGGCTTCACGGCGCGGGCGGCGGGTAGACTGCGCGGATGCAGGTACGCTGGAACGACATCGATCGCGGGGAATGGGACGCGCTGCATCGTACCGCAGTCGGTCCGCTGCAGCAGTCCTGGGCCTACGGCCAGGCCATGGCCGCGGCTGGCGTGGTCTGCCTGCGCGCCCGCCTGCTGCATGAGGGCCGCACGGTGGGCATCGCGCAGTGCCTGGCCCGTCGCCTGGGCGGCCTGATCGGGCTGGCGCTGTGCCCGCGCGGCCCGCTGCTGCTGCCTCCGCACGATGACGCGGCCGGTCTGGCCGCCGCCTGCCGCGCGCTGGGCCGCGGCCTGCCGCTCGCCCGCCCGCGGGTCACGCTGTTCAGCCCGTCCAGCCCGCACGCGCTGCCCGGCCTGCACCGGGTGGTCACCGGCCAGACGGTGGTCCTGCTCGACCTCACCGCCTCGCCCGAGACCCTGCGCGCGGGCCTGCACGGCAAGTGGCGCAACCGTCTGGCCGCGGCCGAGCGCGCCGGCCTGCGCGCGCAGCGGGTGGGCGCCAAGCCGGCGCAGTACGGCTGGCTGCTCGAGCGCGAACTCGCGCAGCGCGAGGGGCGCGGCTATCAGGCGCTGCCGCCAGGGTTCGTGCCGGCCTGGCAGGCGGCCGCGCCGGCCGGTGGCGAGCCGATGCTCGCGTGGCGGGTGGACGTCGATCGCGAGGCGGTGGCCGGCATGATGTTCCTCGTGCATGGCGAGAGCGCCACCTACCACGTCGGCTGGGCCGATGCCCGGGGCCGCGAGGCCGGGGCGCACAACCTGCTGCTGTGGCAGGCCATGCTCGCGCTGCGCGAGCGCGGCGTGCGCCGGCTCGATCTCGGCGGCATCGACACCGCCGGTGGCGCCGGCCTCGCGCGCTTCAAGATCGGCACCGGCGGGCAGGTGGCGGGCTTCTCGGGCACCTGGGTCGCCCCTGGCGACGGTCTGCGCCGGGCGGTATCCTGAGCCGATGATCGACACCCAGGCGCTGCGTGCCCTCTACCCCGCCCCGCGCGAGCGCGCGCTGCGCAAGCAGCTCCCGCAGCTCGATGCCCACTGCCTGCGCTTCATCGCGCTATCACCCTTCGTGGTGCTGGCCAGCGCCGGCGAGCAGGGCGATCTCGATGCCTCGCCGCGCGGCGGCGAACCCGGCTTCGTGCACGCGCCGGATGCCCACACCCTGCTGCTGCCCGATGCCCCGGGCAACAACCGGCTGGATACCCTGGTCAACATCACCCAGACCGGCCGGCTCGGGCTGCTGTTCATGATCCCCGGCGTGGACGAGACCCTGCGGGTCAATGGCCGCGCCTCGCTGCATGACGACGCCGCGCTGCTCGCGCGCTTTGCCGGGGCTGCCCGCCCGCCCAGGCTGGTGGTGCAGGTGCGGGTGGAGCAGGCCTATCTGCATTGCGCCAAGGCGCTGATGCGCTCGGCGCTCTGGGCGCCTCAGGCGCGCGTCGAGCGCGCGGTGCTGCCCACCATGGGCCGCATGATCGCCGACCAGATCGGCGATACCGCCGAGCCCGAGTCCCAGGAAGCCATGCTGGCGCGCTACGCCCAGGATCTCTGAGCCGAGCCGAGCCAAGCTGCGCGGCGCCCCGACCGCTTGGGCACCGCATTTCACCCGCCGATACCGTCTCCGCCCGGTTCCAAGTTACCCGCCGGGCCGGCGCGAGCATCAGGCGAAACTGCCAGAATCGTCCGCTCAGGCGCCGGGCAGCCGGCTCCGCGCCACTCCGGAGATTCCCCCATGAGCCGCTTGCGATTCGGCGCCTTTCTCGCCCCTCACCACCCCATCGGCGAGCATCCCACCCTGCAGTACCGCAGCGACCTGGATCTGGTCGAGCACCTCGATCGCCTCGGCTACGACGAGTTCTGGTGCGGCGAGCACCACTCCACCGGCTGGGAGACCATCGCCTCGCCCGAGATGTTCCTGGCCGCGGCCGGCGTGCGCACGCAGCGCATCATGCTGGGCACCGGGGTCATCTCGCTGCCCTACCACCACCCCTTCAACGTGGCCCAGCGCATCGTGCAGCTCGACCACATGACCGGCGGGCGCGCCATCTTCGGCACCGGCCCCGGCGCGCTGCCCTCCGATGCCCACACCCTGGGCATCGACCCGGCGGTGCAGCGCGATCGCCAGGACGAGGCCCTGGGCGTGATCCGCCGCCTGCTCGCCGGCGGCGAGCGCTTCACCCATGAGTCCGACTGGTTCACCCTCAAGGATGCCCGTCTGCAGCTGCTGCCCCTGCAGGAGAAGATCCCCATGGTGGTGGCCTCCACCATCAGCCCCTCGGGCATGACCCTGGCCGGCAAGCACGGCACCGGGGTGATCTCCATCGGCTCCACCTCCACCGAGGGCCTGGCCGCGCTGGCCACCCAGTGGAGCTTCGCCGAGGAGTCCGCCCGCAAGCACGGCAACACCGTCAGCCGTCGCGACTGGCGGGTGCTGCTGTCCTGGCACATCGCCGAGACCCGCGAGCAGGCCCGCCGCGAGGCCGGCGAGGGCCTCATGCGCTGGAACAACGAGTACGTCTTCGAGACCCTCAAGCGGCCCGGCTCGAAGCTGTTCCGCAGCCCCGACGAGGCCGTGGACGAGACCGCCTTCGTGCCCGGCGCGGCCTCGGTGATCGGCACGCCCGATGACCTGGTCAAGGCGATCCGCGCGCTGATCCCGATCACCGGCGGCTTCGGCACGGTCATCGGCTTCGTGCACGACTGGGCCAATCGCGAGAACACGCGGCGCAGCTGGGACATGGTCGCGCGCTATGTCATCCCCGAGCTCAACGGGCTGCTCGACCACTATCGCGAGTCGCGCGAGTTCGTCATCGGCAACCGCGGGGTGTTCGAGCAGGCGGGCAAGGCGGTGCTCGACAAGATCCTCGCGCACGAGGGGGCCACCAAGGCGCTGGCGGTCACCAAGAACAGCCGCCTGGCCATGCCCGGCCACCACGCGCCCGACCTCAATCGCAAGTAGGAGTGGCGCCATGACCGAACTGCTGCACATCCTGGTCGACACCCCGCTGCCCGGGGTGCGCCGCATCACGCTCAACCGCCCCGAGAAGCGCAACGCGCTCAACAACCGCCTGCGCGGCGAGATCTTCGCCACCCTCGAGGCGCACGACCGCGATCCCGAGGTGAAGCTCACCATCATCCGTGGCGCGGGCGCGGCGTTCAGCTCCGGCTACGACCTCTCCGCCAACAACACCGTGGCGCAGCCCTACCACACCGCCGGCGGGCTCGGGCAGTGGGCGCGCCATGTGGTCGAGGGCTGGTTCCGGGTGTGGGATCTGGCCAAGCCGGTGATCGCGCAGGTGCACGGCTACTGCCTGGCCGGCGGCACCGAGCTGGCCACCGCCTGCGACCTGGTCTATGTCGCCGACGACGCCCAGATCGGCTATCCGCCGGTGCGCCTGATGAGCCCGCCCGACATGCAGTTCCATCCCTGGATGATGGGCATGCGCCAGGCGATGGAGTCCATGCTCACCGGCGATGCGCTCAGCGGCCGCGAGGCCGCCGAGAAGGGCTGGGCCACGCGGGCCTACCCGGCCGATCGGCTCGAGGCCGAGGTGCTGGCGGTGGCCGAGCGGGTGGCCAAGCTGCCCACCGAGCTCGCGGCCATCAACAAGCGCAGCGTGCACCGTGCCATGGAGGCCATGGGCATGCGCGCCGCGATCCGCGCCGGCACCGAACTGCAGGCGCTCGCCTTCCAGACCGAGCCGAGCAAGGCCTACATGACCCGGTTCCGCCGCGATGGCGCCAGCGTGAGCAGCCTGCTCAGCGAGCGCGATGCCGCCTTCGGCGACTACCGCGAGCGCGGCGACGAGAAGTCCTGAGCCGGTCGGCGCGGGCCTCGGGGCCGGACGCGGGCGGGCCGCAGGGCGCCGGCCCGGCCCCCACGCCGGCCCTCAGACGTTCTCGCTGATCACGTGCCAGCGGCCGTCGCGGTGCTCCAGGCCGTGCACCGAGCCGAAGTCGATCTTGATGCCGCCGAAGCTGGTCAGCGGCTCGCCACGCACCTGCTTGAGCAGGGTCAGGATGACCCCGGCATGGGTCACCAGCGCCACCGCCGGGCGCTGCGGATCGGCCCGCTCGCCACCGGGCGCCAGCGACTGCAGCGCCTGCCAGCCACGCGCGGCCAGTTCGCTGACCGTCTCGCCCCCGGGCGGGCGCCAGCCGGCGATGTCATCGCGCCAGGCGTCGATCTCGGCGCGCGGCAGTTCGCTCCAGGGGCGCCCCTCCCAGTGCCCGAAGTGCATCTCGGCCAGCAGCGGCTCGATCTCGGGCTGCGGCCAGGGCGCGCCGGCCAGCGCGTGGGCCACCCGCGCGCAGCGCGACAGCGGGCTGCTCAGCACGCGCAGCGGGGTCGGGCCGTGGTCGGTGTGATGCAGGCCGCGCAGGCGCTCGACCACCTGCGCGTGGTGCGCATCATCGGTGCCGACATCGGTGCGGCCGTAGCAGGTGCCCTCGGGCACCGCGGGCCTGGGGTGGCGGATCAGCCAGACTTTCATGCTCACTCCATCGGTTCCAGGGGAGGCACCTCGATCGGGGTGGCCTCGCCCGCGGCCATCATGGCCAGGGCGCCCAGCAGGAAGGCGAGCTCGCTCACCTGCTGCACGGCGCCCAGGCAATCGCCGGTGTAGCCGCCCAGGCGGATGCGGATGCGCCGGCGCAGCCAGGCGGTGGCCAGCGCGGCGCAGCCCAGGCCGGACAGGAACACCGCCCGTTCACCGGTCCAGAGCGCGGCCAGCAGGCTGGGCGCCAGCGCGATCGCGAAGGCCACCGCGCCATCGGCCGGCTTCAGGCCCTGGGCGATCGGCTTGGCGATCGCCTGGCCCTGGTCGCGCAGGTAGGGCAGGGTGGCCATCACCGCCACCGAGCAGCCGCGCGAGGCCGCGGCCGCGCATACCAGCGACACGCCCACCCAGCTCGGGTCGAGCGCGGCCAGGGTCTCGAAGCGACCGAGCAGCATCAGCACCAGCGCGGCCGCACCGTAGGTGCCGATGCGCGAGTCCTTCATGATCTCGAGCAGGCGCTCGCGGTCGTGATGGCCGCCCATCGCGTCGCAGTAGTCGGCCAGCCCGTCCTCGTGGAAGGCGCCGGTGAGCATCAGGCCGGCGGCGATCGCCAGGGCGAGCGCCACGCTGTGCGGCAGCACCAGACCGCAGGCGGCGTAGACCACCGCGCTCAGACAGGCCACCAGCACGCCCACCAGCGGGAAGTAGCGCGTGGCCGGGGCAAGCCAGGCCGGGTCCCAGCCCATCCAGCCGAGCAGGCCGCGCGGCACGGGCAGCCGCGAGTAGAACTGCATGGCCACCAGGAAGAGCCGCAGCTCGCGGGCCGGGCTCATGGCGCGCGCTCGCGGCTGACGCCGGCCTGCTCGAAGCTGGCCATCTCCACCAGCATGCGCGCTGCCGCCCGCAGCAAGGGCATGGCCAGCGCCGCGCCCGAGCCCTCGCCCAGGCGCATGCCCAGGTCGAGCAGCGGCCGCGCGCCGAGCGCGCTCAGGGCATGGGCGTGGCCCGGCTCGGCCGAGCGGTGCGCGAACACGCAGGCGCGCAGCACCGCGGGATTGCGGCGCCAGGCCACCAGCAGCGCGGCGGTGACCACATAGCCGTCGATCACGGTCACGCAGCGCTGCTGCGCCGCGGCCTCGATCGCGCCGACCAGCATCGCGATCTCGTGGCCGCCCAACGCCGCCAGCGCGGCCAGCGGGGTGGTGGCGCTGGCATGGCGCGCGAGCGCCCGTGCCACCACCGCGCGCTTGTGGGCCAGGCGCTCGGCGTCCAGGCCGGTGCCCGGGCCCACGCAGCGCGCGGCGTCCAGGCCGAGCAGGCGCGCGGTGAGCGCCGCCGCGCTGGCGGTGTTGCCGATCCCCATCTCGCCCAGGCCCAGGGCCTGCGCGCGGTGTCGGGCGATCGCGGCGCGCGCCGCGGCCGCGCCGGCGTCGATGTGCGCCTGCGCCTGCGCCTCGGTCATGGCGGGCTCGCGCGCGAAGTTGCTGGTGGGCCGGCCCACGCCAGCGTCGATGACCTCGAGCGCGATCTGGTTGGCCCGGCAGAAGACGTTGACCGCCGCCCCGCCGGCGGCGAAGTTGGCCAGCATCTGGCCGGTGACCTCGGCCGGGTAGGCCGACACCCCCTCGGCGACGATGCCGTGATCGCCCGCGAACACCAGCAGCGCGGTGCGCTCCACCTGCGGCGTCGCGCTGCCCTGGCAACGCGCGATCGTGCGCGCCAGGTCAGCCAGCCCGGCCAGCGCGCCGGCCGGCATGGTCTTGGCCGCGAGCGCGGCGTCGATCGCCTCGGCCAGCGCGGGATCGTCGGTATCGGGAAGGCGGGACATGGAGAACGCCGCGGCGCGTCGGAGGCGGACCGGGGCTGTCGTAGAATCCGGCGCATCTTATCCGACCAGGCCGCGCTGGCCGTCATCGCCCATGAGCTCCCCCTCCGATTCCGCCGCGCTCGCGCTGGCCGGCCACCAGAAGGTGGCGATCCTCGCCGAGGCCATGCCCTACATCCGGCGCTTCCACGGCAAGACCATCGTGGTGAAGTACGGCGGCAACGCCATGACCGACGAGCAGCTCAAGCGCAGCTTCGCGCAGGACGTGGTCATGCTGCGGCTGGTCGGCATGAATCCGGTGGTGGTGCATGGCGGCGGCCCCCAGATCGAGCAGCTGCTCGCCAAGGTCGGCAAGAAGGGCGAGTTCGTGCAGGGCATGCGTGTCACCGATGCCGAGACCATGGACATCGTCGAGATGGTGCTCGCCGGTCAGGTCAACAAGGAGATCGTGGAGCTGATCAACCACGCCGGCGGCAAGGCGGTGGGCCTCACCGGCCAGGACGGCGGCCTGATCCGCGCCCGGCGCATGACCCTGAGCTCGCGCGAGCAGCCCGAGGCGCGCATCGACATCGGCCAGGTCGGGGAGATCGAATCCATCGACCCCGATGTCATCCGCACGCTCGGTGCCAGCGGCTTCATCCCGGTCATCGCGCCCATCGGCTCGGGGCGCGACGGCGAGACCTACAACATCAACGCCGATGTGGTCGCCGGCAAGATCGCCGAGGTGCTCAAGGCCGAGAAGCTGGTGCTGCTCACCAACACCCCCGGCGTGCTCGACCAGAAGGGCAATCTCATCACCGGCCTCACCGCGCGGCAGATCGACGAGCTCTTCGCCGACGGCACCATCTCGGGCGGCATGCTGCCCAAGATCTCCTCGGCGCTCGACGCCGCCAAGGGCGGGGTGCACTCGGTGCACATCGTCGATGGTCGGGTAGACCACTGCGTGCTGCTCGAGATCCTGACCGATCTCGGCGTGGGCACCATGATCCGCTCGCACTGAGCGCGCGGCCCGCGTGCGCGCCGGCCCGCCGGTCTGGCTCCTCGACCTCGACAACACGCTGCACGACGCCGGTCGCGAGGTCTTCCCGCGGATCAACATCGCGATGACCGAGTTCGTGTCGCGGCGCCTGGACATGCCGCTCGAGCAGGCCAGCGCCCTGCGGGTGTACTACTGGCGCCGCTACGGCGCCACGCTGCTCGGCCTGATCCGCCACCACCGGGTCGACCCGCACGAGTTCCTGCGCGAGACCCACCCCTTCGACGATCTGCACCGGCTGGTCGGGCGCGACCACGGCCTGCGCGACGCGCTGCGCCGGCTGCCGGGCCGCAAGCTCGTGGTCACCAACGGCCCGCGCGAGTACGCGGCGGCGGTGCTGCGCCGGCTCGGTCTCATGCCGATGCTCGATGGTCTGGTGTGCGTGGAGGACATGCGCTTTGCCGGCCGCTGGCTGCCCAAGCCCTCGCGCCGCATGCTGCGGCTGATCATCGCCCGCCTGCGGGTGTCGCCGGCGCGCTGCGTGCTGGTGGAGGACTCGCCCGAGAACATCGCCTGCGCGCGCGCCCTGGGCCTGCGAACCGTGCTGGTGGCCGGGCATGGCCATCTCGGTACGCACCCGGCCGAGCGGCCGCGCGCCGGGCCCGGTCGCCGCGCGGGCCTTCAGCTACAATCGGCGGTCGCCCTGCCGCGGGCCGTGTCCCGACTCCGATGACTCCCGACAGCCCCGCGCCGGCTCGCCGCACCCGCCCCAAGCCCGGCGAGCGCCGGCTCCAGATCCTCCAGACCCTCGCCGTCATGCTCCAGGAGCCCGGTGGCGAGCGCGTCACCACCGCGGCGCTGGCCGCGCGCATCCAGGTCTCCGAGGCCGCCCTCTACCGGCACTTCGCCAGCAAGGCGCAGATGTTCGAGGGCCTGATCGAGTTCATCGAGGCCACGGTGTTCGGCCTCATCAACCAGATCGGCACGCAAGACGGCGATGGCCTGCGCCAGCTGCGCGCCATCGTGCTCATGCTCACCGGCTTCGCCGAGAAGAACCCCGGCATGACCCGGGTGCTCATCGGCGACGCGCTGGTCACCGAGCACGACCGCCTGCAGCAGCGCATCAACCAGCTGCACGACCGCATCGAGGCCTCGCTGCGGCAGTGCTTCCGGCTGGCGGTGGCTCAGCAGCGCCTGCCCGCCGACACCGACGCCGCGGCGCGCGCCGGCATCGTGCTGGCCTTCGTGCAGGGCCGCTGGCTGAGCTATGCCAAGAGCGGCTTCCGTCGCCGGCCCACCGACCTTGTCGAGCAGCAGATCCCGCTGCTGATCGGCTGATCCGCCCGTACCCGGCGCGTCTGCCGCGCCCGCCGCGCCCGCTCCCTGGAGACCCGCATGACCGACGACATCACCGCCCTGGGCGCCCTCGAGCTCTCGGCCGCCATCCATGCCCGCGCGGTCTCCTGCGAGGAGGTGATGCGCGCCTACCTCGATCGCATCGAGCGCCTGAATCCGCGGCTCAACGCGATCGTGGCGCTGCGCCCGCGCGAGACCCTGCTCGCGCAGGCCCGCGACATGGACCAACTGGCCGCCGAGGGCCGCTGGCTGGGCTGGATGCACGGCATGCCGCAGGCGATCAAGGATCTCTCGGCCACCAAGGACATCCCCACCACGCTGGGCTCGCCGCTGTACCGCGACTTCCTGCCCCCCGAGGACGGCCTGATGGTGCAGCGCATGCGCGCGGCCGGCGCCATCCTGATCGGCAAGACCAACACGCCGGAGTTCGGACTCGGCTCGCAGTCGTACAACCCGGTGTACGGCGTCACCCGCAATGCCTGGGACCCCTCGCTGTGCGCGGGCGGCTCCAGTGGCGGCGCGGCGGTGGCGCTGGCCGCGCGGCTGCTGCCGGTGGCCGACGGCAGCGACATGGGCGGCTCGCTGCGCAACCCCGCGGCCTTCAACAACGTCTTCGGTTTCCGGCCCTCGGCCGGGCTGGTGCCGAGGCTGCCGGCGCCCGAGGTGTTCATCGAGCAGTTCGGCACCGAAGGCCCCATGGGGCGCAGCGTGCCCGACATCGCCCGGCTGCTGGCCACCCAGGCGGGCTGGCACCCGCACGCGCCGCTGTCGCGGCACAGCGACCCCGCGGTGTTCGCCGCGCCGCTGCAGGCGCCGCCGCGCGGCCTGCGGGTGGGCTGGCTCGGTGACCTTGGCGGCCATCTCGCCTACGAGCCCGGCATCGTCGACCTGTGCCGCGGCGCGCTGGGCACGCTGGCCGGCCTGGGCATGGAGGTCTCGGACACGCCGCTGGGCTTCGACCCGCAGCGCCTCTGGCAGATGTGGCTCACGCTGCGCAGCTGCGTGGTGTCCGGCGGTCGCTGGGCCGACTATTCCGATCCGGCGCGGCGCGCGCAGATGAAGCCCGAGGCGATCTGGGAGGTGGAGCGCGGCGCCGCCACCAGCGCGCTCGCGGTCTATCAGGCCTCGGCCGAGCGCACGGCCTGGCACCGGCATCTCCTGGGCCTGTTCACCCGCTTCGATCTGCTGGTGCTGCCCACCGCCCAGGTGTTCCCGTTCGCGGCCGAGACCCACTGGCCCGACCGCATCGGCGATCGGGTGATGGATACCTACCACCGCTGGATGGAGGTGGTGATCGGGCCCACCCTCGCGGGCGCGCCGGCGATCAGCGTGCCGGTGGGCTTCGGGCCCGGTGGCGCGCCCATGGGCATGCAGCTGATCGGCCCGCCGGGCGCCGACCTGCTCGTGCTGCAGGCCGCGCACGCCTACGATCAGGCTAGTGGCTGGACCCGCCGCACACCGCGCATTGCGGATTCCGGGGCAGCCGCACCTCGGTGAACCGACCGCCCCGGCCGTCGATCAGCAGCAGCCGCCCCACGAGGGGCTCGCCGAAGCCGCCGATCAGCTTGAGTGCCTCGGCGGCCTGCAGGGTGCCCACGATGCCGGTCAGCGGCGCGAACACGCCCATGGTGGCGCACTGCACCTCGTCCACCGCGCTGGCGGCCGGGAACAGGCACTCGTAGCACGGCGCATCCGCCTGGCGCGGGTCGAAGACCGAGAGCTGGCCATCGAAGCGGATGGCCGCGCCCGACACCAGCGGCACCCGATGGGCCACGCAGGCGCGGTTGACCGCATGGCGGGTGGCGAAGTTGTCCGAGCAGTCGAGCACCACGGTGCTGGCGGCCACCGCATCGCTCAGCGCGGCATCAGCCAGCCGGCCGACGATCGCCTCGACACGGATGTGCGGGTTGATCGCGAGCAGCGCGTCGCGCCCGGACTCGGCCTTGGCCTGGCCGATGCTGGTCTGCCGGTGCAGGATCTGGCGCTGCAGGTTGGTGAGGTCGACGCTGTCGCCGTCGGCGAGCAGGATGCGGCCCACGCCGGCGCTGGCCAGGTAGAGCGACGCCGGCGAGCCCAGGCCGCCGGCGCCCACCACCAGCGCGGTGGCGCCGAGCAGCCGCTCCTGGGCCTCGATGCCGATCTCGTCCAGCAGGATGTGCCGGCTGTAGCGCAGCAGCTGTTCGTCGTTCACGGCGGGCTCCCGCGGTGGCCGCGGCCGGCACGGCCGCGGATCGGCGCCGGCCGGCGGGCCTCGCCGGCCAGGGCCGGGCTCAGGGGGTCTTGGCGGCGCCGCCCTCGGCGGGCGTGGCGGGCGCGGCGGCGTCCTTGGGCTTGGCCAGCTGCACCGGCTTGCCCTTGAGGTGATTCATGGCCTGGGCCAGCTGATGGTCGTCGGCCGATCCGAACTCCACCGGCTTGCGCTCGCGCAGGCGCGGATCGGTGGCATCGGTGGGCTTGGGCACGTTGGGGCGGGCCTCGGATTCCTTGTCGTTGGACAGGTGCCGGGTGAGGTCGGCCTCGCGCACCCGGAACTGGTTCAGGTCGCCGTCAGGGGTTTCCTCGACCAGCAGGTCGGGCGCGATGCCCTTGGCCTGGATGGAGCGCCCGTTGGGCGTGTAGTAGCGCGCGGTGGTGAGCTTGATGGCGGTGTTGTTGGTGAGCGGCAGGATGGACTGCACCGAGCCCTTGCCGAAGGTCTGGGTGCCCAGCACCGTGGCCCGCTTGTGGTCCTGCAGCGCGCCGGCCACGATCTCGGAGGCCGAGGCCGAGCCGCCGTTGACCAGCACCACCATGGGCACCGACCGCACCCCGGCCGGCAGGCGGGCCAGGTGGTCTTCGCGGGTGCCGCGCAGGTAGTCCTCGGGCACCGCCAGGTACTTGCGCTTGGCGTCATCGGTGCGGCCGTCGGTGCTGGTGACCAGCGTGCGCGGCGGCAGGAAGGCGGCCGACACGCCGATGGCGCCGTGCAGCAGGCCGCCGGGGTCGTTGCGCAGGTCGAGCACCAGGCCCTTGAGCGGACCCTGCTGCTGCTTGTAGAGCCCGTCGAGGGCCTTGACCATGGTCTCGACGGTGTGCTCCTGGAACTGCGTGATGCGCACGTAGCCGAAGCCCGGCTCGAGCATGCGGGACTTGACCGACTGCACCCGGATCACGTCGCGGATGATCTGCACGACGATCGGCCGCGGCTCGCCCTTGCGCGACAGGGTGAGGGTGATGGGGGTGCGCGGCTTGCCGCGCATGAGCTTGACCGCGTCGTTCAGGGCCATGCCCTTGGTGGGCTTCTCGTCGATCTTGATGATGAGGTCGCCGGCCTTGATGCCGGCCTTGGCGGCCGGGGTGTCCTCGATGGGTGACACCACCTTCACGAAGCCGTCCTCGGTGCCCACCTCGATGCCCAGGCCGCCGAACTCGCCCTGCGTGCCCACCTGCAGTTCCTTGAAGGCGTCGGCGTCGAGGTACTGCGAGTGCGGATCCAGCCCGGAGAGCATGCCGCTGATCGCCTCGGTGATCAGCTTCTTGTCCTCGACCGCCTCCACATAGTTGGACTTGATGGCGCCGAAGACGTCGGAGAACTGCCGCAGCTCGTCGAGCGGCAGCGGCGGGCGGCTGTCGCGCTGGGCGACCGCCGAGATGCCGATGCTGATCAGCACGCCGGCGATGGCGCCGACGGTCAGCAGTCCGACTTGCTTCACTTTGCCGTTCATGGGTTCGCCCTGGAGATCGGCCCAGTATAAACCCGCGGCGATGGCCGGGTGGGCTCAGGCCTTCGACTTGCCCTGCGCCGCCACCGCGGCCATGGCCGCGGCGATCTCGGCCTGGTCGCCCAGGTAGGCCCGGCTGATCGGGCGCAGCTGGTCGTCGAGCTGGTAGACCAGCGGCCGCGCCGTGGGGATGTTCATGGCCACGAT
>JBIKWU010000167.1:0-8493 GCA_044356115.1 Burkholderiaceae bacterium
GTCAATCCGGCATTCCGGGGTACCGAGCTGGCGTACGTCCTGCGTCAGTCGCGCTCGGCCGGCGTGTTCGTGGTGACCGGCTTTCGCGGCAACCCCATGCTCGACACCGTGCGCGCGGTGGCGCCCGAATGCCCCGAGCTGCGCGAGGTGGTCTGCTTCGATGACTGGGAGGCCTTCATCGCGCAGGGCGATGATCCCGGCATCGCGCTGCCCGTGGTGCGGCCCATGGATCCGGTCATGATCCAGTACACCTCGGGCACCACCGGCTTTCCCAAGGGCGCGCTGCTGCACCATCGCGGCCTGGTGAATAACGGCGCCCACACCATGGACCGCATGGGCGTGCCTGATGGCGCCACCTGGGTGACCACCATGCCGCTCTTTCACACCGGCGGCTGCGTGCTGTGCGTGCTGGGCGCGGTGTCCAAGCGCGCCACCCAGGTGCTGGTCGAGGCCTTCGAGCCGGGCCTGGTGCTGGAGCTCACCGAGCGCTATCGCGGCAACGCGCTGCTGGCGGTGCCGACCATGCTGGTGGCGCTGATGGAGCATCCGCGCTTCGCGCAGACCGACCTGAGTTCGCTGCAGGCCATCTGCTCCGGGGGCTCCACGGTGCCGGCCGCGCTGGTGCGCCGCCTGGAGGAGCGTCTGGGGGCGCGCTTCACCATCGTCTTCGGGCAGACCGAGTGCTCGCCGGTGGCCTCCATGACCCGCCCCGATGACAGCATCCAGGACAAGGCCGACACCATCGGCCCGCCCATGCCGCATGCCGAGGTCCGCATCATTGACCCAACCACCGGGGCCACGTTGCCGGTGGGGCGCATCGGCGAGTACTGCACCCGCGGCTACCACGTCATGCATGGCTACTACGAGATGCCCGAGGCCACCGCGGCCGCCATCGACGCCGAGGGCTGGCTGCACACCGGCGATCTGTGCGCCATGGACGAGCGCGGTTACTGCACCGTGGAGGGTCGTCTCAAGGACATGATCATCCGCGGCGGCGAGAACATCTATCCGCGCGAGCTCGAGGAACTGCTGTTTCGCCACCCGTCGGTGGCCGAGGTGGCAGTGGTCGGCCTGCCCGACGAGAAGTGGGGCGAGGAGGTAGGGGCGTTCATCCGTCCCGCGGCCGGTGTCAGCCTCGACAAGGCGGCGCTCTTCGCCTACGTGCGCGAACACCTTGCCCCGCACAAGACCCCCCGGCGCTGGTTCCAGATGGACAGCTTTCCGCTCACCGGCTCGGGCAAGATCCAGAAATTCCGCCTGCGCGAACTCTGGCTGGCCGGCCAGTTCGCCGAACTCTGACCTCATCCTGCAAGGATCGATCCCATGGCTTCCGTTCCCCAGACCTCACCGAGCACGCCAGCGCCGGTGACCGACACCGAGGCGCTGATCATCGGCGCGGGCTTCTCGGGCCTGTACCAGCTGCACAGCCTGCGCGATCGCCTGGGGCTGTCGGTGCAGGTGCTCGAGATGGCCGACGGCGTTGGGGGCACCTGGTACTGGAACCGCTATCCCGGGGCGCGCTGCGACTCGGAGAGCCACTCGTACATGTACTACTTCTCCGATGCGCTGCTGCAGGAATGGCAGTGGTCGGAGCGCTATCCTGGCCAGGCCGAGATCCTGCGCTATCTGAACTTCGTGGCCGACCGGCTCGACCTCAAGCGCAGTGTCCGCTTCAATACCCGGGTCACCGGCGCCCGCTATGACGAGGCCGCCAACCGCTGGCTGGTCAGCACCGCGTCGGGCGAGCAGTACCGCACCCGCTACCTGATCACCGCCGTGGGCTGCCTGTCCTCGGCCAACATCCCGGCCATTCCGGGCCTGGCCGACTTCACCGGCCGCTGGTATCACACCGGCCAGTGGCCGCATGAGGGGGTGGACTTTTCCGGCAAGCGGGTGGGGCTGGTGGGCACCGGGTCCACCGGCATCCAGGCCACGCCGGTGATCGCCGCGGCGGCGGCCCACCTCACCGTGTTCCAGCGCACGCCCAACTACAGCGTGCCGGCGCACAACGCCCCGCTCAGCGAGGGCTTCAAGCGCTACGTCGCCGACAACAGCGCGCGCATCCGCCAGGTGATGCACGCCACGCCCAACGGCCACCCGTTCATCATCGCCCAGCGCTCGGCGCATGACCCCGCCGAGGCCGAGCGCAAGGCCCTCTACGAGGGCGCCTGGTCGATCGGCGGACTGCGCTTTCGCAGCGTCTTCCGCGACCTGCTCGTCGACCAGGCCGCCAACGACACCGCCTCGCGCTTCCTCAAGAACAAGATCCGCGAGATCGTGAAGGACCCCGCCACCGCCGAAAAGCTCGCCGACATCGACCACCCCTTCGCCGCCAAGCGCCCACCCATCGACACCGGTTACTTCGAGACCTTCAACCGGTCCAACGTGAGCCTGGTCGATGTCCGGGCCGACCCCATCGAACGCATCACCGCCACTGGCATCCAGACCGGCAAGGCCCATCACGAGCTCGACGTGATCGTGTTCGCCACCGGCTTCGATGCGCTCACCGGGCCGCTCAAGAAGCTCAACCTCGTCGGCCGCGACGGCGTGTCGCTCAATGCCCTCTGGGAAGCCGGCCCGCGCAGCTACCTGGGCCTGCAGGTGAGCGGCTTTCCCAACCTGTTCACGCTCACCGGGCCGGGCAGCCCCTCGGTGCTGGTGAACATGCCGGTGGCCATCGAGCAGCACGTCGACTGGGTCACCGACTGCATCGCCCACCTGCGCCGCGAAGGCATCGAGCGCATGGAGCCGCGCCCCGAGGCCATGGAGGAATGGTCGCGTCAGGTGCAGGCCGCGGCCGACGCCACGCTGCTCTCCAAGGTGCCGCATTCCTGGTATCTGGGCGCCAACGTGCCGGGCAAGCCGCGGGTGTTCATGCCCTATGCCGGCGGCATGCCGCGCTATCGCCAGATCTGTCAGGAGGTGGCGCAGCGCGGCTACGAGGGCTTCGCGTTCAGCCGCTGACGCGCCGCCGCCGCGGGCTCAGGTTCTGAGCCCGCGCTGTGTGATGCTTCGAGCCTGAAGAAGGCATCGCATGAGCAGGAACACCGCCACGGGTCTGCTGGTACTCCACGGCAACCGCCTGGAGCTGCTGGCCGAGGCCGTGCTCGAATGGCTGGCCGCCCATCCGCTGCCGCCCCTGGGGCAGGAAACGCTGCTCGTCCAGAGCAACGGCATGGGCGAGTGGCTCAAGATGACGCTGGCCGAGGCGCAGGGCGTGTGCGCCGCCACCACCGTCGAACTGCCTGCGCGCTTCATCTGGCGCGCCTACCGGGCGGTGCTCGGGCGCGAAACGGTGCCCGCGCACTCGGCGCTCGACAAGCTGCCGCTCACCTGGCGGCTGATGAGCCTGCTGCCGTCGCTTGCCGGGCAGGCCGGCTTCGAGCCGGTGGCCGGCTTCCTGGGCAATGGCGATCCCGCCCGCCGGCTGCAGCTTGCGCAGCGGCTTGCCGACCTGTTCGATCAGTACCAGGTGTATCGCGCCGACTGGCTGCAGGACTGGGGGCTGGGTAAAGACCGACTCCGGGCCGCGGCACACGCGGGCCCGCAGGTCCCGCCCGAGCAGCGCTGGCAGCCGGCGCTGTGGCGGGCCCTGCTGTCGTCGCTGCCTGCGGGCGAGCAGGACGCGTCACGGGCTGCGCTGCATCGGCGATTCATCGCGGCGCTGCACGCGCCGTCCGCCGGCGCGGCGCGCGCGTTTCCTGAGCTCCCACGCAGGGTCGTGCTCTTTGGCACCACCCACATCCCGCACCAGGCGCTGGAAGCCATCGCGGCGATGGCCGAGCACTGCCAGGTGCTGCTGGCCGTGCCCAATCCCTGTCGCTATCACTGGGCTGAGCTCATCGACGGGCGCGAGCTGCTGCAGGCCCAACGCCGTCGCCATCCCTGGCGTGCGGGCCGTGACCTCTCGCAGGTGGCGCTGCAGGACATGCACGCCCACGGGCATCCGCTGCTGGCGGCCTGGGGGCGGCAGAGCCGCGATTTCATCCGCCAGCTCGATGCCTTCGATGACGCCGAGGCCGCGCAGCGCCAGTTCGCGCTGCCGCGGATCGACCTGTTCGACGAGACGCCAGCGCGCAGCCTGCTGCAGCATGTTCAGGCGGCGGTGCGCGATCTGCTGCCCCTGGCCGAGCACCCGCGCGCCGAGATCGCCAGCGAGGACCGGTCCATCGTCTTCCAGGTGGCGCACAGCCCGCAACGCGAGGTCGAGATCCTGCACGATCAGCTGCTGGCCCTGCTCGCCGGGCCTCCCGAGGGCGCGCCGCTCGCGCCTCGCGACATCGTGGTCATGGTGCCCGACATCGACCGCTTCGCGCCGGCGATCCGCGCGGTGTTCGGGCAGTACGGTCGGCACGATCCACGACACATCCCGTGGGGCATCGCCGATCAGAACGAACGCGGCCGTCAGCCCCTGCTGGTGGCGCTCGAATGGCTGCTGCGCGCACCCCATGAGCGCTTCGGCGCCAGCCAGGTGCGCGACCTGCTCGAGGTCCCGGCGCTGGCGGCCCGCTTCGGCATCTCCCCGGAGTCACTGCCCGCGCTGACGCGCTGGATCGAAGGCGCGGGCATCCGCTGGGGGCTGAATGCGGCCCAGCGGGAAGCCCTCGGTCTGGCCGCAGCCGGCGCGCAGAACAGCTGGGTGTTCGGCTTGCGACGCATGCTGCTGGGCTATGCCGTCGGCGACCTCCCCGCCGGCGAAGACTACGCCGGCATCGATCCCTATGCCGAGGTGGCGGGTCTGGATGCGAGCCTGGCCGGATCGCTCGACGCGCTGCTGCGCGCGCTCACCGGGTGGTGGGCGCAAGCCAGTCAGGCACGCGCGCCTGCACGCTGGGCGCAGTGCCTGCGAGATCTCCTGCTTGCGTTCTTCACCCCCACCGACGACACCGAGCGCGCGCTGCTGCTCGCCCTGAATGACACGCTGGCGCGGTGGCTCGAGGCCTGCGAGGCGGCCGGCTACCAGGATGCGCTCGACATCGCCGTGGTGCGCGAGGCCTGGCTCGACGCGCTCGACGAGCCAGGCATGTCGCGCCGTTTCCGGGCTGGTGGCGTCACCTTCTGCACGCTGCTCCCGCTGCGCGCCATTCCGTTCCAGGTGGTGTGCCTGCTCGGCATGAACGACGCAGACTATCCGCGCCGCGGCAGCCGCATCGACTTCGACCTCATGGCCCTGCCGGGTCAGGCCCGTCCGGGCGACCGATCGCGGCGTGACGACGATCGCCAGCTGATGCTCGACGCGCTGCTCTCGGCGCGTCGGGTGCTCTACATCAGCTGGGGCGGCCGCGGCCAGCGCGACAATCAGCCGCAGCCGCCATCGGTGCTGGTCTCGCAACTGCGCGACTACCTGGCCGCCGTCTGGGGGCAGGCGGTGGTGGCGCAGCGCACCACCGAGCATCCCCTGCAGCCCTTCAGCCGGCGCTACTTCGAGGCGCCGTCGGCGGCCGATGCCTCGAGCCTGTTCACCCATGCCATCGAGTGGCGCGCGGCCCATCTCGGGCAATCCTCACCGGCCTCGATCGCGCCGGCGCTGCCGGGCGAGTCCGGTGGCCAGCCCCTCAGCTTGCCGATGCTGGTGGCCTTCCTGCGCAATCCCGTGAAGGCGTTCTTTCGCCATCGCCTGCAGGTGCTGTTCACGGAAGGCCCGGCGCCCGCCGATGACGATGAGGTCTTCTCGGGGCAGGGCCTCACCCGCTGGGCCTGGATCGACGAGCTGCTCCAGGCGTGCCAGCCCATGCCTGACGATCTCCCCGAGGCAGCATCCGAGGCGCGCATCGGGCAGCAGCTCGATCGGCAGATCGCGCGCCTGCAGCGGGCAGGGCGCTTGCCGATCGCCGGCCCCGGGCGCAGAGCCGCGGCGGCGCTGCATGAGGGCCTCACGCCCATGCTCACCGCGTGGCGATGCGCGCTGGCCGGCCATCCCGCCGCGCGGGAGCGCCTGCGCCTGCGCGTCGAGCACCCGCAGGACGCCACCCTGGTCCTCGATGACTGGCTGCCCGATCTGCGCCTTGCCCACGGCGACGCCCCGCCGCTCTGGATTCACTGCCGGGCCGGCAAGCTGATCCCCTCGCGCAGGGGCGCGGGGGCTCCGCCCGTGCGCCCCGACAAGCTGCTCGAGGCCTGGGTGCTGAGCCTCGCCAGCGCGGCCTGCGGCACGCCTGTGGAGGGCATCCTCATCGGCGAAGACGCGCTGGTGCGGGTGCGTGCGTCCGCCATGCCCGAGGCCGCGGCCTGCCTGCACGCGCTGATGCTCGCCTGCCGCGAGGGACTCGATGGCAGCGAGCCCTTGCCGACCGCGCTGCTCACCGGCATCACCTGCCTGGCCGATGCCCGGCGCGCGCGCGACGTGTTCGAAGGCAACGAGCACACCGATGCGCGCGGCGAGGGCGAGGAGCCCTGCCTGGCGCGCCTGTTCCCGGACTTTGCCGCCCTGCAGGCCTGCCCGGGATTCGAGGCGGCCTCTCGCCGCCTCTACGAGCCGTATCGGCGCTGGCTCGACGAGGCGGTGTCGTTCGAGGCGCTGGACGCCACTGCCACCGAGCCCGAGGCGCTCGATGACTGACTCGCTCGATCCGCGCACCCTGACGCTGCGGGGCTGCCAGCTCATCGAGGCCAGCGCCGGCACCGGCAAGACCTGGACGATCGCGGCGCTGTACGTGCGCCTCGTGATCGGGCATCGATGCACGCCCCGGCTGCCGGGCGAGATCCTGGTGATGACCTTCACCCGCGCGGCCACGCGCGAGCTCTCGGACCGCATTCGTCGCCGTCTGGTGTCGGCCGCTGCCGGGTTTCGCGGCGAGCCTGTCGCGCCCGAAGACACGTTCCTGGCGGATCTGATCGCCGACTTCCCGCCCGGGCCGGCGCGCGAACAGGCCGCCTGGCGCCTGGCCATGGCGGCCGACGCCATGGACGACGCCGCGGTGCATACCATCGATGCCTGGTGCCAGCGCATGCTGCGCGAGCACGCCTTCGACAGCGGCAGTCTCTTCGACGAGACCCTGCAGGCCCAGGAAACCGCCATGCGTGCCGAGGCGGCGCGCGACTATTGGCGCCAGCAGGTGTACCCGCTGCCCGATGGGGTGCTGACGGCCGTGCTGAAGCTGTGGCCAGACATCGCCAGCCTCGAGAAAGACCTGCTGGCCCTCGATGGCAAGCCCCTGCCGCCCGATGCCGGGCAGGGCAGTCTGGCGCAGGTGGCAGCCGCAGCCCTGGGTGAGCGGGCCGCGCAGGTCGCCCGCATCAAGTCCGGCTGGCCGGCGCGCGTGGACGCCATGCGCGACTGGCTGGGGTCCATCTGGGAGGGCGACTCGGCGGCCCGACGCAAGCGGGTGCCGCAACAGCGCCACGCTCAGGGCTGGCTGGACGAGCTCGCGCGCTGGGCGCAGACGCCCGAGGTCGAGGTCCCCAAGCTCACCAAGACGGCCCTCGAGCGCCTGATCGGACGCCGGCTGCGCGAAGACCTGCTCCCCCTGGACCCCGAGCCCTCGGTGCCCGACTGCTTCGACCAGTTCGAGGCGCTGCTCGAGCAACTCGCCGCGCTGCCCGAACCGGGCGTGCCCATGCGGCTGCACGCGGCCGACCAGGTGCGCGAGCGCATGCGCCTGCTGAAGGCGAGGGCAGGCAGCTTCGGCTTTGCCGACATGCTCGATCGGCTCGATCACGCCCTCGATGACGCGATGCGGGGCACGAAGGCAGCGCAACTGCGGGCGCGGATCCTGACGCAGTACCCGGTGGCGCTGATCGACGAGTTCCAGGACACCTCGCCGGTGCAGCTGCGCATCGTCGACCGGCTCTACGGCCTCACTTCCGATGATCCCGAGCGGCTGCTGCTGCTGATCGGCGATCCCAAGCAGGCCATCTACCAGTTCCGCGGCGCCGACATCTACAGCTATCTGGCGGCGCGGCGCGCCACCGAAGGCAGGCACCATGTGCTGGGGGTGAACCACCGCTCCACCGCGGCCCTGATCGGGGTCGTGAACGCGCTTTTCCAGGCAGCGCATGACCGGCCCGGCGAAGGCGCGTTCCTGTTCGGCCGCCAGGGCGAGGCCTGCGCGCTGCCCTTCGAGCGGGTGCAGGCCCGCGGCCGTCCCGAGCGGCTGGTCTGCCAGCAGGGGGATCTCGCCCCGCTCACGCTGGTCCTCGACGACACCCTGCGCAGCAAGCGCGACAGCATGCCGCGCCTGGCCGCGCTGTGCGCCGAGCGCATCGTCACCCTGCTCAACGATCCTCTCGCGGGTTTCGCCGAGCCCGACCAACCCCTGCGCCGGCTGCAGCCGTCCGACATCGCGGTGCTGGTTCGCAACAGCCATGAGGCGCAGGCGGTGCGACGCGAACTGCAGCGCCGCGGCCTCGCCTCGGTGTACCTGTCGGACCGCGACTCGGTCTACCAGACCCCTGAGGCTGGCGATCTGCTGCGCCTGCTGCAGGCGATCGAGGCGCCACGCGATGCGCGGCGCGCGCGGGCCGCGCTCGCCAGCGGCATCATGGGACTCAGCC
>JBIKWU010000168.1:0-8483 GCA_044356115.1 Burkholderiaceae bacterium
GCTCGCGCAGCCGCGCCCACACCGTGGCCGGCCGCGGCGCCTGGCCGCTGAAAGGCAGCGCGCCGCCCGCCCAGCGCATCTGCCAGTGCTTCAGGAAACCCGGCATGCGATCAGGCAGCCAGGGCGCATCGTGCAGGGCCTCGATCGGCTTGATGCCGGCGGGGGCGGGCATGTCGTGTTCGGCGAGGGTCTGACGCCCGGCACCGTAGAGGCCCACCGCCAGCGCGGCCACGCGCCCGGCGCTGATCAGCCTGCACTGCGCGTGCGTGATCGCGCGGCCCTGGCGCAGCACCGAGGCTTCGGCCTGCACCGACCCCGCCTGGATGGCCGACACGAAGGTGAACTGCAGCGCCCGCATCGGCAGTTCGGGACCCACCGCGGCACGCATCGCCAGCGCGGCCAGGGCGCCCTGGATGCCGCCGAAAGCCACCCGGCCCTGCAGCCAGTCATCGGTCATGGAGGTTTCGAGCACCACCCCGGGTTCGATGGGGGGCGCAGTGGCGGTGATCGGGGCGTGGGCGAAGTCGCGAAAGGGCGTCATGGCAAGGGTCAGCTTCGGGCGCGGCGGGTCTCGCTCCAGCCGAGGTACAGGCCGCTGGCCACGATGATGGCCGCGCCGGTCCAGGTGCTGATCGAGGGGAGGTTGTCGAACACCAGCCAGCCGAAGAGGCCGGCGCCCACGAGCTGGAAGTACTGGAAGGGCGAGACGATGTTGGCCGGCGCATCGATCATGGCGCGCGCCACGCAGTAATGACCCAGGCCGCCGAACACGCCCAGCGCGAGCAGCATGAGCACATCGGTGAGGCGATCGGGCATGGTCCAGAAGAAGGGCACCGCGAGCGACATCAGCACGCTGCCCACCATGGCGCTCCAGATGGCCGAGGTCTCGGCGCTGTCGCCACCCGAGACCTTGCGGGTGAGCACCTGGTAGGTGGCATAGCACAGCGAGCTGCCCAGGATGAGCAGCGAGGACCACTGGAAGACATCGCTGCCCGGGCGCACCACCACCAGCACGCCCAGGAAGCCCACCAGCACCACGATCATGCGGTTGGCGCGGATCGGCTCGCCCAGGAACGGCACCGCCAGCAGCGTGACGAAGAGCGGCGAGAGAAAGCTGATGGCGGTGGCCTCGGCCAGTGGCACGCTGCGCAGCGCGATGAAGTACAGCGTGGTGGAGCACAGCTGCAGCAGCGAGCGTGAGAACTGCGTGCCGGGCGAGGGTGTGCGCAGGATGCCCAGGCCATGCCGCGGCAGGAAGAGCAGGCCGATGAAGATGAAGTGCCCCAGGGTGCGCGCCCACACGATCTGCACCGACTCGAGCCGCGCGCTGAGCAGCTTCACCAGGGTGTTCATGCACGAGAACAGGGTCACCGCCACCAGGATGAACACGATGCCGCGCAGCACGCGCGCGGCCGGGCGCGCCGCCGGGGGCGCGGCGGGGCGCGGATCGGCGGCGGGCGTAGTCATGGGGGGCTTTCTGCGGGGGCTCGCCGGGCACGGGTCGGGCCGGCAGGGCGGGCGCGGCGGGGACTTCCGCGCGCTCGGGTAGGATTGTCCGCCCGCCGGCTGCTCCCGCCGCGCGGGCGATTCCGAATCCGGGAGCCATGTCGAGGACAACCATGTCGAAAAACCTCACCCGCCGCGGCCTGCTGGCCGCGGCGCCCGCACTTGCCGCCTTGGCCATCCCTCACCGCGCCGCGTGGCCAGCAGCCCCCGCCGGGCCGTTGCAGGTGGGCTTCCTGTACCCCACGCCGCTGCTGGCCGCGGGCTGGAGCGCCCAGCATGATGAAGGTCGCCGCCAGCTCGTTCAGGCGCTGGGCGATCAGGTGCGCACCCGCCACGTGGCCGCGGTGGCCGAAGGGCCCGATGCCGAACGGGTGCTGCGCGAACTCGCCGCCGACGGCTGCCGGCTGATCGTGGCCGCGAGCTTCGGCTACCTGGAGCCGGTGACGCGGGTGGCGGCCGAGTTTCCGGGGACCGTGTTCGAGCACATCTCCGGGTATCGGGCGAGCGCCAACGTGGGTTTCGCCAATGCCCGTTTCTACGAGGGCCGCTATCTCGCCGGGCTGGCCGCCGGCGGGGTGAGCCGCACCGGGGTGGCCGGCTACGTGGCGGCATTCCCGATTCCCGAGGTGCTCCAGGGCATCAATGCCTTCACGCTCGGCCTGCGCGTGGCCAATCCGGCGGCCAGCCTGCGCGTGATCTGGACCCAGTCCTGGCACGATCCGGGCCGCGAGCGCGATGCCGCCCAGGCCCTCCTCGGGCAGGGGGCCGACGTGCTCACCAACCACACCGACTCGCCCGCGGTGCCGATCGCCGCCCAGGAGGCCGGCCGCTGGTGCGTGGGTTATCACAGCGATCAGCGCGCGTTCGCGCCCGATGCGCAGCTCACCGCCGTGACCCATCACTGGGGCGAGTTCTACACCGCCTCGGCGCAGGCGGTGATCGACGGTCGCTGGCGCAACTCGGCGCTGTGGGGCGGCGTGCGCCAGGGCATGGTGCGGCTCGCCCCGTTCGGCGCGGCGGTGCCCGCTGCCGTGCGCCGTCAGGTGGCCGCACGCCAGGCCGAGCTCGCCGCCGGGCGCGGGCATCCGTTCAGCGGCCGGCTGACCGACAATGAGGGCCGGGTGCGTCAGGAGTCGGGCACGCTGCCCGATGACGCGCTCGCCCGCATGAACTGGTACGTGCAGGGCGTGCAGGGTCGACTTCCGGGGGGCTGATGGACGCATACCGCGCAGCGCTGCTGCGATTCGACGAGCAGGACACACCGCAGCGCCTCGATGACGCGCTGCTGGTGGTGAGCGAGGGCCGCATCCTCGAGGCCGGGCCGTTTGCCGAGGTGGCCGCGCGCCACCCGGGTCTGGCCTGGTCCGACTGGCGTGGCCGCACGCTCGCGCCGGGCTTCGTCGACGTGCACGTGCACTTCCCGCAGATCGATGTCATCGGCTCACCGGCCGATGGCCTGCTGCCCTGGCTCGAGAACTACACCTTCCCGCACGAGGCGCGCTTCGCCGATCCGGCCTATGCCGCGCAGATCGCCGAGGTGTTCCTGGACGAGCTGCTGCGCCATGGCATCACCACCGCCATGACCTACTGCTCCTCGCATGCCGCGAGCGCCGAGGCCTTCTTCGCGGCCAGCCACGCGCGCGGCCTGCGCATGGTGGCCGGCAAGTGCCTGATGGACCGCAACAGCCCCGAGCCGGTTCGCGACGACACCGAGCAGGGCCTGCGCGACTCGCAGGCGCTGATCGAGCGCTGGCATGGTCGCGGCCGGCTGGGCTATGCGCTCACGCCGCGCTTTGCGCCAAGCTGCACCGATGCGCAGATGCGCGGCGCGGCCGAACTGGCCCGTGCCTACCCTGGCACCTGGGTGCAGACCCACGTGGCCGAGAACCACGACGAGATCGCCTGGGTGCGCGCGCTCTATCCGGCGGCGCGCAGCTACCTCGATGTCTACGATCGCCTCGGGCTGCTGCGCGAGCGCAGCATGTACGCCCACTGCATCCATCTCGACGCCGAAGACCGTGCCCGGCTCGCGGCCACCGGCGCGAGCGCGGCGGTGTGCCCCACCTCCAACCTGTTCCTGGGCAGCGGCCTGTTCGACTTCACCGCCGCGCGCGAGGCCGGCTTCGCCTGGGGCCTGGCCTGCGATGTCGGCGGGGGCACCTCGTTCTCGCCGTTTCGCACCATGCTGGCGGCCTTCGAGGTGGCGCGGCTGCGCGGGGTCACGCTCGCCCCGGGCGAGCTGTGGTTCCGGCACAGCCTGGGCGCGGCCCGCGCCATGGGGCTGGGCGATCGCATCGGCAATCTCGCGCCCGGCCACGAGGCCGACTTCCTGGTGCTCGATGACCGCGCCACGCCGCTGCTGGCCCGACGGACCGGCGCGGCGCGCAGCCTGGCGGAGTGGTTGTTCGCGATGATCGTGCTGGGCGACGACCGCGCGGTGAGCGCGGTGCTGGCCCAGGGGCGGGTGGTGGCGGGCAGCCTGCCGTCCTGACGGGGGCGGCCTGCCGCGCGAGCCGGTTCAGGCCGAACGCGGCGTGGGGTGGCTCAGGCGAACAACGCCCCGAAACCGTCCACCGGCTCGAACCGATCGTCGCGGAACACCAGCCGCGAGGGGCCGGGCATGGCCCGCGCGGCCACCGGATGGGCCGGGTCACCGGGGTAGGCCACCACCCGCAGCCCGTCCATCTTGAGCGGCTCGGGCTGGATCACCGGCGGCGGGCGCGAGCCGGCCTCGCGCAGCACCGAGTCGACATCGGCGTGCCGGGCAAGCTGCGCCAGGCTCATGATCTGCGGTGGCGCGAGGCTTATCTCGCGGGCCCAGTAGCGATCGAGCGCGGCGCGCGGCGAGAGCCACTCGCTCTCGGTGGTCTCGCGCTCGTCGTGGCGCGCCACGGTGTCGCCGGCCACCTTGACCGCGAAGAACCGGGTGTCGAAGCGCTTGCTCTGCACCGAGGGAATGATCGGGGTGATCCAGCGGGTGAAGGGCACCAGCCGGCCCACCGCCAGCCGGGTGTCCAGGCGCTCGAGCAGCGCGACGAAGCCCAGGCCCTCGCGCGCGAGCGCGCTGGCCCGCGACGGGTCCGGCGGCTGGCCGCTGGCCAGCAGCAGGCCGGCCTCCTCGAAGGTCTCGCGCAGGGCGGCGATGAACATCGAGGCGGCGGTCTCGGGGGCGAGCTCGGGCTCGCCCAGCGCGGCGTGCAGGTCGGGCGCGGGCCGATCGGCGCGGGCCAGCAGCGCCGGCGCGGCATCTTCCTGGTCGACCTTGCCGCCAGGAAACACATAGGCGCCGCCGAGCACATCGGACAGGCCGTGGCGGCGCACCATGAAGACTTCGGGGCCGCCCGCGCCATCGCGCAGCAGCATGACGGTGGCGGCCGGCCGGGGCGGGGTGGTGACGATGTCGTGATTGAGTTTCATGCGGGGATGGTGCCACAGGCGCCAGAGGCAGCCGGTCCGTCAATCGGGGTGGCGGCGATGGAAGGCCTGCCGGATCAGCAGCACGGTGAGCAGATAGGCCACCACCAGCCCCGCCAGGCTGGCCATCAGCGCGGCGGGCAGGGGCACGAAGCCGAAGCGCGCGCCCAGCGCGGTGAAGGGCAGCAGCGCGCCCAGGGCCACCACCGCCAGCGAGGTGCCCACCAGCAGCGGGTGAGCGCGGCTCTTCAGCGGGTTGCCACGCGTTCGGATCACGAAGATCACCAGCACCTGCGTGCACAGCGACTCGACGAACCAGGCGGTCTGGAAGAGCGCCGCGCCGGCCTCGAAGCCCTTGAGCAGGACCGCGAAGGTGAGCAGGTCGAACACCGAGCTCACCGGGCCCACCGCGAGCATGAAGCGGCGGATGGCCTCGACATCCATGGCGTGCGGGCGGCGGGTCTGCTCGGCGTCGACCGCGTCGAAGGGCAGGGTGACCTCCGAGAGGTCGTAGAGCAGGTTGTTGAGCAGCACCTGCGTGGGCAGCATGGGCAGGAAGGGCAGGAACAGGGCCGCCACGGCCATGCTGGCCATGTTCCCGAAGTTGGAGCTGGTGGCCATCATCAGGTACTTGGTGATGTTGCCGAAGGTGCGTCGGCCCTCGAGCACCGCCTCGTGCAGCACCTGCAGATCCTGGCGCAGCAGGATCACGTCGGCCGCGGCCTTGGCCACGTCCACCGCCGAGTCCACCGACAGCCCGATGTCGGCGCCGTGCAGCGAGGGCGCGTCGTTCACGCCGTCGCCCAGGTAGCCCACCACATGGCCGCCGGCGCGGATGGCCTGGATCACGCGCAGCTTCTGCGCCGGGTTCACCCGGCAGTAGAGGTTGGCGCCTTCCACGCTCGCGCGCAGCGCCACCTCGTCCATGGCCGCGATCTGCGTGCCGGTGAGCACACCGCGCACCGGCTGGCCAAGCTGCGCGCAGACATGGCGGGCCACGCGGTCGCTGTCGCCGGTGACCACGCGGATGTCCACCCCGCTCTCGCGCAGGGCGCGCAGGGCGCCGCCGGCGCTCGCCTTGGGCGGGTCGAGGAAGGCCGCGAAGCCGGCCAGCACGAGCTGCGACTCGTCGTCGACCACCGCGTGCGGGTGGTCCGCGTCCACGGCCCGCGAGGCGATCGCCAGCACCCGGAATCCTTCATCCTCGAGGGCGGCACAGGTGGCGCGCGCGGTGGCGAGCGTCGTCTCGTCCAGTGCCTGCGAGCCCAGGGCCGTCTCGTGCCGCGTGCACAGGCGCAGGATGTCGTCGGGCGCGCCCTTCACGGCCAGCAGCCGGGCGCCTCCGTGCTCGAGCAGCACCGAGACGCGGCGGCGCTCGAAGTCGAAGGGCACCTCGTCGATCTTCAGCCAGCCGCCGGGCACGAGCGGCTGATGGGCCAGGATGGCCTCGTCGAGCGGGCTGCGCAGCCCACTCTCGAACCAGCTGTTCAGCCAGGCGATCTCCAGCACCCGCGCGCTGTCGGCGCCATGCAGATCGACATGACGCTCCATGCGGATGCGCGCCTCGGTGAGCGTGCCGGTCTTGTCGGTGCACAGCACGTCCATCGAGCCGAGGTCCTGGAGGGCGCTCTGGCGCTTGACGATCACCGCCTGACGGACCAAACGCAGCGCCCCGCGCGAGAGGGTCACCGAGACCACCATGGGCAGCAGCTCGGGCGTGAGGCCCACCGCGAGCGCCACCGCGAACAGGAAGGACTCGAGCATGGGCCGGTGCATCAGCGCGTTGGCCAGCAGCACGAAGAGCACCATGAGGATGGCCAGGCGCATGATCATCATGCCGAAGCGGCGGGTGCCGAGCTCGAAGGCGCTCGGCGGCGCGGGTTTGGCCAGCGCCTGCGCGATGCGACCCACCTCGGTGCCGGCGCCGGTGCGCACCAGCCGGATGCGCGCGCTGCCGCCGATGATCGCGCTGCCCATGAAGATCGCGTTGGTGGCCTCGTGCAGATCGCCGCCGCGCGCAGCCGGTGTGCCCGGCCGCTTTTCCACCGGGTAGGGCTCGCCGGTGAGCATGGCCTGGTTGACGAAGCAGTCGCGTGCCTGAAGCACCCGGCCATCGCCCGGGGCGAGGTCGCCGGCTGCCAGCAGCACCAGATCGCCCGGCACGAGCTCGCTCTGCGGCAGCGTGAGTTCCGCGCCCTCGCGCAGCACGCGGGCGCGCACGCTCACCGAGCGGCGCAAGGCCTCGGCGCTCACCTGCGCCCGGTGTTCCTGCACGAACTCCAGCGTCGCGCTGGCGAGCACGATGGCGACGATGATCATCGCGTCGGCGAATTCGCCCGACAGGGCCGAGATCGCGCTGGCGACGAGCAGCACCAGCACCAGCGGGTTGCGCAGCCGCGCCGCGAACTGGCGGGCAAGCGGCGCGGGCCGGCTGTCTTCCAGGCGATTGGGACCATGGCGCGCGAGGGCGGCCGCGGCCTGCGCCCGGCTCAGGCCCTGGGTCGGGTCCTCGGTGACCCCGAGGTCGTCGAGCCACCAGGCGTCGCGCGCGGGGCGGGGAGCATCGCGCGGGGCGTTCGCGGGTTCGCGTCGGGCGCTCGATGCATCGCGCGAAGCGCTCACGGCATCGCGCTCAGCGCCGTCCGGTGGACAGCCGCACGATCGCCAGGATCACCAGCGCCGCTCCCGCCAGCTGCAGCCATCCCATGGCCTGGTCCAGCACCAGCCAGGCACCGATCAGCGCCGCGATGGGCTCGAAGTTCATCACCGCGGCGTTGTTCACCGCGCCCAGTCGGGGCAGCACCACGAACAGCGAACTGAGCCCCGCTGCGTAGAGCGCCGTGAGCGCGGCCAGCGCATACCATCCGGTGGCGTCGCGCGGCGGCACCAGACCGCCGGCCATGGGCGCGGCGGCCAGCCCCACCACGGCCACCACGCCGGTGAGCACCAGCGTGCGAACCCGGCCGTCCACCGCGGGCAGCCAGCGGGTGGTGATCAGCAGCACCGACCCGAAGCACACCGAGGCACACAGCGCGAGCAGACTGCCCACGATCAGATCCTGACCGGGCTGGCCGGCAAAGGCGCCCGGCCGTCCGCCCAGCGCCAGGCTCAGGCCGGCCAGGGCCAGCGGCATGGCGGTGAGCGCGCGGCGGCTGGGGCGCTCGCCGCCGCTGAGCCATGACAGCAGCGCCAGCATGATCGGGAAGGTGTTGAACACCAGCAGCGCGAGGGCCACCGGCATGCGCGCCACCGCGCTGGTGAGGCACAGGCTCTGCAGCGCCATCAGCAACCCGGCGGCGGCGGCCCCGCCAAGCGTCACCCGCGGCAAGGCCAGGCTCAGACCCGCCTGCCGCACCAGCAGCGCCATGAGCAGTGCCGTGACCCCGGCGCGCGTGACCACCGCCAGCGGCACGCTGGTGCCGTGGTCGAAGGCCATGCGTCCGGCCACGTGGTTGCTGCCCATCGCGGTGGCGATCAGCAGCAGCGCGATCACGCCCACCAGCGGTGGCGGCGGGGCCGGATCAGGTCTGGCTTGCCCGCTGTCAATGGTCGGTGAGACCGCT
>JBIKWU010000169.1:0-8467 GCA_044356115.1 Burkholderiaceae bacterium
CGGGCGTCTCGGCGTCGCCCATGTAGTACATGTCCTCGACGGGCGTGCCCAGGTTGGCCTTGAAGCCGCCGGCCTTGCCCTCCTCGACCATGGCCGCGAAGGTCTCGGGGTCGCGCAGCGCAGCCACCCGCTCGGCCAGCGTGGGCAGCTTCTGCACCCGGCCCCAGGTGGGGCCGCGCACCGGCAGCGCCGCCTGCAGGCCGTAGATCATGCCCGAGCTGCGCACCTGGGTGATGGCGGTGATGTCGCGGCCCTCGCAGATGGCCTCCAGCGCGTCGCGCCGCTGCACGGCGCCGGCGAGGTCGCCGCGGCCCGCGCCATAGCTGCACAGCACGCGCGCGCTGGCCGAGTCGGCAATGCTCTGCAGCAGGCTGAGCTCGGCGCCCACGGCCTGCACCACGCCCTTGCGGCGAGCCACTTCGCGCGAGATGGCGATGATCTCGCTCTCGTCGGCGAAGGTGCCCGGGATGGCGCGGCCATCGGGCAGGGTGTGCATCGCGAAGCGGTTGATGGAGAAGCCGGCGGCGCCCGCGTCGATGGATCGACCCACCACCTCGGCCATGCGCTGCAGTTCCTCGGGGGTGGCCTGTTCCTCGACCGCGCGCTCGCCCATCACGTAGAAGCGCACCGCGCTGTGGCCTACCAGGCCGGCGATGTTGATGCCGGGGCGGATCTTCTCGACCGCGTCGAGGTAGCCGCCGTAGTCTTCCCAGCTCCAGGGAAGGCCGGTGAGGATGGCGTTGCGCGGGATGTCCTCCACCGTCTCCATCATGCCGGCGAGCAGCTCGCGGTCGGTGGGCTTGCACGGCGCGAAGGTGACGCCGCAGTTGCCGAGCAGCGCGGTGGTCACGCCATGCCAGCTCACCGGGGTGCAGTCGGGATCCCAGCCGATCTGCGCGTCGAGGTGGGTGTGGATGTCGATGAAGCCGGGCGTGACCGTCATGCCATCGGCATCGATCTCGCGACGGCCCTTGCCGTCGACCTTGCCAAGGGCGGTGATGATGCCGTTGTCGATGCCGATGTCGCCGGGCACGGCTTCGCTGCCGGTGCCGTCGACCAGACTGCCGCCGCGGATGACGAGATCATGGGCCATGGTGGGTGCTCCTCTGGATGGGTGTGGGTTGCGGACGCGGAACGGGAGGGAGTGAAAGGCGTGGTCAGGGCCGCATCGCGTTGCCGCCGCGGCCGGGCACGCGCACCGGCTCGGCCAGCCGCGCGAACTCGCACAGCAGCGACCGGGTCTTGCGCGGGTCGATGATCTCCTCGACCCAGAACTTCTCGGCCGAGCGGAAGGGGGAGCGCAGGGCGTTCAGGCGCGCCTCGATCTCCTCCAGCTTGGCCTTGGGATCGGGGGCCGCGTCGATGTCGGCGCGATAGGCCGCCTCGATGCCACCCTCGAGCGGCAGCGAGCCCCAGTACGCCGACAGCCAGCCGTAGCGCAGCGACAGCCGCGCGCCGGGCTGATGGGCCGCACCGGCCACGCCGAAGGCATTGCGCACGATCATCGTGCACCAGGGCACGGTGGTCTGGTTCAGCGCGGCCATCGCGCGCACGCCGTGGCGGATGGTGGCGGTCTTCTCGGCATCGAGGCCGATCAGGAAGCCGGGGCAGTCCATGAGGTAGACCACCGGCAGGTGGAAGGTCTCGGCCAGGTCGACGAAGCGCACCACCTTCTGGCAGGTCTCGGCATTCCAGCTGCCGCCATAGTGGTAGGGGTCGCTGGCCAGCAGCATCACGGGATGGCCGCCCAGCCGTGCCAGGCCGGCGATGATCGAGCGGCCGAACTGCCGGCCCATCTCGAAGAACGATCCCCTGTCGACCACCGACTCGATGATCGGCCGCATCTTGTAGATCTGGCGCCGGTTGCGCGGGATGGCCGACAGCAGCCAGTCATCGGCCCGCTCGGGGTCATCGTGGCACTCGGTGACCGGCGGCAGGCCGTGCACCGACGAGGGCAGGTACGACAGGAAGCGGCGCGCCTGCTCGAAGGCCTCCGCCTCGGTCTCGGCGACGTTGTCGATGCCGCCGGCACGCGCCTGCAGTTCGGCGCCGCCGAGCTCCTGCTTGCTGAGCGGCTGGCCGAGCCTGGCCACCAGCGGCGGGCCGGCCACGAACATGGCCGATTCCCGGGTCATGATCGAGAAATGGCTGGAGGCCAGCCGCGCCGCGCCCAGCCCCGCGACCGAGCCCAGGCCCAGGCCTACGACCGGCACCTGCGCGAGGTTGGCGGTCATGTAGTAGAAGCCACGTGTGCCGCCCACCCCGCCGGGCAGGTTGGACGCACCCTTGGTCTCGATGGTCTTCACCGAGCCGCCGCCGCCCGAGCCCTCGATGATCCGGATGATGGGCAGGCGGAATTCGGCCGCCATTTCTTCGGCCATGAGCGGCTTGGCGCTGATCGAGGCATCGGCCGAGCCGCCGCGCACGGTGAAGTCGTCGCCGACGATGACCACCGGACGGCCATCGACCTTGCCGCGGCCGAACACGCAGTTGGCGGGTGTGAGCTGCGTCAGCGCGCCCTTGTCGTCGTACTCGCCGATGCCCGAGATGGAGCCCACCTCGGTGAAGCTGCCGGCATCGAGCATGCCGTCGATGCGTTCGCGAACCGTGAGCCGGCCCCCGTCATGCTGCCGCTTGACCTTGTCGGCGCCGCCCATCTCGCGGGCGAATGCCCTGCGGCGCTCGAGTTCGTCCAGCTCCGGCTGCCAGCTCATGCCCTGTCTCCTAGGATGAAATTCCGCGATGCGATCAGGGTCAGTCTGCCATAGGGCCGCGCCGGGGCCGCAAAGAGTGCGAAGGGTGAAACCCGAGGCGTTCCGAGGCGCGCGTCAGCGGCGCTGCGGGCTCCGCCGCGCGCGGCGATCCGCTTCGGGCGTGCCCGGTCAGGCGCTGCCGCGGCTCAGTCACTGAGCCGCGGCAGCGGCACGAACCACCACAGCAGCACCGACAGGGCGATCGCACCGAGCCCGAGCGGCATCAGCAGACGCCAGCCGCGGTTGGCCGTGCGCAGCACCTGAGCCTCGGTGACCCAGATGGTCTCGCAGGCGCCGTCACCGCGGTCGGTGCGCACGGTGGACGTGCCGCGCCGGAAGGATCGGCCCTGCTGGTGGGAGTACTCGGCCAGGTAGCCCTCGACCCGGACCTGATCGCCCGGGCGCACCGAGCGCAGCAGGCGCACCAGCCGCGGGTCGCTCGCCAGCAGATGGTTGTTCGAGAGCGCGTTTTCGTCGAACCGCGCCCACGCCTCGCCCGAGTCGGTGGCCGCGTTGCAGGTGAAGATCTCGCTCCAGAAGCGCAGGCCCTGGTAGGCGCCGGTGCGGGCATTGCGGCCCCAGATCACGCACAGGTCGACCACGTTGAGGTGATCACGCCAGTCCTTGCGGTGGACGATGTCCCACCATACGCCGGCGTCGTGACGGCTGACCACCAGCCCGCTGATCTGGTAGCGGAACAGTGGTTTCACCGTGTACTCGACCTCGCCCACCCGGTGGCGGAAGGGCTGGCGTGGCTCGATCTCCTGGATGGGCTCGGCATGGATGTCGGGCAGCAGCCCTGCCGGTCCCGGCAGGCGGTCGCGCATGTGCAGCGAACCACCCACCGCCAGCAGCCCGGCGAGCATCAGCAGCCCGGGCAGCCGGTGCAGGATCGACACGTTCTCGGTGGCCGGATCAGCGGCGCAGGCGGCGCAGCCGCAGGCTCACGCCGCCGGATCAGGGATCGAGGGCGGCAGCGCAGGCATCGGTGGGCACCGCGGCCGCGTGGCCCACCACCGGGATGATCTTGATCACCGCCGAGGCGACCCGGCAGGGAGCCGCCAGGAGGCCGCAGCCGCCCAGGCTGGTGACGAGCAGCGCGGCAAGGAGAATCCGTGAGAGGCGACGCATGGCGAGGCTTTCGTGGGACGGGTTGAGGGTCGGGACACGCCATGCACGGCGCGCGCCCGCCGCTCACTATAATCGGCCCGGCCATGCGAATCGAGTCGATCCGTGACCGCCTGCGCGCCTGTGGCGCGAATGCCGCCCACCAGCGCTGGGCGCTGCAGGGCTGGTCGCAGGCCCTGCCGCCCGATCACGGCCCGCGGCGGCCGGCGCAGTGGTTGCCGCTGGCGATGCGCGATGCGCTGCCGGCCCTGCGCGACGAACTCGCCGGCCTGGCGCGGCTGGTCTCGCGCCACCCGGCCGATGACGGTTCCGAGCGGCTGCTGGTGGCGCTGGCCGACGGCCAGACCGTCGAGAGCGTGCTGCTGCCGCGTGGTGGCCTGTGCGTGTCCACGCAGGTGGGCTGCGCGGTGGGCTGCACGTTCTGCCAGACCGGCCGCGAAGGCCTGCTGCGCCAGCTTGGCAGCGCCGAGATCGTGGCGCAGGTGGCCCTGGCGCGCGCGCTGCGGCCGGTGCGCAAGGTGGTGTTCATGGGCATGGGCGAACCGGCCCATAACCTCGATGCGGTGCTCGAGGCGATCGCGCTGCTGGGCACCGATGGCGGCATCGGGCACAAGAACCTGGTCTTCTCCACGGTGGGCGATCGCCGGGTCTTCGAGCGCCTGCCCGAGGGGCCGGTTCGCCCGGCGCTGGCACTTTCGCTGCACACCACCCGGGCCGATCTGCGGGCCCGCCTGCTGCCGCGCGCGCCGGCCATCGATCCGGCCGAACTGGTCGCGCTCGCCCAGGCCTATGGGAGGCTCACCGGCTATCCGGTGCAGTACCAGTGGACGCTTCTCGCCGGCGTGAACGATGGTGACGACGAGGTCGAGGCGATCGCCGCGCTGCTCGCCGGGCAGTACGCGGTGATGAACCTCATCCCCTACAACGCGGTCGAGGGCCTGCCGTGGCGGCGGCCCGACCCCGCCCGCGCCCAGGCCATGGCCCTGGCGCTGCATCGGCGCGGGGTGCTCACCAAGCTGCGCCAGTCGGCCGGCCAGAGCGTGGACGGCGGCTGCGGCCAGTTGCGCGCCCGCGCCCTGCCGGCCGAGCAGCCGGTGCGTTTCGTCTGAACCGGGCACCGGCCATGCGCGTGATCGCCAACGGCATCCCGATCGAGGTCGACGACCAGGGCCCGCCCTCGGGCCCGCCGGTGCTGCTGCTGATGGGTCTGGGCATGCAGCTGGTGGCCTGGCCCGAGCCCTTCGTGGCGATGCTGGCCAGGCAGGGCCTGCGGGTGATTCGCATCGACAACCGCGATGCCGGCCTGTCGGCCGATTTTCCGGCCCATGGTCTGCCCAACCTTGCCTGGCTGGGCCTGCGCCATTCGCTGCGCCTGCCGGTCAGGTCGTCCTACACCCTGCAGGACATGGCCGACGATGCGCTCGGGGTGCTCGATGCGCTGGGCCTGCCCTCGGCGCATCTGGTGGGTGCCTCGATGGGCGGCATGATCGCCCAGGTGGCCGCGCTGCGCGCGCCGCAGCGGGTGCGCGGCCTCACCCTGGTGATGTCCACGCCGGGCGCGCGCGGACTGCCCGGGCCCAGCGGCCGGGTGCGTGCCGCGATGCTTGCCCGGCCGCCCGCGGTGCGTCGTCTGCCGCCCGACGCCGACGGCGCGCATCGGCCCGACCCGCGTGACCTGCCGGCGCTCGTGACCCACCTGGCCGGCCTGCTCACCCTGCTGGGCAGCGCCGAAAGCGCGCGCGATGCCGAGGGCCTGCGTCAGCGCATCGAGCTCGCGGCCGCCCGCGCCTGGCGGCCCGAGGGCACGGCCCGGCAACTGGCCGCGATCATGGCCGGCGGCGACCGCACCGTGGCGCTCTCGGGGCTGCGCCTGCCGGTCACCGTGGTGCACGGCCTCGCCGATCCGCTGCTGCCGCCTGCCCACGGCCGGGCGCTCGCGGCGGCCATCCCCGGGGCGCGGCTGCACGAGATCGAGGACATGGGTCATGACCTGCCGCCCTCGGTGTGGCAGCCGCTGGCCGATCGGGTGGCCGAGCAGGCGCTGGCTGCCGGCCCGGCATCGCCCACCGGCCTGAGGCGGTAGAAGCGCGTGTTCAGGTAGCCGGCCACCGCGGCGATGTCGTCCGGTGTCCAGTCGAGCCCCTGCGTCTCCTGCCAGCGCCGCACCTGGGCGTTCAGACTCGGCCAGTCGGTGACCAGGCGGCGATCGCGCCAGTGCGCCTTGGTGCCGTGGCAGCCGATGCAGTGGGTGTCGTAGAGCAGGGCGCCGCGATCGGCGGCGGGCTTCACCTGGGCGACCGCCGGCGCGGCGGCGATCAGCAGCAGGGTGGCGACCAGCGCCGCCCGCCAAGGGGCTTTCGGGACCATGGACGCACCTCTCGGGTAACAGGCCGTGCGATCATCGCCTTGGCCCTGGCCGGCCGCCCTGTGTTGTCTCAATCCGGCCCCGATCAGCCCGCCGCGCGGCGCCAAGCCGCTCCCAGGATCTGCGCATGACCCTGCACCTGAATGAACGCATCGACCAGTTCGAATCGCCGTTCCGCCGCCTCGACGCGCTGATCGCCGACCTGCAGCCTGCGCCGGGCGTCGCGCCCATCCTGATGCACGTGGGCGAACCGCAGGACGAGCCCCCGGCCCTGCTGGCGCAGACGGTGGCCGCCCATGCCCACGACTGGAACCGCTACCCGCCCTCGCTGGGCACGCCGGCCTTCCTCGCGGCGGTGGCCGGCTACATCGATCGCCGCTACCCCGGCGCGCGCGGCCGGGTGCGGCCTGACCGGGAACTCTCCTCGGTGGCCAGCACCCGCGAGGCGCTCTTCCTGGCGGCCTCGGTGGCCATCGGCCAGACGCGCGCGCAGCCGCTGGCGCTGATGCCCAATCCCTTCTACCAGACCTACCGGGCGGCCGCGATCATGGCCGGTGCCTCGCCGGTCTACCTGCCGCAGAGCGGGTTTCCGCGCTTCGAGATCGACCTTGACGCGATCGACGAGGCCACGCTCGCCCGCACCGGCATCCTCTACCTCTGCTCGCCCTCCAATCCCGAGGGCCAGGTGCTGGCGCCCGAGCGCATGGTGCAGGCGGTCGCGCTGGCGCGGCGCCACGGCTTCGTGGTGGTGTTCGACGAGTGCTACGCCGAACTGCACGACGGCCACCCGCCGGTGGGCGCGCTCGAGGTGCTGGCCCGGGCCGATGACTCGCCCGGCTGGCTCGACAACGTGCTGGTGCTGCACTCCCTGTCCAAGCGTTCGAGCGCGGCGGGCATGCGCTCGGGCTTCGTGGCCGGCGACGCCCGTGTGGTGGCCGCGCTCAACAAGGTCCGGCTCAACGGCACGGCCTGCACGCCCGCGCCGCTGCAGGCGGCCGCCGCCGCGCTCTGGTCCGACGACGCGCACGTGGCGCTGATGCGCGAGCGCCTGCGCGCGCGCTTCGACCTGGCCGACCGTCACTTCGCCGGTTACCCCGGCTACCGGCGCCCGCCCTGCGGCTTCTTCGTGTGGCTGCGGGTGCCCGATGGCGCCGCGCTCACCCGGCGGCTTTGGGCCGAGCGCGCCCTCAAGGTGTTGCCCGGCGAGTACCTCACCCAGCCGGCGCCCGATGGCGGCAACAGCGGCCGCGAGTTCATCCGGCTGGCGCTGGTGCAGCCCCTGCCGGTGGCCGACGAGGGCCTGGCGCGGGTGGCGTCGCTGCTCTGAGCTGAGTCTAGCCCCGCGCCGATTCGCGCCGCGCGATCCAGAAGGTGGCCCCGACGATCACCGCGCCGCCGAGCAGCGCGGTGGGTGTGGGCGTGTCGCCGAACAGGGCCAGGCCCAGCAGCGCCGCCCAGATCAGGTCGAGGAATCGGATCGGCTGCAGCGCCGAGATGTCGCCCAGGCTGAAGGCCCGGGTCATGCACAGGTGCGCCACGGTGCCCAGCAGCCCGCACAGCAGGAACAGGGCCCACTGCAGGCCGCTGGGGTCGCGCCAGTTGGGGACGGCAAGCGGCAGGGTGAGCAGCATCACGGCCACGTTCTGCCAGAACACGATCACGCTGGGCGAATCCTGGCGGGTGAGCGCCTTGTTGATGAGGAACGAGGCGGCAAACAGCGGCGAGGCCGCCAGCATCACCAGGCTCCACCAGCCCGAACCCGCGCCCGAGAGGTGCGGGCCGAGCACGATCAGCACGCCGGCCAGCCCCACCCCGGCGGCCAGCCAGCGGGCGGCGCTGACCTTCTCGCGCAGCACCAGGGCCGCGCCGATCAGCACGAAGATCGGGCTGGTGAACTGCATGGCGGTGACATCGGCCAGCGGCAGGTGGGGCAGCGCCAGGAAGAACAGGCTCAGGCCCGCGGTGTGGACCAGGCCGCGCCACCACTGGCCGCGCGGGTTGTTGGGCCGGTAGGCGGCCAGGCCGTCGCGCAGGACCATGGGCAGCATCACCGCCAGCCCGAACACGTAGCGCAGGAACTGCGACTGCAAGGGGTCGAGCTGCTGGGTGAGGATGCGCATCACCCCGTTCATGGTGCACAGGGTGAGGCCGCCAATGGCCATCCAGGCCATGCCGCGCAGCACCGGCGCGATCTGGCGCGTGGCGGGCCTGCCCGGGTCGG
>JBIKWU010000170.1:0-8442 GCA_044356115.1 Burkholderiaceae bacterium
CCCAATCCTGCCAGCACCGCGGCAGCGCCCGCCTTCGATGTGCAGGGTGTCTGGGACCACCTCTGCTTCCAGTGAGCACCGATGATGAACCTCGTGCGTGACGTCACCGCTCTCCTCCTGCTCGCCACGGTGATCACAGCCTCGGGCGCCGAGGAGAGGATCTCCCTGCGGCGGCAGGATCGCACGCCCTTCGAGCTGACCGTCTACCCCCCGGCCGGCGGGCCCTGTCGCGGCATTGCCCTGGTCTCACCCGGCGCCGGCGGATCTGCCCAGGGCTACCGCTACCTCGGTGAGGCCATGGGCTCGCAGGGCTACCTCGCGGTCGTGATGGGTCATCCCGAGAGCGGCCGTCAGGCGCTGCGCGAGCATGTGCGAGGCAGCGGCCTTCGCGAGGGACTGGCCGATCTGATCACCGACCCGCGGGCCTACGAGGGCCGGTTCATGGACATCGCGGCCGCGCGCCGCTGGGCGGCGGCGCAGTGCGCCTCGAACGAGTCGGTCCTGATCGGCCATTCGATGGGGGCTGCCACGGCGATGATCGAGGCGGGCGCACGCAACCGGCTGGGACTCGAAGGCTCCGACGCCTTCACCGCCTACATCGCGTTGTCGCCACAGGGCTCCGGGCCGATCTTTCCCGGGAACGCCTGGTCGGGCATCCGCAAGCCGACGCTGTTGCTCACCGGAACACGCGACACCGAACTCGGCGGCAACTCGTGGGAGACACGAACCGAGCCCTTTGCGAGCCTGCCCCCCGGATGCAAGTGGCTGGGCGTGATCGACGGCGCAACGCACATGCACTTCGCCGGCAATGGCCTGTCGCAGCGCACGGAAGCCCTTGCGATCCAGACCATCGCCGCCTTCCTGGAGGCGCGTCGCCGCGGCGACTGCCAGCCGCCACCGCGCAACCGCGGCATCGAGGTTTCGGCCAGGTAGCCGCTCCGCACCCCGTCGGCCGCGCGCGTCAGTAGCCGCGTTCGAGATCGACCGGATCCTCGGGCATGCCGCCCGCCTCCCAGGCCTTCAGGCTGCGCATGAACTTGGCGAACACCGCATGGCGGACCTGCGGGCTGATCGCGCAGGTGTGCGGCGTGAGGAACACCTTCGGATGCGCGTAGAGCGGATGGCCCTCGGGCAAGGGCTCTGGCTCGGTCACGTCCAGGCTCGCCCAGCTCAGCCGGCCCGCGTCGAGCGCCTCGATCAGGGCCTGCTGGTCGACGAGGCTGCCGCGGGCCACGTTGATCAGGTGCAGGCCCGGGCGCGCGAGCGCGAGCGTGCGCGCGTTGACGACATGGCGCGTGGCCTCGGTGCCGGGTGCCACCAGCGCGAGGTGATCGCTGGTGGCCATCAGGTCGTCGATGCCGTCGGCCTGCTGCACGCCCTCCATGTCCAGGGCGCCGGACTGACGACGCAGGGCCCGGACCTGCAGGCCCAGCGCCAGCGCCCGCCGCGCGAGCGCGCGACCGATGCCGCCAAAGCCGAACAGCCCGAGCGTGCTTCCGGCGAGCGCCGGCGCCGCCGTGCGCCGCCAGTCCTGGCGCTTGCGCGCCCGCCGCTCGGGCAGACGCAGCGCGCGCTGCAGCACGCAGGCGAGCACCCAGTCGGCGATGGTCTCGGAGGAGGTGCCGTGGGCGCTCGTGACCAGCGGTCCGCGCAGCATCCACGGCGGGTAGTTGTTGTAGCCGGTGGAGTTGAGCTGCACCCAGCGCAGTCCGTAGGGCCAGCCTGCGGGCTCCGGGCGCGCGCGCACCTCGGCCGACACCGGCACGGCGAGCAGCACCGAGGCCTGGGGCGGCGGGGGGGCATCGAGCACCGGCGGCAAGGAAACGACATCGACATCCGGCCGCGCCGCGCGCAGCCAGCCGTCGAACTCCTCGCCGAACTGGCTGGCGATCACGAGGCGTGTCATGGAGGGAGCTCCGGGTCGGGATCCACGTGGGACCCCGGCATTATCGCGGAGCCTGCCCGGGGAATCGTGCCGATCGGGCGCTCAGTTGCTCACGCTGGGAGCCTTGCGCAGGAAGCGCGAGCCATCCAGGCAATCGAGCAGGAACCCCGCCGCCGAGCCCGCCGTGATCGACAGGCCGATCGATCGGCCGTCGTCGCTCGTGCGCACGGGACGTGCGGGCCCCTCGACGATGTTGGGCAGGCGCACCGACACCCACTCGAGCGCGCTTTCGCGCAGCGCCGCCTCCATGCGGTCCTTGTCATCGATGATCGGTCTGAGCCAGCGCAGGAAGAACGGGATGACCAGCCGGTTGGCTAGCCATGTGCCGCTGCCGCCCGCCCCCACGTTCGACATGCACACGATGCGGCCCGTGCCGTGCCGCTGCATGGCTGCCAGCACCAGGCGAACCGAGTCGGACACGAGCGTCGTGCGCTCGCCGCTGCCGCGGCCGCCGATTCCCAGGCAATGGATGACGGCATCCGCACCGCGCACACAGCGCTCGACGTCTTCGGGCGTGATCGGGCTGCCGGCCAGAACCGTGAGATGCGGGTGCCGTGCCGCCAGCCTGCCGGGATCGCGCACGAGCGCCACCACCTCGTGGCCTCGCTCGAGCGCGCCGGCGAGCACCAGGCTGCCGGTCAGCCCGGTCGAACCGAAGAGGGCGATGCGTGACATGGCTGCGCTGCGGACGGCAGGCCGGTTGCTACGCACGGGCGGTAGGCCGGGCAGCCACCTCCGAGAACCACCGCGACAGATGGCCGAGCTCCGGGGGCGGGCGCAAGGCAACGGCCTTGCCAAGGACCAGCGCGCACTGCGCGACGATGTCGGCCATGGAGTAGTGCGATCCGGCGATGAAGCTGCGCTCGGCGAGTTCGCGATCGAGCCATGCCATGGTCTCTAGCGCCCTGGCGCGCGCCCATGCGGCAAGCTCCGGGACCTGGGCGATCCGGTTCCTGTAGAACTCGCCGCTGTGCAGGAAGACGTCGGCGATCGGCCGGGAGAGCTCGTACTCCATGCGCAGCGTCCACATGTCGATGTGCGCCCTCTCGCGCGGCGAGCGTCCCATCAGGGGCGGCTCGGGATGGAGCGCGTCGAGGTAGCGGCAGATCGCCAGTGACTCGCTGATCGTGCTCCCGTCGTCGAGTTCGAGCACGGGAAGCTTGCCAAGCGGGTTGAGCGTCCGGAAGGCAGGCGCGGCATTGGCGCCGGCCATCGCATCGACTTCCCGGCGCTCGATGGCGACGCCCTTCTCGGCAAGAAGGATGCGAACTCGGCGCGGGTGCATGCCGGGGGCGAGATCGTGCAGGATCATGTCGTGAACTCCCTGTGCTGGATGTCGATCGGCGTCGGGCTTGCGGGCGCGTTCATGCGCGGGGCATCCACGATCCGTGGAAACCCTGGGGCACGCGGCGCGGCAACTTCACCCTGGCCACCGGCGGTCGCGAGATGTCGCTGGCATCGAGGATGAAGAGATCGCTGGTGTCGCGTGCCGGATCGAACACGAAGCCCACTGCATAGGCGCGCCCGTCGGCGGGGTCGGGCGCGATCGAGAACTCGCTGGGCACGCCGCCGCCGAAGTCGCGAACCACCGACGTGCCGGCCCGCAGGTCGTACTGGATCAGGGCGTGGAAGGCCCCGCCCGCGAGATCGCCCTCGGTGAGCACCGCGTAGATGGTGTCGTGCGGCAGGCCGCAGCGGCGATCGTCGATGCGCGGGAATTCCACGCTGCGATCGTCGAGGAAGGCCTCGGTCGCGCGCGAGGCTCCGGGCGCGATGCGCCAGCGCTTCATTCGGGCGGCATCGAAGAAGCTCGGCGAAGGGCCGCCTCGCCAGTGCTCGGCGTACCATGCCACGTCGATGACGATCTCGCCGTCGTCGGTGTCGTAGGCGTTGGCGACGTGATAGACGTAGCAGGGGTCGACATCCACCCAGCGCAGCGCCTCGACCGGCGCCCCGCGCGGCAGGATGCCCAGCCGCGCCCGATGGCTGTCGCTCCAGGCGAAGGGCATGGTGCCCAGCCGCGCCATCGCGGGATCGAAGACCACCGGAAGGTCCATGAAGATCACGTGGCGAGCCGTGAGCGCCATGTCGTGAACCATGGTGGGCGCCGGCACCGGGATGGACACGCTGCGCAGCAGATGCCCGGAGCGATGCGCGACGTGATAGGTGAGGTAGGGGGGCAGCACCCGGTAGCCGAAGAAATGCATCTCGCCGGTGAGGGCGCACACCTTGGGGTGCGCCGTGAAGGGCGTGGTCAGCGCGCCGTCGAAATCGACGGGCCCCAGGGTGTCGAGCTCGGGGCCGAGTTCCACGGGCAACGCGTTCTCGACCAGAGCCATGATGCGACCGCCGTGGGCCATCACATGGGTGTTGGCCAGCGCATAGCGGAGATCGTGGAGGGTGTCGGGCGTGCGAGGCTCCCCGGCAAAGCGCGGGGTGCGCACCCACCGGTTGCGGTACCACTCGGCGCGCCCCTCGCGCAGCGACACACCGTGCACCATGCCGTCGCCGAGAAACCAGTGCCCCGACACGCCTCGCCTGGGGTTGGCCCCGTTGCGCGCGTGAAGCCCGTTCAGGCCGCGCGGTATCTCGCCTTCGACCTCGAGATCGAAGGCCATGACTTCCTCGCGCACAGGCGCAAGGGCGCCCTTCATCCAGAAGGGAAGGCTGTCGGCGGGTGACGTGCTCATGGAAACTCCCCGTGGATGTCAGGCCAGCGCCCGGATCACTCGGGCGACCAGACTGGAGGACAGATCGGTGACGGAGCCGAGCGCGGCGTTCACGTGCCCGGCGCGCAGCGTGGCCGCGCCGTGGATCACGCTCCAGGCGAAGAACGCGTCGCGTTCATCGGGTGCGCGCGCAACCACGCCGCTCAGGTGCAGACCGAGCAGCGCTGCGGGCAGGTAGTCGTAGCTGTTGCGGCGATCGATCGGGCGCGCTCCGTCACGGTAGGTAGCCGCCAGCGCGCCGAACATCAGCCGCCACAGCGCGGGCTCTTCATCTGCGAAGGCGAGGTAGGCCTGCGCCAGGCGCTGCATGCGCGCTTGCGCGTCAACGGCGCTGACCGGCGGCCGGGCGATGTCGAACGCAGCGGCAAAGCGCGCTTCGAGCCGCGCGAAGCCGATGCGCGCGACCTCGTCGAGCAGGTCTTCGCGGCCGCTGAAGTGCCGGTAAGCGGCAGCAGCCGTGACGCCAACGCTGGCGGCGAGCTGCCTGAGCGAGAGGTTTTCGATGTCGGGCGCGGCGAGCGCGGCATCGAGCAGCGCCTGCCGCAGGTTGCCGTGGTGAAAGCGCCTGGTCTCATGCGCCGCGGCAATCGCATGAGAAGCAATCGAAGGAACAGACATGCGTCTATGTTAACGATGTTTACATCAAGGGGGCAAGTGCCCATACTCGGCCTGGGTTCCCCGATGAAAGGCTCAGGAGATGACCGAATCCGCACCCCGCCCGCCCGATCTGACGAAGCTGCCTGCGCTGGGCAGCAGCGCTGCCGCGTCTTCCGGATGGCCGCTCACGGCCAGGCTGATTCCCACCACGGTCGGACGGCTGGCGGTTCGCGATACCGGCCCTGCACCCGAGGCGGGCGACGTGATCGTGCTGTGGTCATCCATCCTGACTGACCACCGCATCTATCGGACCCAGATCGAGGCCTGGCGTGGCCGCCACCGTCTCGTTGCCGTTGATGGCCCGGGCCATGGCGAGAGCGGTTCGTCGCCCGGGACATTCTCGATGGCCCAGTGCGGTCATGCGCTCGTCGAAGTGCTGCGCGCGCTGGGGATCGTGCAGCCGGTCATCGTGGTGGGCACTTCATGGGGCGGACTGGTTGGCGGCGAGTTCGCCCTGGCCCATCCGCAGCGCGTCCGCGCGCTGGTCATGCTCAATACCCCGGTGTACACGGCGCCGAACGGTCCGGGCTACGGCGACCGCTTCATCGCCTGGGGCGCACGCTGGATCCACGGCACGCCCGCCTATCGCAACGGCGTTGCTCGCGCCTTCTTCCTGCCCGCCACCCGCGAACGCGGGGGCCCGGCGCTGGATGACTTCCACCGCCATCTTCGCGACGCCGACGGCGCAGCGCTCGCGCGGGCGGTGCGCTCGGTGCTGCTCGAACGCGCGCCGCTTGCGTCGCGCATGAGCGGCATCGACACTCCCACGCTATTCGTGGTTGGCCGTCATGACGCGATGTATCCCCCGGAAAGCCTGCGGGTCGCCGCCGCCACCCTGCCACGAGGCCGGTTCGAGGTCCTCGACACCGCGCACATCTCGGTGGTCGATGCGCCGCAGCAGACCACGGCGCTGCTCGATGCCTTCATCGCGGCGCGTCGATGAACAGCACCGTCACCTCGGCGACCAGCCGCTCGCCCGCCATCAACCGACCCAGGGCATGGGTCTTGCGTCCCTCCTCGTCGGCGCGGTCCAGAAAGACCTGCAGCCATTCCCCTTCGTCGGCTGCCGACCGGTAATCGATGGTCAGCCGCGCGGTCAACCGTCGACGTCCGCCGGTGCGCGCCGCGAGCATGTAGCCGACGGCCACATCGAGCAGCGTGGCCGTCACGCCGCCGTGCAGTCGCCCGCGTGCATTCAGGTGGGCGGGCCCGACCAGCATCCCTATCTCGAGCGCATCGCCGTCGCCGCGGCTCATGAACCCGCCGAGGGCATCGAGGACCGGGCTGCTGCGCAGGATGGGGCCGAAGCCCGGCGGCACGAGTGACTTGTCGGTGCTCATGAGCGCGCCTGGGCGGATGCCTGACGAAGAGCCTCATCGAAGATCGGCCACAGGCGCTCGGCGGCCTGCGGCCTGAAGGCGCCGGCGTGGCCGATGCGGCGCAGTCCGAGATTGGCCGGGTCGATGGCATGGAGGGTGGCGTTCGCGTTGGGCATGGCGGCAAGCAGTTTGCGTGTGCAGGTGTCGGACATGGCTTCGTCGTCGGTGAATCGGTAGGCCTGGATGCGGAAGCGCGCTGATCGCAGGGCGGGCAGGATCGCCTCGGGCTCGACGCCCCAGGCGAAATCGGGGTGCCGGCACCAGCGAGTCCATTGCCGGATCGCCGGCGAGGGCATGTCGCCAACCATGCGCAGCGCCTTGCCGGGGAAGTAGCCGAACAGGGGTGTGAGCAGCGGAGCCGCCACATGCAGCATCAGTGGCGCAAGACGGCGCGAGGGCGCAGACCAGTCGCGCCAGTACCCCGATCCGGCCGCAACCGCGAGCACGATGTCGATGCGGGCCTGGGTGATCGCATCGGTCATGGCGGCGTGGTGGGTGCCCAGGCTGTGCCCGATGACCGCCACCGGAGCGTCCCTGGCCATGCCATGGAGGGCGGCGACGGCGGCCGGGAAGTCCTGGCGTGCCCAGGTCAGCATGTCGGCATCGAGTCCGCGCAGCGAGCGGCGGTGCTCGGGCGCGCGCGAGGCGCCTGTGCCGCGCAGGTCGAAGGTGAGCACCCGGTGGCCCCGCCTGGCGAGCCAACTGGCAAAGGGTGCGTAGAAGCGTTGTGGCATGGCCAGCCCCCCGGCCACGAGCACATGCCGTCCGGTCAGGGCGGACGGCTCATACAGGAAGGCCTTCAGCGTGATCCCGTCGCGTGCCTTCAGGGCCATCGGGTGGCCCGTCCCCTCAGGATTCGTCATTGGGGCGTACCACGCTGCAGGAAGCCCTCCTGGGCAAGCACGGCGCGGATTGCCGCGCGCATGCTTTCGGGTGCCTGATAGGCCGGATGCCCGCGCAGCACCGATGCCGCGTCGCACACCCGGGTGAAGGCGGCGAAGTGGCGCTCGGCCTCCTGCATCTCCTCGCGATGGATGGCGACGACGGCACTGCGATCGGGGCCCCGCGCCGAGGCCACATGCCGCGCCGCAGGCAGTTGCCGCTCGCAACGGCATGCGGCCTGCGGATTGGCCAGGCCGCAATGGTCGCCCATGAATGCGTCGAGCCGTGCCCGCGCCCGCGACAGCCGCTGCCGGTAGGCGTCGGCCGAGATGCCCACGATCGCAGCGGCCTGCCTTGAATCGAGTCCGAAGACGGTGTCGATCACATAGACCAGCCGCTGCTCGCGGTCGAGCGCCATCAGCATCGACTGCGTGCAGGCCAGCGCCAGTTGCCGGGCCTCCAGCTTGTCCTGCGGGCTCAGGGGGCTGGGCTCGCCACGCGCATGCGCCAGCGTGGCGGTGAAATCCAGCCCCTGGCCCAGGCGCTCGGCGATATCCTCGAGCGACACCTCCGGCGATTCCTTGCGGCGGGTGCGGGCGGTCAGCAGGTGGTTGTGGGCAACCCGCCACACCCAGGTGGAGAAGGCCGCTTTCCCCCGAAACCCTGCCAGATGCGTGAGCACCTTCAGCAGGATCTCCTGGGTGGCGTCGGCGGCGTCATGACGATCGCCCAGCACGTGCACGGCAAGCCGGTAGACGCCCGGCTGGATGGTCATGATGAGCGCATCGATCGCGGCGAGGCTGCCCTCGATGGCCTGTGCAATCGTCTCGGCGGACGGCTCGGATATCGT